>NZ_JAYMGI010000002.1:6337500-6705000 GCF_035825295.1 Actinacidiphila sp. DG2A-62
CTGTGGGCCAACATGTTCGCCGGTCACATGCTGATCGTGATGTTCAGCGTGGCGACCTGGTATCTGCTGACCCCCGCCTGGTTCACGGCGGTGTCCGGCGGTTCGCTCGTCATCGCGATCCTGATGACCGCCCTGGAGGTACTGATCCAGTTCCTGCAGGCGTACATCTTCACGCTGCTTGCCTCGATCTACATCCAGGGAGCGCTCGAAGAGGGTCACTGACCCCCGGCGGGGGTCGCCGACCCCCGCAAGGCGCCCACCACCACACCGTTTTCCGCTGGGAAGCCCCCCAACGGACCGCAAAACGAAGGAAGACAGGGAAATGTCTGCCGAGCTCGTCAACCTCGCCGCCTCCACCACCGTCGCGGGCCGCATGGGCGCGATCGCCTACGGTCTGGCCGCCATCGGCCCCGGCGTCGGCATCGGCCTCGTCTTCGGCCACTCGATCGAGGCCATGGCCCGCCAGCCCGAGGCCATGCCGATCATCCGTACCAACATGTTCCTCGGCTTCGCCCTCTGCGAGGTGCTCGCGCTCCTCGGCCTGGTCGTTCCCTTCATCTTCCAGAAGTGAGCCGGCCCCGCCGCTAAAGCAACCCGACGAAAGGTTCAGACATGATGACCTTCCTGGCGGAAGAGGGGGCGCAGAATCCGCTCATCCCCGACACCGCGGAACTGATTGTCGGCCTGATCTGCTTCTTCATCGTCTTCGGTTACCTCGGAAAGAAGCTCCTGCCGAACATCCAGAAGACCCTGGAAGAGCGGCACGACGCCATCGAGGGCGGCCTGGAGCGCGCGGAGAAGGCGCAGGCCGAGGCCAACCGCACGCTGGAGGAGTACAAGGCGCAGCTCGCCGAGGCCCGCCACGAGGCGGCCCGGATCACCGAGCAGGCCCGGCAGCAGGGTGCGGAGATCATCGCGGAGATGCGCGAGGAGGGCCAGCGCCAGCGCGAGGCCATCATCGCCTCCGGCCACGCCCAGATCGAGGCGGACCGCCGCCAGGTGACGGTCGCGCTGCGCCAGGAGGTCGGCCGCATCGCCACCGACCTGGCCGGCAAGCTCGTCGGCGAGTCCCTCCAGGACAGCGCCCGGCAGAGCCGCACCATCGACCGCTTCCTGGACGGGCTCGACGAGTCCGCCTCGGCAGCCGAGGCCAGCCGATGAACGGAGCCAGCCGCGACGCGCTGCACGCCGCCCGCGAACGGCTCGACACGCTGACCGCGAGCCGGACCGTCGACGTCACCCGGCTCGCCGACCAGCTCGCGGCGCTCACCGCGCTGCTCGACCGCGAGGGCACCCTGCGCCGCGCCCTGACCGACCCGGCCCAGGACGGCGAGGCCAAGGCCGAGCTGGCCCGGCGGCTGCTGTCCGGCCAGATCAACGCGGACACCCTCGACCTGTTCAGCGGCATGGTCAGGGCCCGCTGGTCGCAGTCCCGCGACCTGACCGACGCGGTCGAGGAGCTGGCCGACAGCGCCGACCTCATCGCCGCCGAGCGGGACGGCTCGCTGGACGACGTCGAGGACGAGCTGTTCCGCTTCGGCCGGATCGTCGGCAGCAGCGCGGAGCTGCGCACGGCGCTCGGCAGCCGCGCCGCCACCGGCCAGGCCAAGGCCGACCTGGTGCGCTCGCTGCTCGGCGGCCGGGCGGCTCCCGTCACCCAGCGGCTGGTCAGCCGTCTGGTCACCGCGCCGCGAGGACGTAGCCTGGACGGAGGGATCGAATCCCTGTCCAAGCTGGCCGCCGCTCGCCGGGGCCGGATGGTCGCGGAGGTCGTCTCGGCGGTCCCGCTCAGCGACCGGCAGAAGGAGCGCCTGGGCGACGCACTGGCCAGGATCTACGGCCGGCGTGTGCACCTGAACCTCGACGTGGACCCCGAGGTCCTCGGCGGAGTCCGGGTGAAGATCGGCGACGAGGTCATCAACGGCTCCATCGCGGACCGCCTCGACGAGGCGGCGCGCCGGATGGCGGGCTGACCCCCACCGCCCGGCGACACCAACTCAAGAAGCATGAAGGCGGCCCGAGTTGGCCGCAGTGCTCTGGGGGAAATCCCCAGACCCCCAGAACATAGGGCCCAACAAGGAGAGCAGGGAACCCAGATGGCGGAGCTCACGATCCGGCCGGAGGAGATCCGGGACGCGCTGGCGACTTTCGTCCAGTCGTACCAGCCGGACGCCGCCTCGCGCGAGGAGGTCGGCACGGTCAGCGTTGCCGGAGACGGCATCGCGAAGGTCGAGGGACTGCCCTCGGCCATGGCGAACGAACTGCTGAAGTTCGAGGACGGCACCCTCGGCCTCGCCCTCAACCTCGAGGAGCGGGAGATCGGTGCGATCATCCTCGGCGAGTTCGACGGCATCGAGGAGGGCCAGCCGGTGCAGCGCACCGGCGAGGTGCTCTCGGTGGCGGTCGGCGAGGGCTACCTCGGCCGGGTCGTCGACCCGCTGGGCAACCCGATCGACGGCCTCGGCGAGATCGAGACCGAGGGCCGCCGCGCCCTCGAACTGCAGGCGCCCACCGTCATGCAGCGCAAGTCGGTGCACGAGCCCATGCAGACCGGCCTCAAGGCCGTCGACGCGATGACCCCGATCGGCCGCGGCCAGCGCCAGCTGATCATCGGCGACCGGCAGACCGGCAAGACCGCGCTGACCATCGACACGATCATCAACCAGCGCGACAACTGGCGCTCGGGCGACCCGAAGAAGCAGGTCCGCTGCATCTACGTCGCCATCGGCCAGAAGGGCTCCACCATCGCCGGCGTGCGCGCCGCACTGGAGGAGGCCGGCGCGCTGGAGTACACCACGATCGTCGCCGCCCCGGCGTCCGACCCGGCCGGCTTCAAGTACCTCGCCCCCTACACCGGCTCGGCCATCGGCCAGCACTGGATGTACCAGGGCAAGCACGTGCTGATCGTCTTCGACGACCTGTCCAAGCAGGCCGACGCCTACCGCGCGGTCTCCCTGCTGCTGCGTCGCCCGCCGGGCCGCGAGGCCTACCCGGGCGACGTGTTCTACCTGCACTCCCGCCTGCTGGAGCGCTGCGCCAAGCTCTCCGACGACCTGGGCGCCGGCTCGATGACCGGCCTGCCGATCGTGGAGACCAAGGCCAACGACGTCTCCGCGTTCATCCCGACCAACGTCATCTCCATCACCGACGGCCAGTGCTTCCTGGAGTCCGACCTGTTCAACGCCGGCCAGCGGCCCGCGCTGAACGTCGGCATCTCGGTCTCCCGGGTCGGCGGCTCCGCCCAGATCAAGGCGATGAAGCAGGTCTCCGGCCGGCTGAAGCTCGACCTGGCGCAGTACCGCGAGCTGGAGGCGTTCGCCGCCTTCGGCTCCGACCTCGACGCCGCGTCCAAGGCGCAGCTGGAGCGCGGCCAGCGGATGATGGAACTGGTCAAGCAGGGCCAGTACGCCCCGTTCCCGGTCGAGGACCAGGTCGTCTCCATCTGGGCCGGCACCACCGGCAAGCTGGACGACGTACCGGTCGAGGACATCCGGCGCTTCGAGCGGGAGCTGCTGGACTACCTGCACCGCGAGCACAAGTCCCTGCTGACCGCGATCGTCGAGACCGGCAAGCTGCCGGACGAGACCATCGAGACGCTCACCGAAGCGGTCGCCGCCTTCAAGAAGCAGTTCGAGACGTCCTCGGGCGCGCTGCTGGTCGAGGGCTGATCGCATGGGCGCACAGATTCGGGTCTACAAGCGCCGGATCAGGTCCGTCACCGCCACGAAGAAGATCACCAAGGCGATGGAGATGATCGCGGCCTCGCGGATCATCAAGGCCCAGCGCCAGGTGGCGGCCTCGTCCCCGTACTCCGACGAGCTGACCCGCGCCGTCACGGCGGTGGCGACCGGCTCCAACACCAAGCACCCGCTGACCACCGAGGCGGAGAACCCGACCCGGGCCGCGGTCCTGCTCGTCACGAGCGACCGCGGTCTGGCCGGCGGCTACTCCTCCAACGCGATCAAGGCCGCCGAGCGGCTCGGCGAGCAGCTGCGCGCCGAGGGCAAGGACGTGCGGTCCTACGTCGTCGGCCGCAAGGCGGTGGCCTACTACTCCTTCCGCGAGCGCGACGTCGCCGAGGCCTGGACCGGCTTCTCCGACAGCCCGCAGTACTCCGACGCCAAGGCCGTCGCGGCGCCCCTGATCGAGGCGCTGCAGCAGGACACGGCCGAGGGCGGGGTGGACGAGCTGCACATCGTCTTCACCGAGTTCATCTCGATGATGACGCAGAACCCGGTCGCCAGGCGGCTGCTGCCGCTGACCCTCGACGGCGCCGAGGCGGGCGCCGACCCGGCCGGCGACGGCGCGGGTGCGGCGGTGGAGCAGCGCCAGAAGGGCGAGGCGCTGCCGCTGTTCGAGTTCGAGCCGTCCGCGGAGGGCGTGCTGGACGCGCTGCTGCCGCGTTATGTCGAGAGCCGGATCTACAACGCGCTGCTGCAGGCCGCCGCTTCCGAGCACGCGGCCCGCCGCCGGGCGATGAAGTCCGCCACCGACAACGCGGAAGACCTCATCAAGTCGCTCACGCGGCTTGCCAACGCGGCCCGCCAGGCCGACATCACCCAGGAAATCAGCGAGATCGTCGGTGGCGCCAGCGCCCTGGCCGACGCGAACGCGGGGAGTGACTGACCACTATGACCACCACTGTTGAAACCACCGCCACCGGCCGGGTGGCGCGGGTCATCGGCCCGGTCGTCGACGTGGAGTTCCCCGTCGACGCCATGCCGGAGATCTACAACGCGCTGCACGTCGAGGTCGCCGACCCGTCCGCGGACGGCGCCACCAAGACGCTGACCCTGGAGGTCGCGCAGCACCTGGGCGACGGCCTGGTCCGCGCCATCTCCATGCAGCCCACCGACGGCCTGGTCCGCCAGGCCCCGGTGACCGACACCGGCGACGGCATCACCGTGCCGGTCGGCGACGTCACCAAGGGCCGCGTCTTCAACACCCTGGGCCAGATCCTCAACGACCCGCAGGCCGAGTCCGAGGTCACCGAGCGCTGGGCGATCCACCGCAAGGCGCCGAAGTTCGACGACCTCGAGTCGAAGACCGAGATGTTCGAGACCGGTCTGAAGGTCGTCGACCTGCTCACCCCGTACGTCAAGGGCGGCAAGATCGGCCTGTTCGGCGGCGCGGGCGTGGGCAAGACCGTGCTCATCCAGGAAATGATCATGCGTGTGGCCAAGCTGCACGAGGGCGTTTCCGTCTTCGCCGGCGTCGGCGAGCGCACCCGTGAGGGCAACGACCTGATCGAGGAGATGGCCGAGTCCGGCGTGCTCCCGCAGACCGCGCTGGTCTTCGGCCAGATGGACGAGCCGCCGGGCACCCGGCTGCGGGTCGCCCTGGCCGGCCTGACCATGGCGGAGTACTTCCGCGATGTGCAGAACCAGGACGTGCTGTTCTTCATCGACAACATCTTCCGGTTCACCCAGGCGGGCTCCGAGGTCTCCACGCTGCTCGGCCGGATGCCCTCCGCGGTGGGTTACCAGCCGAACCTGGCCGACGAGATGGGCCAGCTGCAGGAGCGGATCACCTCCACCCGCGGTCACTCGATCACCTCGATGCAGGCGATCTACGTCCCCGCGGACGACCTGACCGACCCGGCGCCGGCCACCACCTTCGCCCACCTCGACGCGACGACCGTGCTCTCCCGGCCGATCTCGGAGAAGGGCATCTACCCCGCGGTGGACCCGCTGGACTCCACGTCCCGCATCCTGGACCCGCGCTACATCTCGCAGGACCACTACGACTGCGCCTCGCGCGTCAAGGGCATCCTGCAGAAGTACAAGGACCTCCAGGACATCATCTCCATCCTCGGCATCGACGAGCTGGGCGAGGAGGACAAGCTCACCGTCTTCCGCGCGCGGCGCATCGAGCGCTTCCTGTCGCAGAACACCCACGCGGCGAAGCAGTTCACCGGTGTCGACGGCTCGGACGTGTCGCTGGACGAGTCGATCGCGGCGTTCAACGCGATCGCGGACGGCGAGTACGACCACTTCCCGGAGCAGGCGTTCTTCATGTGCGGCGGTCTCGACGACCTGAAGGCCAACGCCAAGAAGCTCGGCGTCAGCTGAGCCGCAGTCCGGCGTGCGCGTGAGGGGGGCCGGACCCGGGTCCGGCCCCCCTCACGCACCCCTTATTCTTTGTCTTACGCATCCTCCGCGGACGGAGGGTGCCGACCCGAGGAGCCGTCTTGGCCGATCTTCACGTCGAGCTGGTCGCCGCGGACCGCAATGTCTGGTCCGGCGAGGCCAACCTGGTCGTCGCCCGCACCATGTCGGGTGACATCGGCATCATGGCCAACCACGAGCCGCTGCTCGGGGTGCTGCAGTCCGGTCCCGTGACCATCCGCACCAGCGACGGCGGCACCGTCGTCGCCGCGGTCCACGGCGGGTTCATCTCGTTCGCGGACAACAAGCTCTCCATCCTCGCGGAGATCGCCGAGCTGGCCGACGAGATCGACGTCGACCGCGCGGAGCGGGCCCTGCAGCGGTCCAAGTCCGAGACCGACGCCGCGGCCCAGCGCCGCGCGGAGGTCCGGCTGGCCGCCGCGGCCGGCGCGCACTGAGCGCGGACGGCCGGCGGACAGCGGGACCGCAGGACTTACGGCGCCGCGGACTGCCCCTCGGGGGTGGTCCGCGGCTGGCGGTGATACTGGTGGTATCGGAGCAGTAACAGCAGCGACAGGCCGTGCGCACGGCCACGGAGGAGGCCGGTGAACGTGATCGTCTCCGTGGAAGCCGTGGGAGCGCTGCTGATCGCGGCCCTGCTCGGGCTGTTCCTGTTCGGGCTGCGCCGGCGGCTGATCCAGCGGCCGGGCGGCACCTTCGACTGCAGCCTGCGGGTCGCGCCGGGCTCCCCGGCCCCCGGAGGCGCCACGGCGGCGGCCATCGACGGCGCGGAGCCGGCCGCCCCCGGCGGCAAGGGCTGGGTCTACGGGGTGGCGCGCTACAGCGGCGACCGCGTCGAGTGGTTCCGCGTCTTCTCCTACGCGCCACGCCCACGCCGGGTACTGGAGCGTCCCGCCATCGAGGTCACGGGCCGCCGCGCACCGCAGGGCTCGGAAGAGCTGGCACTCCTGTCGGACGCGGTGGTCCTTTGCTGTACCCACCGCGGAGTCCGCCTGGAGCTGGCGATGAGCGACGACGCCCTCACCGGCTTCCTCGCCTGGCTCGAAGCAGCCCCTCCCGGCCAACGCGTCAACGTCGCCTGACCCCTCCCGGCGGCGCCGCCCGCCCCCCCGCGACCACCTGGTCCCCCCCGAGGCGATGAGAAGTGAGCGCATCCCAACGCTTCGAACCCCCGGTGCTGCGGAGTCTGCGAGCGATCGGCTGCGCGACGACGCCGTTCGCATCGGATGGGACGGCGAGGATCTTTTCGCCGACTGACGGGCGGCTTCTCGGGGGTGTCGGACGGACTCTCCGCTCAGCGGTTCTCGCCCGGGACCCACAGGACGTCGCCGACCTCGGCGTTCGCGGTGCGGGCGAGGATGAAGAGGAGGTCGGACAGGCGGTTGAGGTAGGTCGCGGTGAGGGGGTTCATCGTGTCGCCGTGCTCGGCCAGGGCCGCCCAGGTGGAGCGCTCGGCGCGGCGTACCACGGTGCAGGCCTGGTGGAGCAGGGCCGCGCCGGGGGTGCCGCCCGGGAGGATGAAGCTGCGCAGCTTCTCCAGCGGCTCCAGGAAGCGGTCGCAGTCCGCCTCCAGCCGGTCCACGTAGGACTGCTCGACGCGCAGCGGCGGGTACTTCGGGTCCGGCGCCACCGGGGTGGCCAGGTCCGCGCCCACGTCGAACAGGTCGTTCTGCACCCGCACCAGCACCCGCGCCACCTCCGGCGCGAGACCCCCGAGCGCGAGCGCCACGCCCAGCACCGCGTTCGCCTCGTTGGCGTCGGCGTAGGCGGCGATGCGGGAGTCGGTCTTCGCGGTGCGGCTCATGTCGCCCAGCGCCGTCGTGCCGTCGTCGCCGGTACGGGTGTAAATGCGGGTGAGATTGACCATGCCGTCGAGCTTAGGGCCTGCGGCCCCGGGGCCCGCGGTGCGCGGCGGCGATGAATCCCCGGTGCGGCGCGGATCGGTATCCGTGGGACCGTAACCGCACGGACCTGACGACGGATGTGGGGATCGGCGATGGCGACACCGCGGGCGGAGCAGCAGCGGGCACATGACGGCGGGGAGCCCGTACGGGCCGGGGACCGGCCCGGGGACCGTGAGGAGTTCGCCCGCCTCGCCGACCCGTACCGGCCCGAACTGCTCGCCCACTGCTACCGGATGCTCGGCTCGGTGCACGACGCCGAGGACCTGGTCCAGGAGACGTACCTGCGCGCCTGGCGCTTCTACGGCGGCTTCGAGGGCCGCTCCTCGCTGCGCCGCTGGCTCTACCAGATCGCCACCAACGCCTGCCTGCGCGCGCTGGAACGCCGCCGGCGCACCCCCATGCCCTCGGGCCTGGCCGGCCCCGACGACCGCATCGACCGGCCGGTGACCGCGCGGCTGGACCTGCTGTGGATGGAGCCGCTGCCCGACGCGCTCGCCGGCCTCGACCCCGCCGACGCCGCGCGCCCGCACACCGCCGACCCGGCGTCCGTGGCGGTCGCCCGCGGCAGCCTGCGGCTGGCCTTCGTCGCCGCGCTCCAGCACCTGCCGGCCCGGCAGCGCGCGGTGCTGATCCTGCGCGACGTGCTGGCCTTCTCCGCCGCCGAGACCGCGCTGACGCTCGGCACCACCACCGCCGCGGTCAACAGCGCGCTGCAGCGCGCCCGCGCCCACCTGGCCCGGGTCGCGCCCGCGGAGGAGCAGTTCGCCGAGCCGTCCGAGCCCGAGGCCAAGGCGCTGCTCGACCGGTACGCGGCCGCGTTCGAGAACGCCGACGTGGACGGGCTGCTGCGGCTGCTGCGCGACGACGCCGTGCTGGAGATGCCGCCGTACCCGACGTGGTTCACCGGCGCCGAGCGGGTCGCCGACTTCCTGCGCCCGCGCGCGCTCGTGGAGCCAGGCCGCAACCGCATGGTGCCGGTGCACGCCAACGCGCAGCCGGGCATGGCGCACTACCTGCGCGGCGACGACGGGATCCTGCGCGCGCACGCCGTGCACGTGCTGACCCCGGCCCCCGACGCGTCCCGGATCGGCCGGATCGCGGTCTTCCTCAGCCCGCGGCTGTTCCCGCGGTTCGGGATGCCGATGCGGTGGCGCGAGTAGCGCGCAGCGGCGACGGGCCGCGCGGGCCGCCGCGGGGAGCCGCCGGGCGATCGGCCACGCCGTCGACCGGACGCACGGCGCGCGATGAGTCCGGCGCGGCGGGCGGATCTCTCTACGCGTCACGTCGTCAGCGGCCCGAGGGCCGACGCGAGAGGAACGCCCGTCATGGCGGAAGCCACCCGTACCGACTCCTCCACCTCCTCCACCTCTTCCACGGCCGGCGCCGCCGCACCGCCCGCGGGTCCGCCCGCGCCCGCCGCGGCCGGTCCCGGCGGCGCGACCGCCGTCCCCGCCGCCCGCCGCGGCTGGACCCTCGTCCTCGCCTCCTTCGGCAGCTTCCTCGCCGCGCTCGACGTCGTGGTCGTCGCGACCGCGCTGCCGGTGATGCGGGTGGACCTGCACGCGAGCCTGTCCAGCCTGGAATGGACCATCAACGCCTACAACCTGGTCTTCGCCTGCCTGATGATGACCGGCGCCGCGCTCGGCGACCGCTTCGGCCGGCGCAGGACCTACGTCGCGGGACTCCTCGTCTTCGCCGCCGCGTCCGCGGCCGCCGCCCTGTCCGGCTCGGTCGGCCCGCTGATCGCCGCACGGGTGGTGCAGGGAGCGGGCGCCGCGGTGCTGCTGCCGCTGACCCTGACGCTGATCAGCGACGCCTTCCCGGCCGAGAAGCGCGGCGCCGCGATCGGCGTGTGGGGCGGGGTCTCGGGCCTGGGCATCGCCGCGGGACCGGTCGTCGGCGGCGCCATCACCCAGGGCGCCACCTGGCAGTGGATCTTCTGGCTGAACGTGCCGGTCGCCGTCGTCGTCGCGCTGCTCGCGCGGCTGCTGCTCACCGAGAGCCGCGGTCCGCGCCCGCAGCTGGACATCGTGGGGCTGCTGCTGGTCGGCGCCGGGATGTTCGCGCTGACCTGGGCGCCGGTCCGCGCGCCCGGGGCCGGCTGGGGGAGCGCCGAGGTGATCGGGGCGCTCGCCGCGGGCGCCGTGCTGATCGGCGCGTTCGTCGGCTGGGAGCGCCGCACCCGGTTCCCGATGCTGCCGCCCGCCTACTTCCGCTCCCGCGCCTTCTCCACCGCCAACGCGGTGATCTTCTTCCAGGCGATCTCGCTGATCGGCACCCTCTTCTTCATGACCCAGCTCTTCCAGGTCGCGATGGGCTACCGGCCGTTCGAGGCGGGCTTGCGACTGCTGGTCTGGATGGCCACGCCCATGGTCGTCGCGCCGATCGCCGGCACCCTGGCGGACCGGTTCGGCAACAAGCCGTTCATGGCCGGCGGCCTCGCACTGCAGTCCGCCGGGCTCGCCTGGCTCGGCGCGACGGTCCACACCGGCGTCGGCTACGGCTCGCTGATCGCGCCGCTGCTGATGTCGGGCGTCGGCATCTCGATGTGCTTCCCGACCACCGCCAACGCGGTGACCGCCGCGGTGCCGCCGCAGGACGCGGGCGTGGCGGCCGGCGCCAACACCGCGCTGCGCGAGCTCGGCGGCGTCTTCGGCGTCGCGATCCTGTCCGCGGTGTTCGCCGCGCACGGGGGCTACGGGTCCCCGGCCGCCTTCGTCGACGGCTTCCGGCCGGCGATCCGGGTCGCCGCGTTCGTCCCGGTGATCGGCCTGGTCGCCGCGCTGCTCGCGCCCGGGGGCACTCCGCCGGCGGCGGAGGAGGGCTGACGGACCGTCGGGGCGGTCTCCGCTTGCGCGCGTGCCGCCCGGGGACGCCGTGCGCCCCGGGCGGTGCGTGCCGCCCGCGTCCGGGCGCCGTGCCGCCCCCTCCCGGGCGACGCCCGCACCCCCTCGGCCGCGCCGCCGTGCGACCAACGACACATGGTGACGCGGCCTACATCCTGTCGCGCCCGTGCCTGAACGGGCGTTAGGGTCCGGCCAGATACCCCAACGGAGAGGTGTGTGCCGTGGCGAAGAAGCTCGCCGTCATCGGAGCCGGACTGATGGGCTCGGGCATCGCGCAGGTCTCGGCCCAGGCCGGCTACGACGTGGTGCTGCGCGATGTCACCGACGAGGCGCTGGCCCGCGGCAAGGACGCGATCGCCGCGTCCTACGGCAAGTTCACCGCCAAGGGGAAGATGACGCAGGCCGACGCCGACGCGGCGCTGGCCCGCATCACCACCACCACCGACCTCGAAGCCGCCGCCGACGCGGAGATCGTGGTCGAGGCGGTCTTCGAGAAGATCGAGGTCAAGCAGGAGATCTTCGCCGCGCTCGACAAGATCACCGGGCCGGACGTGGTGCTCGCCTCCAACACCTCCGCGATCCCGATCACCAAGATCGCCGCCGCGACCTCCCGCCCCGACCGCGTGGTCGGCACCCACTTCTTCTCGCCGGTGCCGCTGATGAACCTGTGCGAGCTGGTCCGCGGCCACAAGACCAGCGACGAAACCCTCGCCCGCGCGCGGGAGTTCGCCGAGGCGGTCGGCAAGACCTGCATCGTGGTCAACCGCGACGTGGCCGGCTTCGTCACCACCCGGCTGATCTCGGCCCTGGTCGTGGAGGCGGTCAAGCTGTACGAGTCGGGGGTCGCCACCGCCGAGGACATCGACGTCGCCTGCAAGTTGGGCTTCGGCCACGCGATGGGTCCGCTGGCCACCGCGGACCTGACGGGCGTGGACATCCTGCTGCACGCCGCGGGCAACATCTACACCGAGTCGCAGGACGAGAAGTTCGCCTCGCCGGAGATCATGCGCCGCATGGTCGACGCCGGCGACCTCGGCCGCAAGAGCGGCCAGGGCTTCTACACGTACGAACCGATTCACTCACAGGAGTGAATTCGGTCTCGGTTGGTTCACAGACGGCAACTTCTCCAGGCGACGGGCCGTCAGTTGTGTGAAGACATAAGAGACAGACCGACAGATCGACGGACGGACGGTCGCGAGCGCGTCCGCGTCCCGCGCGGTTCCGCGGGGGCTCGCCGAGCACCGCGGGACCCGACCGAGCCGCACCGAGCCGCACCGAGCACCGCCGAGCACCGCCAGGTCCCGTCGAGCCCGACCCAGCACCGCCGAGTTCCTCCCGTTCCACCGATCCGTACCGAGTCCCATCCGTCCGCCGGAACATCCCGCCCGAACTGCCCGGGGAGTGACCATGCACATCAGGGGCGACCACGCCGAGCTGGTCGTCGGGGGGCGCCTCGACGTGCGCAGCGCGGCGGACGCCCGTACGGCGCTGCACACCGCGGTCGACTCCGGCCGCGGCGACCTGGTGCTGGACCTCACCGAGCTGGACTCGTGGGACGCGACCGGTCTCGGCGTGATCATGGGGGCCCACCGCAGGGCCGGCCGGGCGAACCGGCGGCTGGTGCTGCGCGGCGTCCCGCCGCAGATGCAGCGGCTGCTGGTGGCCACCCGGCTGCACCGCATCCTGGCGATCGAGGGCGCGGAGGCGCTGGCCCCCGCGGCCGCCCCGGCCGCGGCCGACCCGGCGGGCGCGGCCGAGCCGGTGGGCGTGGCCGAGCCGGTCGGCGCGGCCCGGATCGCGGGTTCGGGCGCCGCCGCGGCGGAAGCGGCCGAGGCCGAAAGGTGACGTTGGGCACGTAAGGGGAGCGCGGCACCCCCGCCCCTTCATGGATACTGTGCGAGCCTCTAGAGTTTGCGCATCGATGGCCAGGCGGCGTGCACACCGCACGCCGGAGCAGGGCGGCCGGGTCGGATTCCGCTTGCGGGCGGGGCCCCGCGGCCCGGGCAGGCCCCCACACGTTGACCCGCCTGGGGGGCGTACGACATGGACCAGCACCAGAACCCCTTCCCGGGCGGCGCGCCGGACGGCGAGGCGGACCCCGGCGACGCGGAACGCTCCGGCGCGCCCGCACCCGCCGGCCCACGCGGCGACGCGGTGCCGCCCGAGGACGCCCCCGGCCCCTCCATACGACGCCCCGGCCTGCCCACGCGGGACCCCGGCGCCGGCGCGGGCCCGTGGAGCGGCGGACCCGGGCGGCGCGGGGCGCGCGGCGAGGTCCCGCCGGGTGGTCCGGGCGCGGGTGGCTCGGGCGCGGGGGGTCCGGATGGTCAGGGCGCGGCCGAGGCGGACCGGTCGGCGGCCGGCGGCGGCGCTCCGGGCGCGGCGGGGCGTGAGGCCGGCGCGGGCGAGGGGTTCGATCCGTTCGCGCCCTTCGACCTCGGCGGCGCGGACGGCGTGGAGCCGTCGCGCCTACCGGGGAGCGAGATCGAGCTGGCGTCCGGCCGGACGGTGGCCGTCTTCGGCGACGCGGGCCGCGGTGCGGGCCGGCGCGATCGGGACCGCGACCGTGACCGGGGCCGGGACCCCCTGGGCGACTCCGGGGAGCTGACGCCGTTCGGCGTGCCCGCGCGGGACGCCGAGGAGGCGGACGGCGGACCGGGCGGTTCGCGCGGTCCGGGCGGCTCGGGTGGCTCGGGTGGCTCGGGCGACGTGAGCGGTGTCGGCGGCGTCGGCGGGGGAGTGGGCGGCCGGGCGCCGTTCGGGCCCGGCGGGCAGACCACGCCGCTGCCCGCGCTGCCGACCCGCGGCGCCCGCAGGGGTTCCGGGTTCGGGCCCGGCTCCTCCTTCGCGTCCGGGACGGGCGCCGCGCAGGGGGGCTTCGACGCGTTCGGCCTCGGCGGCGCGCCGGCGTCCGGCGGCCCCGCCACGGGCTCCCACCCCGCCCTCGGTCCGGGCACCCCGCCCGGCCCGGACGCCGCGTCCGGTTCCGGCACCGACGCCGCGTCCGGTACGGGCTTCGACCCCTTCGGCACCGGCGGCGCGGCGCGTCCAGGCCCTGCCGATCCCGTCACCGACCCCGCGGCAACCCCCGGCGGTCCGGCCGCCCCCGGCGCATCCGGCGGCCCGGTCGACCCCACCGGTCCCGGCAGCTCCGCCGGCCTCGGCGCCGCCGGTGGCCCCGGCGGCCCGGCCACCCCGGCGATCTCGGCCACTCCGGCCAACTCCGCCGCCTCCGCCACCCCGGCCAACTCCGCCGCCTCCGCCACCCCCTCCAGCTCCGGGAGCTTCGACGGCTTCGCCGCGGGCGCCGGCGCCGGGCGTGGGGGAGCGCGGCGCAGGGCCGTACCGCCGCCCGCCGGATCGTCGGGCGGCGGGTCCTCGGTGGCCGGGGACCTCTTCGACTCCACCAAGCCCGTACCGCGGCTGAACCGCCCCGCGCGCGATCCGCTCGCGCCCGAGCTGAACACCCCCAGCAGCGGCACCGCCCGGGTCCCGCGCATCGTCGCGGGCGACTTCCTGCTCACCGTGAACTCCGTCGACGGCACCGAGGTCGCGCCGTGCCCGCCCGAGGAGCGGCCCGCCCCGGTCCGCCGCACCCGCGAGGAGCGCGCCGCGCGGATGGCCGCCGCACGCCCCGCGCCGCCGCCCGGCCCGCCCGCACCGGAACCCCCGCTGCTGGAGCGCGACGAGGAGCGCGAGCGGCTGATCCGGCTGCTGGCCCGCGGGCGCTCGGTCCGCGTCACCGGTGCGTCCGGCTCCGGCCGCACCGCGCTGCTGGACTCCGTCGCCAACGCCTGCGGCGACCTCGCGCCGTACGGCGTGCTGCGGCTGTCCGGCTACCACCGCACCGCCGCCGACGTCCTCCAGGACCTCTACGCCCTGGTCTACGCCACGCCCGCCGGCCCGCCCGGCGGCCCCGGCGTGGGCGGCGGGGCGAGCGGCGGCGTCCCCGCCCACCGGCCGGGTCCCGCGGAACTGGCCGACCTGCTCAAGGACGTCGGCGCGGTCGTGGTCCTCGACGACCTGGAGTTCGGCGGGGCCGCGCTCGAAGAGGTGCTGGCGACGGCGCCGGAGTGCGCGTTCCTGATGTCCGCCACGCCGGACGTCGCCGCGCCCGCGGCCGAGTCGGGCGTCGAGGAGGTCTTCCTCTCCGGGCTCACCCGCGCCGCCTGCGTCGACCTGCTGCAACTCGTCGCGGCCCGGCCGCTGGAGGAGGACGAGCGGGCCTGGGCGGCGGACCTGTGGTTCGAGTCCGAGGGGCTGCCGCTGCGGTTCGTGCAGGCGGGCGCGCTGCTGCGGCAGCGCGACGCGCTGCGGACCCCGCAGGACCAGCCGGACTGGGACGACTCCGTCTGGGAGAACGGTTCGCCGACCGCGGGCGGCACCGGCGGTGCCGGTGGTTCCGGCGGCGCCCCCGGCGTGGTCGGCGCTGTCGGCGGCGTCGGCGGCCAGGGCTCGCCGCCGCCGCTGCCGGACCTCAGCGCGTTCGACGGGCCGAGCGCCTTTGACGCGCTGAGCGCGTTCGACCGGCCGGACCGGGCCGGGGCGGCGGGCACGGATTCGGGTCCGGCCGACGCCGACGCCGACGGCGCGTCCGCGGCGGGCGGCCCCGGCGGCCGTACGGGCTCGGGCGGCCGTACCCGAACCGGTGCTGCTACGGGAAGCCGTACGGACAGCGGCGGTCGTACCGGCGGCGACTCGCGATCCGCCGGCTCGCGGGCCGGCGACCCGGTGCTGCGGCTGCCCGCCGAGGAGGTGCCGCTGCCCTCGCTCGCGGAGAGCGCCGCGCCCGCGGAACTGCTCGCCTCGCGGCTCGGCGAGTCCGCGCGCGAGGCGCTGGCGTTCGCGGTCGCGCTGGACGGCGAGTGCCCGCACTCCTCGCACCTGCCGGCGCTGGTCGGCGACACCCGCGGGGACGCGGCGCTCGGCGAGCTGACCGCGGTCGGCCTCGCGGTGCCGGTCGCCTCGCACTTCCGCCTCGCGGCGGGCGTCGCACAGCAGCTGTCGGCCGCGCTGGCCGCGGAGGGCGAGCTGTCCGACGTCCAGGCGCACACCGCGGCCCTGCACTACTCCTGGTGGACCGGCCACCCCTCGGTCACGCCCGAGCGCGCGGCGAGCGAGGCGGAGGCGGTGCTCGCCGCGATGAGCGCGTGCCGCGACGGCGGCCACGCGAGCGCGGCGGTCCTGCTGGCGCGCACGGTCGCGCCGGTCTTCGCGGCGGCGCTGCACTGGGGCGCGTGGGAGCGGGCGCTGCGGATCGGTCAGGAGGCCGCGCGGCTGTCCGGCGAGGTCGCGGAAGAGGCGTACTTCCACCACGAGTTGGGCGTGCTCGCGCTGTGCACGGGCAACACCGACCGGGCCCGCGCCGAGCTGGAGGCGTCGATCGCGCTGCGCGGCGCGCTGGCGGACCGTCAGGGCACGACGGTCGGGCGGCGCACGCTGGCGCTCGTCGCGGACCGGGAGCTGGCGGCGGCGGGGATGCCGCCGGCGGCGTTCGCGGAGCTGCCGCCGGGGGAGGGCGCGGCGGCGGGCGACGGCGACACGGTCGTGATCGCCAAGGTGCCCGGTCCGGGGGGTCCTGGCGCGGGCTCGGCAGCCGGCGCGGGTGCGGGTGCTGGTGCGCACGCGGTGCGGCGGTCGCGGCGCAAGCTCGTCGCGGCGGGCGCGGGGGTGGCGATCCTGGCGATCGTCGGCGGCATCGTGGCGGTCGGCGCGTCGTCCGGCTCGGGCGACGCCCCCAACCAGGTCAAGCCGATCGAGTCCGTCGAGCAGGACGCCCCCGACACCACGCAGGCCCCGCCGGCCGACGGCACGACGGCGTCCCCGCCCTCGACGTCCCCTTCGACCTCCACATCCCCCTCGACGTCCGCCACTCCGTCGACCCCCTCGGCGACGACGCCCACCACGGCCGGCGGCCCGCTCTCCACGCCGCCGACCACGCCGACGCCGAGCCGCACCACCCGTCCGCCGGCGGGCGGCAGCAGCGGCGGCTCCTCGGGCGGTTCGAGCTCCGGAGGCTCCACGACCACCGGTTCGTCCGGCGGCACCACGTCCACGGGCGGTTCGACGACGGGGAGCACGTCGGGGTCGACCGGTGGCACGCCCACCGGCGGCACGTCGACGGGCTCGACGGGAACGCCGACCGGCGGCACGTCGACAGGTACCACCGGCAGTCCCACGGGGGGCACCAGTACGGGCACCTCGGGCGACGGCGGCACGACCACCGGCACGTCGACAGGTACCACCGGCAGTCCCACGGGCGGCACCTCCACGGGCACCTCGGGCGACGGCGGTACCACCGGCACCTGACGGGGCAGCGCCTCCTCCGGGAACGCAGCGCTCACCGGCGCGGCGACCGCGCTCCTCACTCGGCAGCGCCGCCCGCCGGGATCTCGACCGGGCCGGCGCTGCCGGAGACGTCGCGCACCCGCGCGCGACCCATCCGCACCAGCTCGCGCACGGCCACGAAGAGGCAGAAGGCCGCGTACACAACCGACAGAGCCGTGGCGTTCAGGACCAGCGCCAGGACCGCGCCCAGAACCGCACCGGGGAGCGCGCCGAGGTTCAGCGTCAGGCTCAGACGGGGTGACGCGGTGCGCTGCCGGGCGTGCATGATCCAGCCGACGATCGAGTTGGGGAAGAACATCAGCAGCGAGGTGCCGATCGCCGTGTGCAGCTCGCAGCCGAAGAGCACCATCAGCACCGGGACGGCGAGGAGGCCGCCGCCGAGTCCGACTGCCGCCGCCCACGCGCCGATCAGGGACCCGCACACGAGCGAGACCGGGGCGATGTAGGCCCAGCTGGAGACGACCCCGGCCGGGAAGACCGCCCCGCCTTCCAGCGGGTCGGTCCCGGCGATGTCGAGCACGAGCTTGACCACGGACGCCAGCAGTACGGCCACGAAGAGCCGCCGCAGCACGGCCGGCGACACCTTCAGCAGAAGCGCGGCGCCGAACAGCCCTCCGATCGTTCCGCCGATGAGCACACCGAGGCCGGCGTGCCAGTCGAGGTGACCGCCCACCAGCGCGAAGGTCAGCGCGCCGACCCCGACCACCGCGGTGTTCGCGGCCGTGGCGGTGCCGTGCAGCGTCGGCCGCGGCAGTCCCGTCAGTGATTCGAGCGCGGGCACGTAGAAGACCCCGCTGCCGCCGCCGAAGAGCCCGCCGATCATGCCGCCGATCGCCCCGACGCCGAGCTCGGCCGGCAGGCCGCCCTTCATGGGGCCGGGGTGGGGAGAGGATGTGCGAACCGCGGGCATCAGGCTTCCTCCTGTCGCTGACGAGTGCGCCACACCCTACACAACTTGTCTGAGGAGTAGAGAACTACCTAGGTCGCACAGAGGCGCTACTCTTCTCGTATCAGCTCATGCGAACAGGGAGAGCGAGTGTGCCCTCGATGATCCAGCGCCACCCTCTGGCGGCGCAGACGGCCGAGATCCTGCTCAGGCGCATCCAGGCCGGCGAGTGGCGGCTGGGCCACAAGCTCCCCGGGGAGACCACGCTCGCGGTGCAGCTCGGCGTCGGCCGCTCGACCGTCCGGGAGGCGATCCGCGAGCTGGCGGGGAAGGGGGTGGTCGAGACGCGGCAGGGCGCCGGGGTCTTCGTGATCGCGGTCGACGTGGCCGAGGACTGGGAGGCCGTCCTCAAGAGGGTCTCGATCGTCGCCGTCATCGAGGCGCGCGTCGCGATCGAGGCCGAGGCCGCCCGGCTCGCCGCGCACCACCGCACCCCGTCCGACATGCGGGCGCTGCGCCGCGCGCTGTCACGGCGCGACGCGGGAAACCAGGCGGTGGACGACCTGGTGGACGCCGACATGGCGCTGCACCGCGCGGTCGTCGCGGCCTCGCACAACGACGTGCTGGTCGAGCTGTTCGACAGCTTCGTCCCGCGTATCCGCTCGGCGATGATCGACATGCTCGGCCTCAAGCCGATGGCCGACCCCGGCGCGGACGACGACGCCCACGCCGAACTCGTCGAGGCGATCGCCCGCCGGGACGTGGCCGCGGCCGCCGAGGCGAGCCGGGCGCACCTGTCCTCGCTCAAGGCCGAACTGTCGTGACCATGGAGGCACGTGAGCGCAGACCTCCGGCTGATCGGCGGACTCTCGCGGCCTCCGGCGACGTCCGCGCAGCGCTCCCGAGGCGGACCGAGGAGAACCGCCTGACGCCCCCCGGCGGCGTGGACCGATCACCTATCGTTCCGCCATGACGACGATGGAGCCCCGCCCCGATCTCCGGCCGCCCGGTCTGAACGCCGACGAGAAGACGACGCTGCTGGCCTTCCTGGACTACCTGCGCGAGTCCGTCCTGGCGAAGGCGGCCGGCGTCCCGGAGCCGGCGGTGCGCACGGCCGGCGTCCCCTCCGGGACCAGCCTGCTCCGACTGGTCAAGCACCTGACCGCCGTCGAGCTGAACTGGTTCGTCTGGGCCTACGCCGGCGCCGCCGGCGAGCGCTGGGACGACGAGGGCGCGGTGTCCGCCGACGACACCGCGACGGGCCTGGCGGACGCCTATCGCCGGGCGATCGCCCAGGCCAACGCCATCGTGCTCGCCTGCGCCGACCTGGACCGTCCCGGCGCCCGCTCGCTCCGCGAGACCCCGCCGCCGTCGATGCGCTGGGTGCTGGTGCACATGATCGAGGAGACCGCCCGGCACGCCGGCCACGCGGACATCCTGCGCGAGCAGATCGACGGTTCGACCGGACGGTGACGCCCGCCGGACCTCCGGGACCGATCCCTCAGAAGAGGCGGTCTTCCTTGTTGTCGATGCCGCGCAGCTCGTCGTAGTCGAGGATCACGCAGCGCATGCCGCGGTCCTCGGCGAGGGTGCGGGCCTGGGGGGCGATCGTCTGGGCCGCGATCACGCCCTCGACCGGCGCGAGGGTGCTGTCGCGGTTGAGGAACTCCAGGTAGCGGGTGAGCTGTTCGACCGCGTCGATGCCGGCCCGCCGCTTCATCTCGATCGCGACGGTGCCGCCCGCGGCGTTCCGGCACAGGATGTCCACCGGGCCGATCGCCGTCGGGTACTCGCGGCGGATCAGCGTCCAGCCCTCGCCGAGCACCTCCATCCGCTCGGCCAGCAGCTCCTGGAGGTGCGCCTCGACGCCGTCCTTGATCAGGCCGGGGTCGACGCCCAGCTCGTGCGAGGAGTCGTGCAGGATCTCCTCTATCGTGATGATCAGCTGCTCACCGGCCTTGTTGGTGACCGTCCACAGGTTGTCCTCGGCCTCCTTGAGGCTGCACGGCGGCGACATCCAGTTGAGCGGCTTGTACGCGCGGTCGTCCGCGTGCACGGAGACGCTGCCGTCGGCCTTGATCAGCAGCAACCTGGTGGCGGACGGCAGATGGGCGGAGAGCCGGCCCGCGTAGTCGACGGAGCAGCGGGCGATCACGAGACGCATGGAGCGCAACGCTACTCGACCGCGCCCCGCCCGCGCGATTCGGTCCGCTCCGCCCGCCCGCGAAGCCCCCGAGGGCGCCCCGCCGGGCCCCCGCCGGCGACCCGTGCCGGGCCCCCGCCGCACCCCCGCGGACCTGGTCCGAACTTGGCCGGTTGTCGGTGTCGCCGCCTGGTGCGTGCCTGGCACACGCGCCTAACGTGAAGCCCGGCAGGCCGGGACCGACGACGCGTGGTGACCGCCGGGCCGGCCGTGGCCAACCATCCGGCAGACCCCGTCGCGCCCTTCGGGGTCACGAGAGGAGTACCCATGTCCCTCGACGTCTCACCGGCCCTTCTCGAAGCGGCCGAGCGAGGCGAGGTCGACGAGCAGGAGTTCGTCGACTGCGTCCGGACGTCCCTCCCGTACGCGTGGGAGATGATCAGCTCGCTGGTGGCGCAACTCAAGGTCGACGGGGGCGAGTTCGCCGACAACCAGGTGCCGCCGCCCAGCGAGAAGGAGCGCGGCCAGCTGCTGCGCGCGCTGGCGAGCGACGCGATCCGGGGTGCGCTGCAACGGCACTTCGGGGTGCGGCTGGCGTTCCAGAACTGCCACCGTGTCGCGGTGTTCCCGCTCGACCCCGCGGTCGACGCGGCGTACGGCAGGTTCACCTCCGTGCGGTCCCAACTGCTCAACCAGTCGCCGGAGTTGCGCGACTGCTGAGTCCTGGCGGCGCCCGGTACGGGCGGACGGGGGAGCACGCCCGCCCGCGCCGGGCGGCCCGGCGGACGTAAACCCGTCCAAGGCCGCCCACATGCGCCGGATCAGGCCAGTTCCGGAAGCACCTCCGCGCCGAGCCTGGCGATGTTCTGCAACGTCGTCGGCAGGTCGCCCGAGCCCTCCGCGAGCAGCGCGAACCGGGTGATGCCGGTCGCCTCCGCGGTCGCCGCGAGCCGGTCGGCGCACAGCCGCGGCGGCCCCACCGGGTGCAGCCCGCAGAGGAGTTCGGTGTACGCGTGCGGGTCGCGCATCGCCCGCGGGCTGCCGTCCAGGGTGCGGTGCGCGGACAGCCCCTGCTGCAGCCACCCGGGCATCGCCTTGAGCAGCGTCTCCACCGCGTCCTGCCGCGTGTCCGCGACCTGCACGACGCCCGCCGAGACGTGCGGCGCCGCCTCGACCGCCTCGCGCGGATGGCCCGCGGCCAGCGCGGCGCGCCGCCACAGCCCGACCATCCCGGCCTTCTCCTCGTCGCCGCAGTGCATCCCCAGCAGCATCGGCAGCCCGCGCGCGGCGGCCAGCCGTACGGTCTCGGGCGAGGTGCACGCCACCACCACCGGCGGTCCCGGCCGGCCGTCCAGCTCGTCCGAGCGCGGCACCACCGGCACCTCGCGGAACGCGTACCGCGGCCCCCGCCCGGCCACCGCGGGCTCGCGCAGCCAGCGCAGCAGCAGGTCGAGCGACTCGGGGAAGCCCGCCTCGAACGCCGCCAGGTCCGCGCCGAAGACCTCCAGGTCCACCCACGGCCCACCGCGGCCCACGCCGAGGGTGAACCGCCCGCCGGACAGCAGGTGCAGCAGCGCTGCCTGCTCGCCGAGCGCCACCGGGTGCGAGGTCGGCAGTACGCTGACGGCCGTGCCGATGCCTATCCGCCGGGTGCGGCCGAGTAGGACCCCCGCGAGGGTGATGGCCGACGGGCAGACGCCGTAGGGCACGAAATGGTGTTCCGCCAGCCAGACCGCGTCGAGGCCGGCCGCCTCCGCCGCGACGGCCGCGGCGGCCGTCCGGTGCAGGGCCTCGCCCTGGCCCTGGCCCGGGAACTGCGCCGCGACGGCGAACGTCCCAACTCGCATCGCTCACTCCCTCCTTGCCAGTTTTCTAACGCCTGGCACGTGCCAAAGGCACGGCTTTCCGGGGAGTTTTCATGATTTTCGGCAGCGACGCCGCAGATGGACGTGTTCGGCCCGGCGGCCGGCGCCGCGTAATCTGGAGGGGCAGTCAGCCGAGTCCGCCCGGGTCCCTGCGGCCCCAGCAGTCCCCCCACCGCGAGGTGCCCGTGTCGCCGCGACGTAACCGCCCGCACAAGCCGGCCGCTCAGGGCTCCCGCGGGGCCGGGCACGAGGAGGGGGACGGCGTCTCCTACGGCCACGGCGGCACGGTCGAGGAGTGGCGCGGCGAGGAATGGGTGGTCCGCGCGGTCGCCGGCGCGGCCTCGTCGAAGTGGTACCGCTGCCCGGGGTGCGATCAGGAGATCGCGCCGGGTACGCCGCATGTGGTCGCTTGGCGCGAGCACGGCGGGGTGGACGACCGGCGGCACTGGCACCGGGCATGCTGGAACGCGAAGGAACGCCGGACCAGCAAGGTCCAGCGTTCCCGCAACGCCCCGCGTCACTGATCCTCGGCGCGGGCGTTACGCGTCGCGGGACTTGAGGAGGACGAAGCCGCCGAGGAGCGCCGCGGCGACCCAGACGGCCATGATCGCGATGCCGCCCCACGGGCCGTACGACGTGTGGTTGTCGGGGTCGGCCACCACCTGCATGATCTTCTGGCCCGCCTGGTCCGGCAGGTACTTCGCGACCTTCTTCACGCCCGGGATCGCCGACAGGATGCTGGAGACGATGAAGAAGAACGGGATCAGGGTGCCCAGCGCGACCATCGGGCTGCGGACCATCGTCGCGACGCCGTAGGCGAACAGCACCATCAGCGTCATGTAGATCGCCGCGCCGACCAGCGCGCGCACCACGTGCGCGTCGCCGAGCGAGGCGGTCTTGTGGCCGCTGAGCACGCCCTGCCCGACGAAGAACGACACGAAGCTGATCACGATGCCGATGACGAAGGTCAGCGCCGCGGCGACCGCCGCCTTGCAGACGTAGAACGTGGTGCGCTGCGGCACCGCGGCCAGCGAGGTGCGGATCATGCCGGTGCTGTACTCGCTGGCGATCAGCAGCGTGCCGAACGCGATCAGCGCGAGCTGGCCGAGGAACAGTCCGGCCAGGCTGGTGTTGGTCGGGTCGAAGGTGAACTTGTCGGTGAGGCTCATGTCGTCCCAGTTGATCCGGTACGCCAGGCAGATCAGCCCGCTGACGACGACGGTGAGCAGCAGCGCGAGGGTGAGCGTCCAGACCGTGGAGCGCACGGACTTGACCTTGGTCCACTCGGACTGGAGGACGGCGGACGGCGCGGCCATGTCAGCGGCCCTTCTTCGAGTTCTTGCGGTTCTTGTCGGCCCACTGCGCGCCCCACTGCGGCGCGGGCGGCTGCTGCTGCGGCGCCCCGGGGGGCACGGGCGCGTTCGGCGGGTACTGCGTCCCGGGCGGCGCCTGGACCCCGGGCGGAACCGGCGCACCCGGCGGAACCGGCGCACCCGGCGCGCCCGGCGGGACCGGCGGGAAGGGCCCGCCCGGCGGCACCGGCGGCACCGCCCCCGGCGGCAGCTGGCCGCCCGGCGTCACCGCGCCGTGCGCGTGGTACTCCACCGACTCCGCGGTGAGCTGCATGAACGCTTCCTCCAGCGACGCCCGCTGCGGGCTCAGCTCGTGCAGCACCAGCCGGTGCTGCGCGGCCAGTTCGCCCAGCGCGGCCGCGTCCCCGTCCGGGATCTCGAACGAGCCGTCACCGGCCTCCACCGCGGTCAGCCCCGCGGCCCGCGCGACGTCCTTGAACCGCTCCCGCTCCGGCGTGCGCAGCCGCACGAACGAGCGGGAGTTCTGCTCGATGAAGTCGGCCATCGAGGTGTCCGCGAGCAGCCGGCCGCGGCCGATCACGATGAGGTGCTCGGCGGTCAGCGCCATCTCGCTCATCAGGTGGCTGGAGACGAAGACCGTACGGCCCTGCGCCGCCAGACCCTTCATCAGGTTCCTGATCCAGTGGATGCCCTCCGGGTCCAGCCCGTTGACCGGCTCGTCGAACATCAGGATCTCCGGGTCGCCGAGCAGCGCGCCCGCGATGCCCAGGCGCTGGCCCATGCCCAGGGAGAAGCCCTTGGAGCGCTTCTTGGCCACCGCCGTCAGGCCGACGGTCTCCAGCACCTCGTCCACCCGGCGCCGCGGGATGCGGTTGGACTGCGCGATGCACAGCAGGTGGTTGTACGCGGTGCGCCCGCCGTGGATGGCCTTCGCGTCCAGCAGCGCGCCGATGTGCTTCAGCGGCTCGCTCAGCTGCGCGTAGTGCTTTCCGTCGATCCGCACGTCGCCGGCGGTCGGCGTGTCGAGACCGAGCAGCATCCGCATGGTCGTGGACTTGCCCGCGCCGTTCGGCCCGAGGAAGCCGGTCACCACGCCGGGGCGCACGGTGAAGGTCAGTCGGTCGACAGCGGTCTTGTCCCCGTACCGCTTGGTGAGCCCCTGCAACTCAATCATGCACGCGAGGCTAGCAACAACCGAACCCCCGCCCGAGGAGGGACGGGGGTTCGGCGCTACGCGTGGACCGCGGGGATCCTGTCGCCGAGCGGGCCGACGGGACCGACGGGACCGACGGCCCGCCGGCAAAGACCGCCGCGGGTCAGCGGGACTGCTGGGCCGGGACGCCGCGCGAGATCGGCTCGTCGTCGGCGGGCGCGCCCGCCGCGGCGACCGCCGCACCGGTCAGCGTGGCCAGCATCTCGCGGACGTTGGTCAGCTGGGCGTTGATGCTGTCGCGGCGGTTGGTGAGCGCCGCCAGCTCGCGCTCGGACTCGCTGCGGATGCGGTCGGCCTTGGCGTTCGCGTCCGCGACGATGTCCTCGGACTGGCGCTGCGCGGTCTCCACCGTCTGGCGGGCGCGGCGCTCGGCGTCGGTACGCAGCTTCTCCGCCTCCAGCCGCAGCTGCTCGGCGCGGTGCTCGATCTCCGCCAGCCGCTTCTCCGCCTTGGCCTGACGGGACGCCAGGTCGCGCTCGGACTGCTCGCGGCGCTTGGCCAGGTTGGTCTCGAAGTCGGCGGCGGCCTGGGCGGCCTTGGCGCGGGTCTCCTCGAACAGCGCGTCGGCCTCCTCACGCTTGGCCGCGGCGTCCTTCTGCGCCTCCGCGCGCAGCTGGCCGGCGTCGCCCTTCGCCTTCTCGACGATGCGCGCGCCCTCGTCCTCCGCCTTGGCCTTGCGGTCCGCGGCGTAGCTCTCCGCGTCGCTGCGCACCTGGTTGGCGGCGGCCTCGGCCAGCTCGCGGTGCTGCTCGGCGGCCCGGCGGGCCTCCTCGCGCAGGTCCTTCGCCTCCTCCTCGGCGAGGCGGAGGATCTTCTCCACCCGGGCGCCGAGGCCCGCGTAGGACGGCTCCGAGTCGTTCATTTGAGCCTGGGCGTTCTGGGTTTCGAGGTGCAGCTCCTCGATGCGCTTCTCCAGCGCGGTGATGCGCGTCAGCGCACTGTCGCGGTCGGCGACGAGCTTGGTGATGCGGTCGTCCACCTGACCGCGGTCGTAACCACGCCGCACGAGCTCGAAGCCGAAGGGGGAGGAAGTGTCGCTCATGGGGTTCCTGTCGATTCAGACCGGTTGAGGTGATAGGGGGAATCCTAGGGGCCCGGACGGCGTGTCACCGAGCCATTGCGCATCAGGTATGGAAAATGTGCGCTCAATCGAGTGGAGCATCGTCGTTGCGCTTGCCACTCGTTCGGGTGGTTCCTGCCGAGGCGCCCGCCGCGACGGCGTTCTTCGTGCCGGCGCCCGGCGTCTCGAACGACTCCAGCGCCTCCAGCACGTCCTGCACCCGGGAGATCTCCGCGTTGATGTCCTCCCGGCGGCGCATCAGCGTGTCCAGTTCGCGTCTGCCCTCGGCGACCATCCGCTCGGCCTCCGCGCGTGCCTCCCCCTTGACCCGCTCGGCCTCCCGCTCGGCCTCGGTCCGCTTCTGCTCGGCCTCCTTCAGCAGGCCCTCCACCTTCTTCACCGCCGCGATACGGACCTTGGTCGCCTCCGAGGTCGCGGTCGACTTGATCTCCGCGGCCTTCGCCTCCGCCTCGGCGAGCTGCTCGGTCGCGGCGGCCACCAGCTTGTCGACCCGCTCGCCGACCGACTTCATCGCCTCCGCGGCCTCCTTGCGGGCGCGCTCGTGCAGCTCTTCGACCTCCGCCTCCACCCGCCGGCGCAGCTCGTCGGTGCGGTCGCGGGTCTCGGTGGCGTGGGTGCGGGCCTCGTGCAGCAGGGTGTCGGCGTCCTGACGGGCCTTCTCCACCAGGCCGTTGCCCTCCGCGGTGCCCTCGGCGACCAGCCGCTCGGCCTCCGCGCGGGCCGCGCCCACCATCGCGTCCGCCCGCTCCTCGGCCTCGGCCGCGGTCTTCACCGCCTCCGCCTGCGCCTTGCCGATCAGCTCGTCGGCCTGCTCCGCGGCCTCGCTGCGGCGCTTGTTGGCCGCCTCGCGCGCCTCGTCCAGCATCCGCTGGGAGTTCGCCCGGGACTGCTCGGCCTCGTGCTCCGCGGCGGCCAGCGCCTCGCGGGACTTGGCGCCCAGCCGCTCCGCCTCCTCGCGGGCCTTGCCGACGAGCTGGTCGGCCTGGTTCGCGGCGTCGGTGCGCAGCCGGTTGGCGTCCTCGCGGGCCTGCGCGCGCAGCCGGTCGGACTCCTCTATCGCCTCGGTGACCGTGCGGTCGGCCAGCGAACGGGCCTCGGCCGCCTCCTCGTGCGCCTCCCGGCGCATCCGCGCCGCGTCCTCCGAGGCGCGCTCCCGCTCGGAGTTGGCGTCCGCGTGCAGCCGGTCCGCCTCGCCCTGCGCGTCCGCGCGCAGCTGCTGCGCGGCGTGCTCGGCCGCCGAGCGCAGCCCGGCGATCTCCTCCTCGGCCTCGGCGTGCAGATGCGCCACCGAGTCCCGCACCTGCTGCGCGGTCGCCTCCGCCGCGGCGACCAGCTCGGTCGCCCGCTGCTCCGCCTCGGCCACCAGCCGGTCGGCCTCGGCCGCCGCCTCCTCCACCCGTCGGCGGGCGGTCGCCAGCAGCTCGTCGCTGTCCCGGCGGGCCTGCTCGCGCTCCTGGCCGGCCTCGGTGCGCGCCGCCTCCAGCAGCTCCTCGGCCTCGCGCCGGCGGCGGGCCGCCTCCTCCTTGGCCGCGGCCAGCGCCTCGGCCGCCTCGACGCCCAGCCGCTCGGCCGCCGCCGCGGCCTCGGCGCGCACCCGGTCGGCGGTCTCCTGCGCCTCCGTCCTGCGCTGCTCGGCCTCCGCCGCCGCGTCGGCCTGCAGCCGCACCGCGACGGACTCGCCCTCGGCGCGGGTCTGCGCCGCGTCCGCCGCGGCCTCGTCGCGCAGCCTGACCGCCTCGGCCTCGGCCTGCTCCAGCAGGGTGCGGTTGCGCTCGGCGGTCTCCTGCCGCAGCCGCTCCGCCTCCTCGGCGGCCTCGGCGCGGATGCGGTCCGCCTCCGCGTGCGCGTCCCGCAGGCCCTGCTCGGCCGCGGTCAGCCGGGCCTCGGCCTCCTCGCGCAGCCGGACCAGGTCCGCCTCGGCCTCGGCGCGCATCCGGGCCACCAGGGAGTCGGCCTCGGCGCGCTGCTCCTGGGCGGCCCGCTCGGCGCCCTCCTTCAGCGCGGCGGCCTGCCGCTCGGCCTCGGCGTGCAGCTCCTCGGCCTCCGCGCGGGCGGCCCGCAGCGCCTCCTCGGCCTTGTCGTTCAGCGCCGAGGCACGCTCCACGGACTCGGTGCGCATCCGCTCGGCCTCGACGGACGCGCCCTGGCGCATCTCGTCGCCGTCGGCCTTGGCCTTGGCGAGCAGCTCCTCGGCCTTGCTCGCGGCCTCCTCGATCTGCTGGACCGCCTCGCGCCGGGCCTCGCCGCGGATCCGCTCGCCCTCGGCGACCGCCTCGGCGCGCAGCTGCTCGGCCTCGCCGCGCAGCCGCCGGGCCTCCTCCTGCAGCTCGACGGTGCGGGCCCGGTACTCCTCGGTGTCGTCCTGGGCGGCGCCGCGCAGCTCCTGTGCCGAGGTCTCGGCCTCGCTGCGCAGCCGCTCGGCCTCCGCCTCGGCCTCCCGGCGGATGCGCTCGGCCTCCTCGGCCGCGGCCTTCGTGGTGGACTTCGCGTCCTCCGACGCCTTGGTGAGGATCTCCTCGGCGGACCTGGCGGCCTGCGCGAGCTGGGCGGCGGCGTCCTCCTGGGCCTTGGCCCTGGCCGCCTCCTGCGCCTCGGCCCTGATCCGCTCGGCCTCCGCGCGGGCGTCGGCGACGGTCTGCTCGGCCTCCGCCTTCGCCGCCTCCGCCTCCTTGGTGGCCTCGGCGACCATCCGGGCGATCTCGGCGCGCGCGGTGCGGGTGCGCTGCTCGTTCTCGGTCTCGGTGGCGGCCAGCCGCTTGGCGGCGCCGGCGGCGGCCTCCTCGCGCAGCCGGTCGGCCTCGGCGCGGGCGGTGCGCAGCGCCTCGTCGGCCTCCCGCATCCGCTCCTCGGCCAGCCGGGACAGCTCGGCGGCGCGGGTACGGGCCTCGTCGGACTCGCTGCGGGTGGAGGTGCGCAGCTGCTCGGCCTCGGTGGTGGCCTCCGCGGCCTGCGCGGACGCGGCGGTCAGCAGCCGCTCGGCGTCGGCACGGGCCCGGCGCAGCAGCTGCTCGGCCTCGGCGCGGGCCGCCTCGGCCTCCTGGGTCAGCCGCTGGCTGGTCTGCTCGGCGAGCCGGGTGGCCTCGGCGCGGGCCGCGGCGAGCGCCGCCTCGGCCTCCGCGCGGGTCTCCTCCAGCAGCCTGCGGGCCTGGGACTCGCTGCGGGCTCGCAGCTGCTCGGCCCACGCCACGTTCTCGTTGACGTGCGTCTCGACGGTGGCGCGGCGCTCGGCCAGCTCCTCGTCCAGCTGGCGGCGCCGGGCGGTGGCCTCGGCGTGCCACTGGGCCTCGAACCGGGACTGGTGCTCGGCCTGCTCCTGGAGCAGCCGCTGGGTCTGGGCGCGCGCCTCGCGCAGCTCCCGCTCGGCGTCGGCGCGCAGCTGGTCGGCCTGGATCTGGGCGTTGCGCAGCAACTGGTCGGCCTGGTGCCCGATGGTGTCGTACGCCGGGCGGGCGGCGAGATTGCGCCGCGCCTCGTGCAGCTTGGCGCGCAGCACCTCGACCTGGTACCCGAGGTCGTCGGCGTGGTCGACGGCCTTGCCCCGCTCGGTCCGAAGCCGCTCCATCTCGGCTTCGAGCAGGGAGAGGTGGTCGTCAGCCCGGTAGCTGTCGTTGCCCCGCACTCCGCGGTCCCATCGGTCTCCTGGCGTCCTCACCCGCCGACCGGGTGAGATCCTCCGTCACCCCGTTTCGCGACGGGGCTGTACGAGGAATGGTGTCAGATCAGCGTCGCGGGGCGGGAGCGTACGAAGGTGCTCGCCCCGTGGACCCGGCCACTCTACCGGGCAGAACGGGGGCAACGTCAGTGGTCCCGTGCGGTCTTCGGCCGTTGTGGCCGGTCTTGCGCGGTCAGCGGGCGCCGGCCTCCCGCGCGGGGCCGTCCCCCTGCCCCTGGCCGGCCGAGGTCACCAGTTCGGTGAGCACGCCGTGGCAGTCCTTGGGGTGCAGGAAGGTGATCCGCGACCCCATGGTGCCGTGCCGCGGCTCGTCGTACAGGACCCGTACGCCCTTGTCGCGGACGGCCGCGGAGGCCGCGTCCACGTCACCGGTGCCGAAGGCGATGTGGTGCACGCCCTCGCCGTTCTTGGCCAGCCACTTGCCGACCGCCGAGTCCTCGCGGGTCGGCTCCAGCAGCTGGATGTACGAGGCGCCGCCGTCGGAGGTGCCGCTGATCCTGAGCATGGCCTCGCGGACGCCCTGCTCCTCGTTGACCTCGGTGTGGAACACCTCGAAGCCGTACGTGGCACGGTAGAAACCGACGGTCGCGTCGAGGTCGCGGCAGGCGATCCCGATGTGGTCGATGCGCGTGAACATGCAGACAGTGGACCGCAGCCGCCGCGGTCACGCAACGTGCGCGCCGTCACACGTTCCGCCCGGTGACTGCGGGCGCTACCGCTCAGTACATTGAGATTAACCCTCGTTAACCTCTCTCTTCTCGCGAAGGGGCCGCACCATGAGCACCCAGGCAGCACGCACGTCCGTGATCGTCGCCGGCGCGCGCACCCCGATGGGCCGCCTCCTCGGCAGTCTGCGCAGCTTCTCCGGCGCGGACCTGGGAGGCATCGCGATCAAGTCCGCGCTGGAGCGGGCCGGCGTCTCCGGCGAGCAGGTGGAGTACGTGATCATGGGCCAGGTGCTGCAGGCCGGCGCCGGGCAGATCCCGGCCCGCCAGGCAGCGGTCAAGGCCGGCATCCCGATGAGCGTGCCGGCGCTGACGATCAACAAGGTGTGCCTGTCCGGGCTGGACGCCATCGCGCTGGCCGACCAGCTGATCAGGGCCGGCGAGTTCGACATCGTGGTGGCCGGCGGCCAGGAGTCCATGACCAACGCCCCGCACCTGCTGCCCAAGTCCCGCGAGGGCTTCAAGTACGGCGCGATCCAGATGCTCGACGCGATGGCGCACGACGGGCTGACCGACGCCTTCGAGAACATCGCGATGGGCGAGTCCACCGAGCGCCACAACACCCGGCTGGGCATCGGGCGCGCCGCGCAGGACGAGTTCGGCGCGCTGTCCCACCAGCGGGCCGCCGCGGCGCAGAAGAACGGCCTGTTCGACGCCGAGATCACCCCGGTGGAGATCCCGCAGCGCAAGGGCGACCCGGTGGTCTTCAGCCAGGACGAGGGCATCCGCCCGGAGACCACGGCGGAGAGCCTGGGCAAGCTGCGGCCGGCGTTCAGCAAGGACGGCACGATCACCGCGGGCACCGCCTCGCAGATCTCCGACGGCGCCGCCGCGGTCGTGGTGATGAGCCGCGCCAAGGCCGAGGAGCTGGGCCTGGAGTGGATCGCCGAGATCGGCGCGCACGGCAACGTCGCCGGCCCGGACAACTCGCTGCAGTCCCAGCCGTCCCACGCGATCGAGCACGCGCTGGGCAAGGCCGGGCTCACCGTCGCCGACCTGGACCTGATCGAGATCAACGAGGCGTTCGCCGCGGTCGCCGTCCAGTCCATGAAGGACCTCGGGGTGACACCCGAGAAGGTGAACGTCAACGGCGGCGCCATCGCGCTGGGCCACCCCATCGGCATGTCGGGAGCCCGTATCGTGCTGCACCTGGCACTGGAGCTGAAGCGCCGCGGCGGCGGCACCGGGGCCGCGGCCCTGTGCGGCGGCGGCGGCCAGGGCGACGCCCTGATCGTCCACGTGCCGGCCCGCTGACCCGGGCGCCGGGCCGCCCGCGGCCCCGATAGGCGCGGGCGGCGGCCGGGAGTACGGACCACCCACGGGAAACGGAGTACGGGTCGATGGCGGATGTGGCGGCGCTGGTGGAGCAGGCCCGCGAGGGGCGGCCGCGGGCGGTGGCCCGGCTGATCTCGCTGGTGGAGGGTGGCTCGCCGCAGCTGCGGGAGGTGATGGCGGCGCTCGCGCCGCTCACCGGCGGCGCCTACGTGGTCGGCCTGACCGGCTCGCCCGGCGTCGGCAAGTCCACCTCCACCACCGCCCTGGTCAGCGCCTACCGCGCGGCGGGACGCCGGGTCGGGGTGCTCGCCGTCGACCCGTCCTCACCGTTCTCCGGCGGCGCCCTGCTCGGCGACCGGGTGCGGATGTCGGAGCACGCCTCGGACCCGGGCGTCTACATCCGCTCCATGGCCACCCGCGGCCACCTCGGCGGCCTGGCCACGGCCGCGCCGCAGGCGGTGCGGGTGCTGGACGCGGCCGGCTGCGACGTGATCCTGGTCGAGACCGTCGGCGTCGGCCAGTCCGAGGTCGAGATCGCCGCCCAGGCCGACACCTGCGTGGTGCTGCTCGCCCCGGGCATGGGCGACGGCATCCAGGCGGCCAAGGCCGGCATCCTGGAGATCGGCGACGTCTACGTGGTCAACAAGGCCGACCGGGACGGCGCCGACGCCACCGCGCGCGAGCTGAACCACATGCTGGGCCTGGGCGAGAACCGCGGCCCCGGCGACTGGCGCCCGCCGATCGTCAAGACGGTCGCGGCCCGCGCCGAGGGCGTCGAGGAGGTCGTCGAGGCGCTGGAGAAGCACCGTGCCTGGATGGACGAGCGCGGCGAGCTCGCCGCGCGCCGCCGCCGCAGGGCGGCCGGCGAGATCGAGAACATCGCGCTGACCGCGCTGCGCGCCCGCATCGGCGACCTGCGCGGCGACCAGCGGCTGAGCGCCCTGGCCGGCCGCGTCGCCGAGGGCGCCCTCGATCCGTACGCGGCGGCCGACGAGCTGATCGAGGGGCTCACCACGCGGTAGCGCGGGGGTCGCCACGCGGGAGCGCGAAGCCGCGGCGGGTGGGGCCGGTGGCGCGTGGGGCTGCGGCGCGCGGGGCCGTGGCGCGTGGGGCCGTGGCGCGTGGGGCCGTGGCGGGCGCGGCCGGCCGGGCGCCGCGGGCGTCGAACGCACCCCGGACACGGGTCCGGCGGCCCGCTATACATCGCATGTATACCTCCCGTGTACAGTGCACGTCGGACCGGCCCGCGGGGGCCGGTCGTCATGACGAGGGGGGTCTCCCGCATGCGGAGCACGACCACCGTGCGGGCAGGCCGCACGATCACCGCGCCGACGACGGGCGAGCCGGTGACGGCGCCGGGCGAGCCGGCGTCGGCGCAGGACAAGCCCGCGACGGCGCCGGGCGAGCCGACGACCCGGGCGGCGAGAACGCGGCGCGCGGCTCGGGCGGCCCGCGCGGCCCGGCCGGCGCGGATACCGGGGGCGATACGCGGGGCGCGGGCCCGGCGGGCGTCGCGGGCGGTGCGCGCCGCCGTGACCGCGCTGGCGGCCGGCGCCCTCGCGGTCGCGCTCACCGGGTGCGACGGCTACGACGCGACCTCGCCGGCCGCCGCGCGCAAGGACGCCCCCGCGGTCGGGGCCGCCGCCTTCGCCGCCGGCCCGGCGGCCCGGTCGACTGCCGCAAGGCCAAGTGCGTCGCGCTGACCTTCGACGCCGGGCCCAGCGTGCGCACCCCGCAGATCCTGGCCATCCTCGCCAAATACCACGTGCACGCCACGTTCTTCACGCTCGGCAAGAACCACGTCCGGGTGCACCCGGAGATGGTGCGGGCGATGGCCGCGCAGGGCCACGAGATCGAGACGCTCACCTGGAGCCACCAGATCCTCACCAAGATCGACAAGGACGAGGTGCGCAAGGAGATCACCCAGGGCGCCGACGCGGTGGAGAAGCTCACCGGCGTCCGGCCCACCCTGCTGCGCCCGCCGCAGGGCCGCACCAGTCCGGCGGTCACCAGGATCGCCAAGGACCTCGGCATGGCCGAGGTGGTCTGGAGCGCCAACGGCGCGGACTACAAGACGACCGATTCCCACCTGATCGCCCAGCGGATACTCCACCAGACCAAGCCGGACGGGATCATCCTGCTGCACGACCTGGTCGACCCCACGAACGTGGGCTACAACGGCACGGTCGCCTCGATAGCGCCGATCATCTCCACCCTCCAGGCGCGCGGCTACACCTTCGTCACCGTCAAACAGCTCCTGGCGCCCGGCACTCCGGTGCCCGGCAAGGTCTACAAGTAGCCGCGGACCCGGGCGCCGCGCACCCCGGGCGCCGCGGTCCGCGGCGCCCGGCCGCCGCTCAGCGGCCCCGCTCGGCCCGCAGGTGCTCGGCCACCGGCAGCAGCGCCTCGCGGTAGGCGGCCAGGTCCTCGGCCGAGATCAGGTCGATGAAGTGCTCGCGGACCGAGGCCACATGGCGCGGCGCGACCTCCCGCATGGTGTCCCAGCCGTGCTCGGTGAGCACCGCGAACAGCCCGCGGCGGTCGGACTCGCAGTTCTCGCGGCGGACCAGTCCGGCCGCCTCCATGCGCGTGATCTGGTGGGAGAGCCGGCTCTTGGACTGCAGGGTGGACCGCGCCAGATCGCTCATCCGCATCCTGCGCTCCTCCGACTCGGAGAGGTTGACCAGGATCTCGTAGTCGTTGTTGGTCAGGCCGAACGGTTGCAGGTCGCGCTCGAGGCGGTACATCAGCAGCCGGCTGACGTCGAGGTGGATGCGCCAGGCCCGCTGTTCGTCGTCGCTGAGCCAGGTCGTGGCACGTTCCGCGGTCTCGGTCTCCATACCTGAATGCTACCGGCGGTTGAACTGTGGATCTCCTTCAGGGTAGCCGTCCGGTCACCCAGGGAAACGATGTCATGGCCACGTGGTCACGCCCCGAGGGCCCTGTGTCCTCGCCCGAAAGGCCACCCGGTCGTGCCCGGGAGGCCGTTCGCTCACGGCCCGACCAACTCCTCCGTGGACTGCAGCAGCACCTGTCCGGCGCCGGTGAACTCGAACTGGTGCTCCTCGCCGGACGCCCCGCCGATCCCGGTGAGCGCCCGGATGCCGCCCAGCACCCCGCGCAGGTAGGCGTGGTCGTAGTGGTGGCACGGCGACGGGCAGTCCGCCCAGCCGACCAGCGCCTGCGGGTCCACCCGGATCGGCGGCTCGACGAAGTGCACCGCGCCGTTGGAGGCGGCCACGAACTTCCCCGTGCCGATCAGCGTCAGGAAGCCCGGGACGATCGACTGCTTCAGCGCCAGCCCCGGCTGGAAGGCCAGCAGGTTGCCGGCCCTGATGGTGAGGTTGCCCTCGTCCAGGTCGTAGGAGTTGACGTCGTAGGCGCGGTCGGCCAGCAGCATCCGCCCGCGGCCCTGCGCGACCACCCAGTCCGCGGCGTGCAGCGGGGAGTGGAAGTCGGCCGCGATCAGGTGGTCCAGCGGGCCGTAGCCGATGCCGTGGAAGTCGATCTCCCCGTAGTAGGCGATCATCTTCCCCTTCTGCAGGAACCACTGGCCGTCCAGCGCCACGCTGAAGGCGTACGGGTTGACGTTGTCGTCCTCCGGCAGCGAGTACGGGTCGAAGACCACTGGTCCCGGCGTGCCCGGCGTGCCCGGCGTTCCCGGCGCCTGCCCCGGCACCGGCCCCTGTCCCTGTCCCGGCGGGTGGCTCACAGCTTCTCCTCCGACGCCTGCACGTACACCGTGCCCTGTCCCGACAGTTCCAGCTGGAAGCCCTCGCCCGAGCCGCGGCCGACCATCTCGCGCCAGCCGATCGCGGTGGTCAGCCGGTTGCGCACGTCTCCGCGGTGGGCGACGTACGCCTGCGGGTCGACGTGCACCGGCCGGTCCGGGGCGATCGGCAGCTCCAGCACGCCGCCGTGCGCCATCACCGCCACCGAGCCCTTGCCCTGGAGGGTGGTGGTGAACAGGCCCTGGCCGGTGGCCTGACCGCGGATCACGCCCATCACGCCGCCCTGCGAGCCCATGAACATGGTGCCCTGGCGCAGCGAGCCGTCGAAGGCCAGCAGCCGGTCCGCCTCCACGTAGAGCGTCTCGCCGGCCAGGTCCACGGTGTGGATGTGGTGGCCGCCGTGGCCGAACATCACCGTGCCCTGCCCCTCCACGGTCATCAGCGGGGTGGCCTCGTTCGCCAGCCGGCGGCCGATCATCGACATCACGCCGCCCTGGCCGCCGGTGATGTTCGGGGTGAACGTCACCTCGCCGCGGTAGGCGAGCATCGCGCCGCGCTGGCTGAACAGCCGCTGCCCGGGGGTGACGACCGCCTCGACCATCTTGGAGTTGATCCGGGTGAACGGCATCAGAGCTGCCCTCCGACCGTGGTGCGCTCGCTGGGCTGGACATAGACCAGGCCCTCGCCCTCGAAGAGGATGCGGAAGCTCTCGCCGGAGCCCTCGCCGACCAGCGTCCGCCAGCCGACCGCGGTCTGCAGCTGCTGCCGCAGGTTCCCGGTGTGCGCGACGTACGCGCCCGGGTCGACGACCAGCGGGTGGGCCGCCGAGACGCGCAGCACCACGGCCGGCCCGTCGGACATGATCGCCGCCTGCCCGCTGCCCTCGACGGTGGTGGTGAACAGGCCGTTGCCCTGTGAGGCGCCGCGCAGCCCGGTGAAGGTGGTGCCGGTGCGCAGGCCTGCCTCGGTCACCAGCAGGTTGCTCGCCTCCACGTACAGCTTCTCGCCGGCCAGCCGGACCAGGTTGATCTCGGTGGCGCGGTCGGCGAAGTAGCAGGTGCCGTGGCCCTTGACCTCCATCACGGCCATGTGCTCGCCGGTGACCCTGCGGGTGACGATGCCGCGTAGGCCCTCGCCGCCGCCGGTCATCTTCTTGAACGTCATCTCGCCTTCGTAGGCGACCATCGCGCCGTTCTTCGCCTTGACCGCGTCACCCGCGAGGTCGACGGCCAGCACCCGCGTGCCCTGCAGCCGGAAGTCCGCCATCGGCTCAGCCCGCGTCGGGGGTGGTGGGGCGGGACGGCGCGCCGGAGCCGAGGTCGTAGGCGCCGGGACGGTGCTCGGACGCGTCGCGCGGGCGCACCGGCAGCGGCGCGGGCCGTTCGCCGGCCGCCTCCTCGACCTCCAGCAGCGAGGCCGAGCGGCGCTGCGCCTCGAACGCCGCGTGGCCGCCGCGGATGCCGAACAGCCGCTTGCCGATGAGGATGTAGAGCACCGCCAGGACGTTCAGCGCCAGCGTGCCGATCTTGAACCAGCTCATCTTCTCGGTGAGTTCGTAGACCTCGATCGGCAGGAACGCGGCGGTGGCGACCACCGCCAGATACTCCGCCCAGCGCTTGGCGAACCACAGGCCGACGCCCTCGACGACCTCGATCAGGGCGTAGCCGGCCATCGCCGCGGCCACCTCCTGCAGGTGCGACTTCTTGTAGTCGAAGGTCTTCTGGATGGTGCCGACGACGGGGGAGTGGTCCAGGTCGTAGCCGAAGTGGTCGGCCACCGGCCGGAAGACCGTCAGGTCCTCCTCGAACAGCCGCCGCACCGCGTCCTGGGAGTTGGAGAACTTCCACACCGCCCAGGCGGCCGCGATCACCAGCAGCCCGCGCAGCACCCGCTCGACGGCCAGGAAGCGCAGGATGAACAGGTCGCGCAGGGCCCGCCCGCGCAGCACCCGCGGCGCCCGGTCGGCCGGCCCGGAGCCGTGCGGCTCGCCCAGGACGAAGTCGCCGCAGCGCAGGCAGCGCCACACCGTGCCGACGGCGGTCGGCGCGTGCAGCTTCTCGCGCAGCCGCTGCTCGTCGGGGGCGTAGGTGATGTGTCCCTTGCGGGCGCAGTGCCGGCGGTCCCAGTCGATGCTCATCGGTCTTCTTCGTCCCCGTCGGGTCTCGGCGCGTCACGTGAGGTACGCACAGGGGGACGCTACCGCCCGGCGGGCGGTTGCCGACCCCCGTGCCGGGTCATCGATACGCGGCGGTGATAATGGGGAGCGGGCTTGTGAGCACGTTCACAATCGTGGGCCCCGGAACGCGCCGACCTGTTCGACTGTGAGGACCGATCCCCGTGGATCTCAAGACCGCCGCCGCCCTGCGCAGGCTCCGCCTGGTGTCCGCCCCCGAGGCGGTCTCCTTCCTGCTGCTGCTGATCTGCTCGGTGCTCAAGCGCACCACGGACTTCAACGCCGTGCCGGTGATGGGCATGGTGCACGGCGTCCTGTTCATCCTCTACGTGCTGTTCTGGGCCGACGCGTGGAACCGCGCGCGGTGGCCGCTGGGGCGCGGCGCGCTGTACTTCGTGCTGTCGGTGCTGCCCACCGGCGGCTTCTTCGCCGAGCGCAAGCTCGCGCACGAGGGCGAGGCGGCGGTCGCCGCGGCCCGCGAGGCGGCGGCGGCCGCGGGCGGGCCCGAGGAGCGCGAGGGCGCGGTCGGCACGGTCTGAGCCCGCGCGGGGCGCCGGACGGCGCGGTCGCGCACGGGTCGCCTCGGGTGCGGTCGCGCACGGGTCGCCTCAGATGAGGCCGCCGGTCGCCACCGCGATGCCCAGCGGCGTGCGCTCGTACAGCACCTGGTGCCCGTAGCGGCGCGAGGCGAGCAGGCCGGCGTCGCGCAGGACGCCCAGGTGCGCGGAGACCGAGGACATCGCCAGGTCGTGCCGGTGCGCGAGCGCGGTAGTGGTGGTGGGCGCGTCGAGCGCGGTGAGGATCGCCGCGCGGTTGGCGCCCAGCAGCCGGACCAGCGCGGTGGACGCGGCCGGCACGCTGCCCGCCCACAGTCCGCCGATGCCGCGGGCCGGGTAGACCACGGTCGGCTGCCATGGCGGGTCGAAGGCGCTGCCGGCCTCGGGCCAGAAGAAGACGCTCGGCACCAGGACGAGGCCGCGGCCGGGGGCGGCGCCGCCCGGCGCGGCGCTCCGCGCGGCGCCGGCGTCCGCGCCCGGCGGGGCCGGCGCGGGGTGGCCCTCGGCGGTCAGCGCGCCGTCGGACCAGCTGAGCTTGGGATGCAGCCCGGTGAACAGCCGCTGCATCCCGCCGTCCGCCAACCGCCGCGCGTGGTACGCCACATCGGCCTCCAGCACCGCGCGCAGCCGCGGCCAGTGCGGGGCCAGCAGCGCCGCCCAGGCGTGCTCGAAGAGCGTCGCGAGCTGCCGCACCGTGCCGGCCGGGTCGTCCTGCATGGCCCGGCCCCGGCGGGACTGCGCGGCCCCCGGCGTCTGCGCCAGCGCGGCGCCGATCTGCTCGCGGGCCAGCTCCGGCGGGGTCGCCCGCACGGCCGCCAGCTCGTCCTCCAGCGCGGCCAGCGGGACCTCGGGCAGCGGGTGCAGGAAGTCCGGCCCGTAGCCGTTCTCCGGCGCGAGCAGCCGGACCGGGGCGAGGTCCAGGCCCGCGGCCACCGACCGCACCTGCCGCAGCCACGGCAGGTGGTAGCCGTGCCGGTCCGGCCGGGACAGGGTTCTGATCGCGCCCTGGATCTCCCGCAGCGGCGAGATGGCGAACCTGCAGCGCAGCAGATCTTCCGCCGCAAACCGCACACGAAACGACATCACGCCCCACAAGATTCGGCTGCGTCCGAAAGACTACGACGGGTGGGGCCCGTGCCACCAGTGTGATGTCATGACAACGGACAGCGAACACCCGCCACACGGCGGCAACCCACCTTCGCCGGCCGGCTCGAACGACGCTCCCGCCACCCAGGGGAGCGGCGCGGACCAGAACACCGGCTACGGAGCGGTGTTCGCGGTCCGGGAGTTCCGTTTCGTCTTCGCCGCGCACGTCCTGTCCATCCTGGGCACGGTGCTGGCCCTGGTGTCGCTGGCGGTGCTGGTCTACCAGGAGTCCGGCTCCTCGGTGCTGACCTCGCTGGTCTTCGCGCTCACCGTGCTGCCCTACGCGCTCAGCGGACTGCTGCTGTCCGGGGTCGCCGACCACCAGCCGGCCCGCCGGGTGCTGGTGACCTGCGACCTGGTGTCGGCGGCGTGCGTGGCCGGGATGGCGTGGTCGGCGACGCCGCTGGCGCTGCTGTTCGTGCTGCTGGCGGTGCAGTCGATGATCTCGCCGCTGTTCATCGGGACGCGCGGCGCGAGCCTGGCCGAGATGCTGGAGGGCGACCTGTTCATCCTGGGCCGCTCGCTGATCCGGATCGTCTCGCAGAGCGCCCAGATCGTCGGCTTCGGCGTCGGCGGGCTGGTGCTGGTGTGGCTGTCGCCGCGGGCCGCGCTGTGCGTCACCGTCGGGACCTTCCTCGGCTCGGCGCTGCTGCTGCGGCTCGGCACCGTCGAGCGGCCGGCCCGGCGCACCGGCGGCAGCGCGCTGCTGCGCCAGTCGCTGGCCTCCTCCGGCCAGTTGATGGCGCACCCGCGCATCCGGGCGCTGCTGCTGATGTGGTGGGTGCCGCCGATGTTCTTCTCCGTCGCCGAGGGCGTCGCCGCGCCCTTCGCCGACTCCGCGGCGCCGGCTCGCTGGGCTTCGGGCTGCTGCTGGCCGCGATGCCGGCCGGCACGGTGGTCAGCGAGATGCTCGCCGGCACGCTGCTGCGGCCCGCCGCCCGCGAGCGCATCGCGCTGCCGCTGGCCGGCGCCTGCCTGCTGCCGCTGGCCGCCTTCGCGGTGCACCCGCCGCTGCCGCTGGCCATCGTGCTGCTCGCCCTCACCGGCCTGTGCGCGGCCTACGCGCTGGGGATGGACAAGTGGTTCGTCGACGAGGTCCCCGCGGACATGCGCGGCCGGGCCATGTCGCTGATGGGCGCCGGCCTGATGACCCTCCAGGGCATCGGCATGACGGCCGGCGGCGCCTTCGCCGAGTGGGCCCCGCCGTTCGCCGTCATCTGCGGCGGCGGCGTCCTCGGCACCCTCAGCGTCCTCGCCGTCATCCGCACCGTCCACCGCACCCGCCTCCCCCTCCCCGCCCCCGTCCCCACGCCCTCGCCCTGAAGGCCCCCGGCGCCTCCGGCGTTCCCCGACGTGCCCGTGGCGCCACCGGCCCCGTGGCATGCTGGTGGCGGATCCGCCCGTCCATCGTCCGCGCCGGAAGGAGCGCCGCGTTGAGCACCGCGCTGCCGCAATGGATGTATCCGCCGCGTGACAGCGGCTGGGAGGCCGACGACCTCGATCTCCTCCCCCCGACGCACCGCGCCACATCGAGTTGCTCGACGGAGCCCTGATCTTCAACATGTCGCCGCAGCGCAGCTGGCACGACCGGGTGATCCGCCGGCTCACCGCCATCCTGGAGGCCGCCGCGCCGGCCGGCTGGACGGTGGAGGCCCAGATGACGGTGAAGCTCAACCGGCGCAGCCGCCCGGAGCCCGACGTCATCGCCGCGTCGGTGCCGTACGACCCGCAGCGCACACGGTTCCTGCCCGAGGAGACCGCTCTCGTGGTGGAGGTGGTGTCCGCGGAGTCCGAGGACCGCGACCGCCGCTACAAGCCCGGGCTCTATGCCGAGGCCGGCATCAGGAACCTCTGGCGGATCGAGGACGAACGCGGGCTGCCCGTGGTGCACAGCTACGAACTCGACGACACCACGCACGTCTACGTGGCCACCGGCGTGCACCGCGGCAGGTTCGAGTCCGCGGTGCCGTTCGCGGTCGACGTCGACCTGGCGGGTCTCGTCGGCTGAGAGCCGCCCGGGCGGGGGCGAGCCGCATGCCGCGGGCGGGGCTCTCATTGGGCGAGACGGGTGGGCCCGGTATGTGACCGGCGGGTAGGCTCGGGGGCGTGCCGAAGCCCCTGAGTCTGCCCTTCGATCCGATCGCGCGCGCCGACGAACTGTGGAAGCGGCACTGGGGCGGGGTGCCGTCGATGAGCGCCATCACGTCGATCATGCGGGCCCAGCAGATCCTGCTCGGACAGGTCGACGCGGTGGTCAAGCCGTACGGGCTGACCTTCGCGCGGTACGAGGCGCTGGTGCTGCTGACCTTCGCCAAGGCCGGCGAGCTGCCGATGTCCAAGATCGGCGAGCGGCTCATGGTGCACCCCACCTCGGTGACCAACACCGTGGACCGGCTGGTGGCCGCCGGGTTCGTGGTGCGCCGGCCCAACCCCAACGACGGCCGCGGCACCCTCGCCTCCATCACCGACCGCGGCCGCGAGGTGGTCGAGCACGCCACCCGCGACCTGATGGCCATGGACTTCGGCCTGGGCGTCTACGACGACGAGGAGTGCGGCGAGATCTTCGCGCTGCTGCGGCCGCTGCGGATAGCCGCGGGCGACTTCGAGGAGTGACCCGGCCCGCACCCGGGTCGGCTCGCCCGCCGGGGGCCGCCTCCGCGCCGGCCCCGGCCGGCCCCGGCCCGCACCCGGGTCCGGCGCCTCGTTTCGCGAGGGATACCCTCGATGCCATGAAATCCAGCGTGCTGACCCGCTACCGGGTGATGGCCTATGTGACGGGCGTGCTGCTGATCGCGCTCACCCTCGGCGTCATCGCCAAATACGCGCTCGACATCAATGGCGCGGGCACCTTCACCACCGCGGTGGGCTTCGCCCACGGCTGGCTCTACGTCGTGTACCTGATCTTCGCCTTCGACCTGTGCTCCAAGGCGAAGTGGCCGATCGGCCGGATGGCCTGGGTGCTGCTCGCCGGCACCGTCCCGACCGCCGCCTTCTTCGTGGAGCGCCGCGTCACCCGTGAGCTGGCCCCGAAGGTGGTCCGCGCGGAGAAGCCCGAGCCCGTGAACGTCTGATCACCCCGGGTGAGACCCGGCTCACCACCCGGTGGGCCGTCTTCCCATCGACAGGTACTAGGACGTCCAAGTAAATTCGAGGGTATGGACGCCCACGGCATCGAGGAAGGCCGCCAGCGCTGGCAGGCTCGCTACGACTCCGCGCGCACCCGCGACGCGGACTTCAGCACGCTCTCGGGCGACCCCGTCGAACCGGTCTACGGCCCGCCGCCCGGCGCGGACGTGCCCGGCTTCGAGCGGATCGGCTGGCCGGGGGAGTACCCCTTCACCCGCGGCCTGCACGCCACCGGCTACCGCGGCCGCACCTGGACCATCCGCCAGTTCGCCGGCTTCGGCAACGCACGGCAGACCAACGAGCGCTACAAGATGATCCTGGCCGCCGGCGGCGGCGGGCTCTCCGTGGCCTTCGACATGCCCACCCTGATGGGCCGCGACTCCGACGACCCGCGCTCGCTCGGAGAGGTCGGCCACTGCGGCGTCGCCGTGGACTCCGCCGCCGACATGGAGGTCCTCTTCCAGGACATCCCGCTCGGCGACGTCACCACGTCGATGACCATCTCGGGACCGGCCGTCCCGGTCTTCTGCATGTACCTGGTGGCCGCCGAGCGCCAGGGCGTCGACCCCGCGGTGCTCAACGGCACGCTGCAGACCGACATCTTCAAGGAGTACATCGCGCAGAAGGAGTGGCTCTTCGCGCCCGAGCCGCACCTGCGGCTGATCGGCGACCTGATGGAGCACTGCGCCGCCGCCATCCCCGCCTACAAGCCGCTGTCGGTCTCCGGCTACCACATCCGCGAGGCAGGGGCCACGGCCGCGCAGGAGCTGGCCTACACCCTCGCCGACGGTTTCGGCTATGTGGAGCTGGGCCTGAGCCGCGGTCTGGACGTGGACGCCTTCGCGCCGGGCCTGTCCTTCTTCTTCGACGCCCACCTGGACTTCTTCGAGGAGATCGCCAAGTTCCGCGCCGCCCGCCGGATCTGGGCCCGCTGGCTGCGCGACGTCTACGGCGCGCGGACCGACAAGGCCCAGTGGCTGCGCTTCCACACCCAGACCGCCGGGGTGTCGCTGACCGCCCAGCAGCCGTACAACAACGTGGTGCGCACCGCGGTCGAGGCGCTGTCGGCGGTGCTCGGCGGCACCAACTCGCTGCACACCAACGCGCTGGACGAGACCCTGGCGCTGCCCAGCGAGCAGGCCGCGGAGATCGCGCTGCGCACCCAGCAGGTGCTGATGGAGGAGACCGGCGTCGCCAACGTCGCCGACCCGCTCGGCGGCTCCTGGTACGTGGAGGCGCTCACCGACCGCATCGAGGCGGACGCCGAGAAGATCTTCGACCGGATCAGGGAGATGGGCGCCAGGGCGGTGCCGAGCGGCGAGCACCCGATCGGCCCGATGACCTCGGGCATCCTGCGCGGCATCGAGGACGGCTGGTTCACCGGCGAGATCGCCGAGTCCGCGTTCCGCTACCAGCAGGCGCTGGAGAAGGGCGAGAAGGGCGTGGTCGGCGTCAACCGGCACACCGGCTCGGTCACCGGCGACCTGGAGATCCTGCGGGTGGGCCACGAGGTGGAGCGCGAGCAGGTGCGGGTGCTGGCCGACCGCCGCGCCGCGCGCGACGACGCCGCGGTCCGCTCCGCGCTCGACGCGATGCTCGCCGCCGCCCGCGACGGCGGCAACATGATCGCGCCGATGCTGGACGCGGTGCGCGCGGAGGCCACCCTCGGCGAGATCTGCGGCGCGCTGCGGGAGGAGTGGGGGAGCTACACCGAGCCCGCCCGGTTTTGAGCACGCCCGGCTCCGGGTCCGGTCCCGGGAACGGACCCGGAGCGGCTCCCGTGGGCGCCGCCGCCGCGCTCCCGGGGGGCGCCGCCCCCGCGCCCGTTCCGCCGCCCGGCCTGCCCGGTTGCGGCCGGGACCGGCCGCCGCGCGCCCCGGCGCGCGGCCCCCGACCTCGTACCCTCGTACAGGCCCATCGGTCCCGCGAGGAAGGAACGAGGAAGGAATTGTGTCCCTCGAAGCGACCGTCGGCGACGACGGGATGATCTACATCCGCGAGACGGAACAGCCGGACGTCGTCGCCGTCACCACCCCCGCCAAGTGGGAGGCGTTCGTCAAGGGCGTCAAGGCGGGCGAGTTCGACCACTTCGTGGCCGGCGTGCAGGCGGAGGCGCCCGCCCAGGCGGACGCGCCAGGAGCGTGAACCGCGCGCCGTCCCCGTACCGCCGTACGGGGACGGGCGGCCGGGTCGGCGCGGTCAGGCCAGGCCGGACAGGCCGCAGACCAGCAGCCGGGCCAGCCGCTCGGCCCACTCCTGGTCCACCGGCTCCGAGCTGACCATCACCCGGTGCACCACCGCGCCCGCGATCACGTCGAAGATCAGGTCGTCGCGGGCCGGCGCCGAGCCGTCGTCCGGCGGCAGCTCCCCGCGCGCCTGCGCGCGCTCGCGCCCGATCAGCACCAGCCGCTTCTGCCGGTCCACGATCGCCGCCCTGATCCGCCGCCGCAGCGCCTCGTCGAGGGTGGCCTCGGCGACCACCGCCATCAGCGCGGTCTTCGTCTCCGGCCGGCTGATCAGCTCGGCGAAGCGCAGCACCACGCCCTGGATGTCGGCCTGCAGCCCGCCGCGGTCCGGCACGTCGAGCTGCTCCTCGAACAGCGCCGCGACCGCGTCCACGACCAGCTCGTTCTTCCCCGGCCAGCGCCGGTAGAGGGTCGTCTTGGCCACCCCGGCGCGGGCCGCGACGTCCCCCAGGGTCAGCCGGCCCCAGCCCAGTTCGGCCAGCGCGGCGCGGGTCGCGTCGAGAATCGCCTCGTCCGCGGCGGCACTTCGCGGGCGTCCGGTGCGTTTGCCGGAGGGGAGGGCGCACATAGGGCGGACCATACCGGCCGGTAAGTAGCGCGGCGAAGTGATCCGTTTCACACGGCGCGTCCGCCGGGACCCGCCTCCCGGGCAGTTACGCTACGAGTCGTAGCGAAACGCTCGCCCCGACGACGAGCGGCAACCACCCGCGCGGACAGGGGTTCCGCGCCCGCACCATCCGTGCCACGCGCCCATCGCGCGGGGCACGGCGCACCACCCGCGTCGGCGGCGCCACCGCCGACACGGCGGACGACCAGCGCCGTGGCCGGTCCCGATCCCGCAATCCGGCGGGGTTTCCGGGTCTGTTCACGGTTTGCCCGGCGAGGGGGGAGGATTGGCCTCATGCAGCCACGCAACATGTCCATGAGCGGTGTGGTCGACCTCGCCGCGGTGAAGGCGGCCGGGGAGGCCAAGGCCAAGGCGGAGCAGGCCAGGGCGCAGCGGCAGGAGGGCGGCGCGGACGCCGCGGCCACCGGAGCGCCGCTGGTCGTCGAGGTGTCCGAGGCCACCTTCGAGGCCGACGTCCTGCAGCGCTCGGCCGAGGTTCCGGTCGTCATCAGCTTCTGGGCCGACCAGGCCGAGCAGAGCAAGCAGCTCAACGCGACGCTGGAGCGGTTGGCCGGGCAGTACCGCGGCCGCTTCGTGCTGGCCACCGCCGAGGTCTACGCCAACCAGATGCTCTTCCAGCAGTTCGGCGTGCAGGGCGTGCCGGCGGTCTTCGCAGTGCTGGCCGGGCAGGCGATGCCGCTCTTCCAGGGCGCGGCCCCCGAGGACCAGATCACCGAGGTGCTCGACCAGCTGATCGCCGTCGCCGAGCAGCGCTTCGGCATCGTCGGCGCCGAGACCGACCCGGGCGCGGCCCCCGCGCCCGCCGCCGCCCCGCCGCGCCCGGCCACCCCGCAGGAGCTGGCGCTGTCCGCCGCGCACGAGGCGCTGGACTCCGGCGACCTCGGCGGCGCGATCCAGGCGTACCGCAACGTGCTGGCCGACGAGCCGGCGAACGTCGAGGCCAAGCTCGGCCTGGCCCAGGCCGAGCTGCTGCGCCGGGTGCAGGGCGCCGACCAGCAGGCGGTCCGGCAGGCCGCCGCGGACGCGCCCGGTGACGTACAGGCACAACTGGCCGCGGCCGACCTGGATCTGGTCGGCGGCCATGTCGAGGACGCGTTCGGGCGTCTGGTGGACGTGGTGCGGCGCACCGCGGGCGAGGAGCGGGACTCCGCTCGGCTGCGGCTGCTGGAGCTGTTCGACGTGGTCGGGCCGGACGACCCGCGGGTGGCCGCAGCGCGGACCGCGCTGGCCAGGGTGCTTTTCTGACACCAGTTCGACCGGGGGCGCGGCGGCGGCCGGACGGCGGAGGGCGGTCGCCCTCCGCTCGTCGGGTGGTCGCCGCGGCGCGCGGAGCACACTCGGAGATTTAGCGACTTCCCGCCGTGGTTTATCAAACCGTGACAATAGAAAACCGCTGTTACTGGCGGTAGAGGAAGCGCCCGTATTTGTCGGGTCATCGACCCTTATGCCTGATTTACCTACCCGTGCGTCAACTACGCAGCGTGACGTGACTCCGGGTGGCGATCATGAATGCGCCACACTTCCGTTACTCGCTAGTAATGAACCCCTTGTGCACCGGCCGCGAATGGACCACGATCGGCCAAGCTCGGTCCGTAGCCACTGCCCGGCAGCCAGTCGGCGCCGCGGCTCCGGGTCCCCGCCGGGCGGGGGTGCGCGGTCACCGGCCGACGCCCCGGGACAGGGGGGTCTCCGTCCACCTGATGGATGCGGATGGAACCGGATGGAGCCTGTCCCGCAGGTTGCGCGAGAGCGTGGCCAGTGGTTGTCGCTCGGGGGTGATCGCCGACGATTCGGACGCAGCCGTCCGCAACTCCCCAGGGAGTCCCGGGGAGATCCCCCTGTGGGACGGACGGCCCACCGGTTCAGCGGCGCTCTCCTTCCCGAGGACGTAGCACTTCTCCCATCCCAGGCCGGGACCCGAACGAACCCGGTCGGAGATGTACGTCCGAGAAGGAGGAACTATGGAGTCGCTCGTTCGTGGCGGTACCAGATGGCGGCGGTTCGCCGTCGTCATGGTGCCGAGTGTCGCGGCCACCGCCGCGATAGGCGTGGCGCTGGCCCAGGGCGCGCTCGCCGCGTCGTTCAGCGTGTCGGGGCAGCAGTTCAAGGTCACGGCCAAGACCCTGCACGGTGATGGCTTCGTGCAGTACGGCAACGTCGTGGTGCCCAGCGGCCAGGGCCCGAAGGCCGTCGCCGTCTCGGCCTTCACCGACGCCACCATCACCGGGCTGTGCCAGTCGGTGGTCGTGCCCGCGCCGTTCATCGGCGACGTGACGCTGAAGCTCACCGCCGGCAACAACGGCAAGGAAGTCACGGCGAAGAACCTGTACATCGACCTCGACCAGCTCGACGCCGATGCCACGTTCAACGACATCAACATCGGTGTCGCCGCCGGAGCGACCGACCCGAACTACGCGGCCGTCGAGGACCAGGTCGCGAAGGACACCGAGCACGGCGGCGCCGCGTCCTTCGCGCAGGAGGCGAAGTCCGCCGACCTGACCGACGTGAAGCAGCGGGCCTGGGCCACCAGCGCGGGCACCTTCAAGCTCGCCGGCCTCAGCCTGCGCCTGCACAAGGGCTCCGGCGCCGGGGTCGAGTGCTACTAGGCGACGCCCCACGGGCGCCGTCGCAGTGCACCGCCTGAAGTGGCCCTCGGGCGAGCCGCGCGGGATGCGGCTCGCCCGGGTCACGACCCTTCTCCACCTTGCAGTCCCAGGGAGCTGTTTTCCATGAGCGCCGAGTCGACAGGACTGACCGCCCGCGCCCGCTACATCCGCCTGGCCTTCCGCCACTGGCGCTGGCAGCGGCCGTTCTGGGCCGGTCTGCTCACGCTGATCGCCGGCGTCCCGATCGCGTACTTCCCGTACGCGAACCTGACGCTGGGCCAGTTGACCGTGCGGATGGCGACCACCGCGGGCTCCGGCTCGCTGATCATCGGCGTGCTGCTGTTCGTGCTCGGCCTGACCATGTGGTTCCAGAGCGCGGTACGGGTCTTCGCCGGCGTCGCCGCGATCCTGCTCGCGCTGGTGTCGCTGGTGATCTCCAACTTCGGCGGCTTCCTGATGGGCTTCCTGCTCGCGCTGATCGGCGGCGCGCTCGCGGTGTCGTGGGCGCCCGGCGTCCCGGCGGCCGCCGAGCCCGGGGCGCAGGAGCAGGAGGAGCAGCCCGACGGCGTCCCGGCCGGCGAGGCGGGCAAGGCCGCGGACGCGTCCGCGCCCGGGGTCCCCGCGCAGCCCGGCGACCCCTACGCACAGCCCGAGCCGGTGCACGCAGGATCGCTCACCGAAGACGAGACCACAGAAGAGAACGGGAGGCACCGTGCTGGGTGACGAGGCTCAGCCGGCCGCCGGGTCCCGTGACGCCGCGCCCTCCGGGCCGCGCCACGCCGCTCCCCGCAAGTCGCTGCTGACCAAGCTGCACGTCCCGGCCGGCAAGGCCGTGGCGCTCGCCGCGATGCCCACCGCGGTGCTGATGGGCATGGGCTTCACGCCGCACTTCGCGCAGGCCGACGAGATGCCCAAGAGCAGCAGCCCCTTCAAGCCCGGCCCGTGCGTCACCCAGCCCGACAGCAAGGACGCGGCGGGCTCGGGCAGCAAGGACGGCGCCAAGGCGACCCCCACCCCGACGGCCTCGCCGAGCGCCACCGGCAAGGACGCCGCGGGCGGCAAGGACGCCGGCGGCAGCGGCAAGGACGGCGCGCAGCCCACCCCGACCACCAGCCCCTCGGCGTCCGCGCCCTCGGTCACCGACCCGGTCGCCAAGGCGCTGCCCAAGACGCAGCAGGCCACCCCGAAGGCGAGCCCCTCGGCCTCGCCGAGCGCGTCGCCGACGCCCAGCCCGAGCGCGTCCACGAACCCGCTGGACCCGCTGGGCCTGGGCAACCTGCTCGGCGGGCTGCTGGGCGGCCTGACCGGCAACGGCGGCGGCTCCACGCCCACGCCCGCGCCGACCACCCAGTCGCCGACGCCCGCGCCGACCACCTCCGCGCCCAAGCCCGACCCGACGCCCACCGGGTCGACCGGCTCCGGCTCGACGTCCGGCAAGGCGCCGTCCACGGGCTCCTCGGGCTCCTCCGGGTCCGCGGGCAAGGACGGCGGCAGCGGCAAGGACGCGACCAAGGGCCTCACGGACACCGTGGGCACGACCGTCAAGGGACTCACGGACGCCGCGGGCAAGGCCACCGGGACGACGCCCTCGGACGCCTCCGGCAAGGCCGCGCAGACGCCCACCGACGGCTCGCAGGGCTACCCCTGCCCGACCTACGACGCCAAGGCGCTCGCCGACGCCGAGACCGAGGGCGGTATCCCGCTGCTCCCGGACGAGCCGTGGACGCTGAAGAGCTCCAAGCTGGCCCTGCACGGCCTGAACTACGACGGCATCGTGCAGGTGCGCACCTGGAGCGGCCAGGTCAAGGACGTGCTGAAGTTCACCGCGAGCGGCGTCGACATCGACGACCTGTGGCAGATCGTCGACCAGCCGCAGGGCGGTCACACCTGGGTCAAGGCCCGGGCCGGCTCGACCTCGACGATCCGGGGCGGCACGGTGACGATGTACACCGAGTCGCTCAGCGGCAACCTGCTCGGGCTGATCCCGATCACCTTCACGCCCAAGGCGCCGCCGCCGCTGACCCTGCCCGAGCTGTTCTTCACCGACGTGACGGTGCAGCAGGCCGCGCAGTTCGGCGGCAACCTCACCGTCCCCGGCATGCAGGTCCTGCCCGGCCAGCCCTGAGCCGGCCCGCCCGGCCCCGCGCCGGCGCCCCGCACACGACCGCGCGGCCCGTACCCCCTCCCACCCGGGGTACGGGCCGCGCGGCGTTCGCGGGCGGCCGGGCGCGCGGCCCGGCGGGGCGTCAGGCGCTGAGGTCGCCCAGGTGGTGGACGCGCACCAGGTTGGTGGTGCCGGGGACCCCGGGCGGAGCCGGCGGTGATGATGACCGTGTCGCCCTTGGCGTACTCCGAGCGCTTGAGCATCTCCCGGTCCACCAGCTCGACCATCGCGTCGGTGGTCTCCACGTGCTCGACCACGAAGCACTCCACGCCCCAGGTCAGCGCCAGCTGGTTGCGGGTGGACTCCTGCGTGGTGAACGCCACCACCGGCTCCGGCACCCGGTAGCGGGCCAGCCGCCGCGCGGTGTCGCCGGACTGGGTGAAGGCCACCAGCGTCTTCGCGTCCAGGAAGTCGCCCAGCTCGGCCGCCGCGCGGGCCACCGCGCCGCCCTGGGTGCGCGGCTTCTTGCCCGGGGCCAGCGGCTGCAGGCCGCGGCAGAGCAGTTCCTCCTCGGCCGCCTCGACGATCCGCGACATCGTCTTGACCGTCTCCACCGGATACTTGCCGACCGAGGACTCCGCGGACAGCATCACCGCGTCCGCGCCGTCCAGGATCGCGTTGGCCACGTCGGACGCCTCGGCGCGGGTCGGCCGGGAGTTGGTGATCATCGACTCCATCATCTGGGTCGCCACGATCACCGGCTTGGCGTTGCGGCGGCACAGCTCGACCAGCCGCTTCTGCACCATCGGGACCTGCTCCAGCGGGTACTCCACGGCGAGGTCGCCGCGCGCGACCATCACCGCGTCGAACGCCATGACGACGTCCTCCATGTTCTCCACCGCCTGCGGCTTCTCCACCTTGGCGATGACCGGGACCCGGCGGCCCTCCTCGTCCATCACCCGGTGCACGTCCCGCACGTCCTTGGCGTCCCGGACGAAGGACAGCGCGACCATGTCCACGCCGATGCGCAGCGCGAACCGCAGGTCGGCGATGTCCTTCTCGGACAGCGCCGGCACGTTGACGGCCGCGCCCGGCAGGTTGATGCCCTTGTGGTCGGAGACCACGCCGCCCTCGACGACCAGGGTGCGCACCCGCGGGCCGTCGACCTCGATCACCCGCAGCGCCACGTTGCCGTCGTTGATCAGCACCGGGTCGCCCTGCGAGACGTCGCCGGGCAGGCCCTTGTACGTGGTGCCGCAGATCGACCGGTCGCCCTCGACGTCCTCGGTGGTGATGGTGAACTCGTCGCCGGACACCAGCTCCACCGGGCCCTCGGCGAAGGTGCCCAGGCGGATCTTCGGGCCCTGGAGGTCGGCCAGCACGCCCACCGCCCGCCCGGTCTCCTCGGCCACCTTGCGCACCCGCTGGTAGCGGGCCTCGTGCTCGGCGTGGCTGCCGTGGCTGAAGTTGAGGCGGGCGACGTTCATGCCGGCTTCGACCAGCGTCTTGAGCTGGTCGTAGGAGTCGACGGCGGGACCCAACGTGCAGACGATCTTGGCTCGGCGCATGGGCGATATCCTATCGGTTTGTTCCGCACCGGAATAATTCTGGATTGCTGTCCTGGGTCGTTCCGGTTGCTCACTGGCTACGGCTACGGCTACGGGCCGGGGCTACGGCCCGGGTTCGGGCTGGTGCTGCACTCGGCTGCGGGATGTCAACCTTGCGCCAAGGCGTAAGTATCGCGCGCGATGGCCAGCTCCTCGTCGGTGGGGACCACCGCGACCGCCACCGGCGAGCCGTCCGCGGAGACCAGCCGGGGGCCGCCGGCCCGGACCGCATTGCGCACCGGGTCCAGGACCACGCCGAGGTTCTCCAGGTCGCGCATCGCCGCCGCGCGGACCGCCGCGGAGTTCTCGCCGACCCCGGCGGTGAAGGCGATCACGTCGACCCGGCCCAGCACCGCGGTGAACGCGCCCACGTAGCGGCGCAGCCGGTGCACGTAGACGTCGAAGGCGAGCCGGGCGTCGGCGTCGCCCTCGGCCATCCGGCGGCCGATCTCCCGCATGTCGTTGTCCCCGCACAGGCCCAGCAGACCCGACTTCTTGTTCAGCAGCGTGTCGATCGCGTCGGTGTCCAGGCCCGCGACCCGCGCGAGGTGGAAGACCGCGCCCGGGTCCAGGTCCCCGGACCGGGTGCCCATCACCAGGCCCTCCAGCGGCGTCATGCCCATGGTGGTGTCCACGCACACCCCGCCGCGCACCGCGGACGCCGAGGCGCCGTTGCCCAGGTGCAGCACGACGGCGTTGACCTCGCCGGGCTCGCGGCCGAGCAGGGCCGCGGCGGCCCGCGAGACATAGGCGTGCGAGGTGCCGTGGAAGCCGTAGCGGCGGATGCCGTAGCGCTCGGCGGTGCCGGCGTCGATCGCGTACCGCGCGGCGGCCTCGGGGAGGGTGGCGTGGAAGGCGGTGTCGAAGACCGCCACCTGCGGCAGGTCGGGGCGCAGGTCGCGGGCCACCTCGATGCCGGTGATGTTCGCCGGGTTGTGCAGCGGCGCGAGCGGCACCAGCGCGCGGATGCCGTCCAGCACCTCGTCGGTGACCAGGGTCGGCTCGGTGAAGCGGGTGCCGCCGTGCACCACCCGGTGGCCGACCGCGGCCAGCCGCGGCGAGTCCAGGCCGAGGTCCTGCCCGGCCAGTTCGTCGGCCACCGCGCGCAGCGCCGAGGCGTGGTCCGCCACGCCGCCCGGCTCGCCGATCCGCTCGACCGTGCCGGAGGCCAGCCGGGTCTCGTCGGCCATGTCCATCAGGCGGTACTTCACCGAGGAGGAGCCGGAGTTGAGCACCAGCACCCGGGTCGCGCCGCCCTCGGCGCCGCGTCCCGTGCCGCCCTCGGCGCCGCGTCCCGTGCCGCCCTCGGCGCCCGTGCTACCCCCGGCCTCCGTGTCGTGCCCGCTCACGCGTCCTCCCCCTGGTCCCCCTGCGCCTGGATCGCCGTGATGGCGACGGTGTTCACGATGTCCTGCACCAGCGCGCCGCGCGACAGGTCGTTGACCGGCTTGCGCAGCCCCTGGAGCACCGGGCCGACCGCGACCGCCCCGGCCGAGCGCTGGACCGCCTTGTAGGTGTTGTTGCCGGTGTTCAGGTCCGGGAAGACCAGCACCGTCGCCTGCCCGGCCACCTTCGACTCCGGCAGCTTCGTCGCCGCGACCGAGGGCGAGACCGCCGCGTCGTACTGGATCGGCCCCTCCACCAGCAGGTCCGGCCGCCGCTGCCGGACCAGTTCGGTGGCCGCGCGCACCTTGTCCACGTCCGCGCCGCTGCCCGAGGTGCCGGTGGAGTACGACAGCATCGCCACCCGCGGCGCCACGTCGAAGCGGGCCGCGGTCGCCGCGGCCTGGATGGCGATGTCCGCGAGCTGCTCGGCGCCCGGGTCCGGGTTGACCGCGCAGTCGCCGTAGACCAGCACCCGGTCGGCCAGGCACATGAAGAACACCGACGAGACGATCGCCGCGTCCGGGCGGGTCTTGATGATCTCGAAGGCGGGGCGGATGGTCGCCGCGGTGGAGTGCACCGCGCCCGAGACCATGCCGTCGGCCAGCCCCTCCTGCACCATCAGCGTGCCGAAGTACGACACGTCCGCGACCACGTCGTAGGCCAGTTCGTACGACACGCCCTTGTGCGCCCGCAGCCGCGCGTACGTGGCGGCGAAGCGCTCGCGCAGCGGCGAGGTGTGCGGGTCGATCACCGCGAGGCCCGGGTCGTCCAGCGCGATGCCCAGGTCGCCGGCCCGCTTGCGGATCGCGTCCTCCTCGCCGAGCAGCGTCAGATCGCACACGCCGCGCCGCAGCAGCACCTCCGCGGCCCGCAGGATGCGCTCCTCGGCGCCCTCCGGCAGCACGATCCGCCGCCGGCGCGCGCGGGCCCGCTCCAGCAGCGCGTGCTCGAACATCATCGGCGTCACCCGCTCCGAGCGCGCCACCGACAGCCGCCCGGTCAGCTCGGCGGTGTCCACGTGCGTCTCGAACAGGCCCAGCGCGGTCTCCGCCTTGCGCGGCGTGCCCGCGCCCAGCTTGCCGTCCAGGCCGAACAGTTCGGCCGCGGTCGGGAAGGAGCCGGTGGGCACCGCGAGCACCGGCGTGCCGGGCGCCAGCCGCTCGGCCAGCGCGAGGATGTGCGCGCCCGGCTTCTCGTCCAGCGTCAGCAGCACCCCGGCGATCGGCGGCGAGCCCGCGGAGTGCGCGGCCAGCGCGCCGACGATCAGGTCGGCCCGGTCGCCCGGCGTCACCACCATGCACCCCGGCGTCAGCCGCGGCAGGAACGCCGGCAGCATCGCGCCGCCGAACACGAAGTCCATCGCGTCCCGCGACAGCCCCGCCTCGTCGCCGAGCAGCACCTGCGCGCCCAGCGTCTCGACGATCTGCCGGACCGTCGGCGCCGCCAGCGCCGGCTCGTCCGGCAGCACGTAGACGGGCACCTCCAGCGTCCTGCGCAGCTGCGCCGCGGCGCCGTCCACCTCGGCGGGGGCGACCCGGTTGGCGATCAGCGCGATCACGTCGCAGCCGAGGTTGGTGTACGCGTGGTGGGCGTTGCGGACCTCGGCGACCACCGAGTCCGCGCTCTGGTCGCGGCCCCCGATCACCGCGATGACCGAGGCGCCGCACTCGTTGGCCAGCCGGGCGTTGACGCCCAGCTCCGCCGGCAGGTTGGTGCCGGCGAAGTCCGAGCCGAGGATCAGCACCGTCCCGTACTCCTCGGCCACCCGCAGGTAGCCGTCCACCAGACGGGCGGTCAGCGCGCCCTGGCCCTCCTCGGCCTGGAGCGCGGCGGCCTCCTCGTAGCCCATCCCGAAGACCGTCGCCGGGTCCTGGGTGAGGCGGTAGCGGGTCCGCAGCAGCTCGAAGATCCGGTCGGGGGCGTCGTGCACCAGCGGCCGGTAGACCCCGACCCGGTCCACCTGCCGGGTCAGCAGCTCCATCACCCCCAGCTCGACCACCTGGCGGCCGTCGCCGCGGCCGATCCCCGTGACATAGACGCTGCGCGTCACCCCTGGACTCCGATCCCGCGGTCTGCTCGTGGTGTTCCGGTCGGGCCCGCGTGCCCAGACACGACGCTAACGCGCGGCCGGTCCGGACGGGCGGCGAGGCGGGGCCACGGGAGTTCGCGTCGCGCTGCCGCCCGCGGGCTCCCCGGGTTCGCCGCCCGGTGCACGTAGGGTGAGCACAGCGCGGACGCCGTGCGGGCGCGGCGCGGGAGGAGGCGGAGCGGTGGAGATCCTCGCGACCGGGGTGCAGCGCGACGAACGGCCGCTGCTGGAGGCCGCGGTCACCCCGCGCCACCAGATCCGCTGTGTGGAACCCGCCCTCACGCCCGACACGCTGCCGCTGGCCGCGGGCTTCGAAGCGGTCTCCACCAGCGTCGACGCGGTGCTGGACGCGCCCGTGCTGGAGGCGCTGGTGCGCGGCGGCACCCGGCTGGTCACCCAGCGCTCCACCGGCTACAACAACATCGACCTCGACCACGCCGAACGGCTCGGCCTGACCGTGACCCGCGTCGCCGACTACTCCCCGTACTCGGTCGCCGAGTTCGCCTGGACGCTGGCCACCGCGCTCAACCGCCGGATCGAGCGGTCCGCGCGGCGCACGAGGGACCTGGACTTCCGGCTGGACGGCCTGCTCGGCCGGGACTTCCACGGGCGCACCGCCGGCGTCATCGGCACCGGGCGGATCGGCACCGCCTTCACCGCCATCGCCCGCGGCTTCGGCATGCGGCTGCTCGGCTGGGACATCACCCCCAACCCGGCCTGCGAGGAGCTGGGCATGGAGTACGTCGAGCTGGACAGGCTCTGCCGGGAGGCCGACCTGATCAGCCTGCACGTGCCGCTGATGCCCTCCACCCACCACCTGCTGGGCGAGCGGCGGCTGGCGGAGATGAAGGACGACGTGATCCTGGTCAACACCGGGCGCGGCGCGCTGATCGACTCCGCCGCGCTGACGGCGGCGCTCCAGGCCGGCCGGCTCGGCGGCGTCGGGCTCGACCGGTACGAGGAGGAGGCCGGCGTCTTCTTCTACGACAAGGCGCTGGAGGTGATGACCGAGGAGACCCTGACCCGGCTGACCGCCTTCGGGAACGTCCTGGTCACCTCGCACCAGGCGTACTTCACGGTGGACGCGGTGCGGCAGATCGCCACCGCCACCGTCCGGAATGTGGACGACTATCTCGCGGGACGGATCACGGAGTGCACCCTGGTCCCGAAGTCGCCATGACGTCACGGCCGCCGACGGCGCGGCCGACCACCTTTGGGAGACACCGCTCATGCGCATCGGAGTCCTCACCGCCGGGGGCGACTGCCCCGGCCTCAACGCGGTCATCCGCTCGGTCGTGCACCGCGCGCTCACCGGGCACGGCGACGAGGTCATCGGTTTCGAGGACGGCTTCGTCGGTCTGCTCGAAGGCCGCTTCCGGCCCCTGGACCTGAACTCGGTCAGCGGCATCCTGGCCCGCGGCGGCACCGTGCTGGGATCGGCCCGGCTGGAACGCGCCCGACTGCGCGAGGCCGCCGACAACGCCGAGGACCTGTGCGCCGAGTACGGCATCGACGTGCTGATCCCGATCGGCGGCGAGGGCACGCTGACCGCGGCGCGGATGCTCTCCGACGCCGGGATGCCGGTGGTGGGCGTGCCCAAGACCATCGACAACGACATCAACGGCACCGACCGCACCTTCGGCTTCGACACCGCGGTCACCGTCGCCACCGAGGCGATCGACCGGCTGAAGACCACCGCCGAGTCGCACCAGCGGGTGATGGTGGTGGAGGTGATGGGCCGGCACGCCGGCTGGATCGCGCTGGAGGCGGGCATGGCCTCCGGCGCGCACGGCATCTGCGTCCCGGAGAGCCCCTTCGACCCGGCCGACCTGGTGGCGATGGTCGAGGAGCGGTTCTCGCGCGGCAAGAAGTTCGCCGTGGTCTGCGTCGCCGAGGGCGCCCACCCGGCCAAGGACACCATGGAGTACGGCGTCGGGGAGATCGACAAGTACGGCCACGAGCGCTTCACCGGCATCGGCACCACGCTGGCCCGCGAACTGGAGGCCCGGCTGGGCAAGGAGGCCCGCCCGGTCATCCTCGGCCACGTCCAGCGCGGCGGCGTCCCCACCGCCTACGACCGGGTGCTGGCCACCCGCTTCGGCTGGCACGCCGTCGAGGCCGCCCACGGGGGCGCCTTCGGCCACATGACCGCCCTGCACGGCACCCGGATCGACCTGGTGCCGCTGGCCGACGCGGTCACCCACCTCAAGACGGTCCCCGAGGACCGCATGCACGAGGCCGAGTCGGTCTTCTGACCTTCCGTCAGCGGGCGCCCCGGGGCCGGGAGACCTCCGCCGGCCCGGGCGGCCCGGCGCGCCTCACACCAGGGGGCGCAGCCACACCGTGGCCAGCGGCGGCAGCGTCAGCGCGATGCTGTGCGGGCGGCCGTGCCAGGGCGCCGGGTCGCTCTTGACCGGCCCCTCGTTCAGCACGCCGCTGCCGCCGTAACGGGCGTCGTCGGTGTTGAGGACCTCGGTCCAGACCGTGTCCGGCGAGCCGAGGCGGTAGTCGCGGCGCACCACGGGGGAGAAGTTGCTGACGCACAGCAGCGGGCGGCCCTGCGCGTCGTGGCGGATGAAGGAGAAGGTGTTGTCGTCCGCCGCCCCGCCGTCGACCCACTCGAAGCCGGCCGGCTCGGTGTCGCGCTCCCACAGCGCCGGGGTCGCGCGGTAGACCGCGTTCAGGTCGCGCACCAGGTCCCGCACGCCGCGGTGGTCGCCGGCCGCCGAGTACGTCTCGTCCAGCAGCCACCAGTCCGGCCCGCTGTCGTGCGACCACTCCGCGCCCTGCGCGAACTCCTGGCCCATGAACAGCAGTTGCTTGCCCGGGTGGGCCCACATGAAGCCCAGGTAGGCGCGGTGCGTGGCGCGCTGCTGCCACCAGTCGCCGGGCATCTTGGACACCAGCGCGCCCTTGCCGTGCACCACCTCGTCGTGCGAGATCGGCAGCACGTAGTTCTCGCTGTACGCGTACACCATCGAGAACGTCATCTCGTTGTGGTGGTACTTGCGGTGCACCGGCTCGTGGCCGACGTACTCCAGCGAGTCGTGCATCCAGCCCATGTTCCACTTCAGCCCGAAGCCCAGACCCCCGAAGCCGGTGTGGCCGACCTCGTGGGTCGCGCGCGTCACGCCGTCCCAGGCCGTCGACTCCTCGGCGATCGTCACCACGCCGGGGCAGCGCCGGTAGACGGTGGCGTTCATCTCCTGGAGGAACGCCACGGCGTCCAGATTCTCCCGGCCGCCGTACGCGTTGGGCAGCCACTCGCCGCCCTCGCGCGAGTAGTCCAGGTAGAGCATCGACGCGACCGCGTCCACCCGCAGGCCGTCGATGTGGAACTCCTCGCACCAGTACACCGCGTTGGCGACCAGGAAGTTGCGCACCTCGGTGCGGCCGAAGTCGAACTCCAGCGTGCCCCAGTCCGGGTGCTCGGCCCGGCGCGGGTCGGCCGGCTCGTACAGCGGCTCGCCGTCGAAGCGGGCCAGCGCCCAGTCGTCCTTGGGGAAGTGCGCCGGCACCCAGTCCATGATCACGCCGATGCCGGCCCGGTGCAGCGCGTCCACCAGGTGGCGGAAGTCGTCGGGCGAGCCGAGCCGCGAGGTCGGCGCGTAGTAGGAGGTCACCTGGTAGCCCCACGAGCCGCCGAACGGGTGCTCGGCGACCGGCATCAGCTCCACGTGCGTGAAGCTCAGCTGCTGCACGTACGCCGGCAGCTGCTCGGCCAGCTCGCGGTAGCCCAGGCCCGGCCGCCACGACGGCAGGTGCACCTCGTACACCGAGAACGGCGCGCGGTGCGCGGGGACGTCCGCGCGGTGCGCCATCCACTCCGCGTCCTGCCACTCGTAGGCGGACTCGGTGACGATCGAGGCGGTGTTCGGCGGGACCTCGGTGGCGCGGGCCATCGGGTCGGCGCGCATCGAGCGGGAGCCGTCCGGCCGGGTGATCTCGAACTTGTACGCGGTGCCCGCCCCGACGCCCGGCACGAACAGCTCCCACACCCCGGAGGCGCCCAGTGAGCGCATCGGGAACGCGGTGCCGTCCCAGAACGTGAAGTCCGCGGCCAGCCGCACCCCGCGCGCGTTCGGCGCCCACACCGCGAAGCGGGTGCCGGTCACGCCGGCGTGCGTCATCGGCCGCGCGCCCAGCGCCTTCCACAGCTTTTCGTGCCGGCCCTCGTGGATCAGGTGCAGGTCCAGTTCGCCGAGCGCGGGCAGGAAGCGGTACGGGTCGTCGACCACGTGCTCACCGTCGTCGTAGGACACCACCAGCCGGTATGCCTGCGGCACCGCGTCCAGCGGCAGCACCGCGGAGAACAGCCCGTCGCCCTCCGCCTCCAGCGGCGTGCGCACGCCGTCGATCAGCACGGCGACGCCGCGCGCGTAGGGCCGCAGCGCGCGGAAGCGCACGCCGCGGGTCCCGCCGGCGCCGTCGGGGACCGGGTGCGCGCCGAGCAGCGCGTGCGGGTCGTGGTGCGCGCCGTGCAGCAGCCGGCGGCGGTCGTCCTCGTCCAGTGAGGACGGCGCGGGGACGGTGACGGCGGCGGGCACGGCGGCGGGCACGGCGGCGCGGGCCGCGGGCTCGGTCGCGGGGGCGGGGACGCGCGCGGCGGCGGGGGAGGACGACGGGGCCGACGTGGCGGTGGACCCGGGCGCGGACGTGGGCGCGGAGCCCGGCGTGGGCGTGGAGCCGGATGTGGGCCCCGGCGCGGAGCCGGGCGCGGGCGTGGCGGCGGCGGTGCGCGGGGCGCGGGGGGCCGTGCCGGAGGCCCCCGGATGCGGAGTCGTCCCGTCGTAGCCGCGCGCGGCCGCCTCCGGAGTGACACCGGTGGCGTCCGCCGCGGGCGCCGCGGCGGTCGGACGGTCCTGCGGGGTGTCGGCGTTGCGGGGGCTCACGGCAGGGACTCCTCGGCGATCGGGACCTTCGGGCGGGGCGGGACGGGTCGGCGGTACGAGCGGGCGCGTGCCGTACCCGCAGTATCGGGGCGCGCGCCCGGCCCGCAGGACGGGCGCGTGCAGGAGGGGGGCGGCGAGCGGCGTAGGGCCGCGGGCGCGGCCGGAGGCATGCGGACGCCCCCCGGGGGCGTACGGCTCAGGGGGCCGCCGCGGCGAGGCGGGAGAGCGCGGACAGCGGGATGGGCAGCCACGCCGGGCGGTGCCGGGCCTCGTAACGGGCCTCGTACACCGCCTTGTCGGTCTCGAAGGCCCGTATCAGCACCGCCTGCTCACGCGGGTCGACGCCGCTGACCTCGGCGTAGCCGGTGCAGAAGGCGTCGCGGTGGCGGGCGGCCCAGGGGACGTTGCCGCTGTGGTGGGCGGCGTAGTCGAAGGACCGCAGCATGCCCGCGACGTCCTGCACCGGCGGCGCGGGGCGGCGGCGTTCGGCCAGCGGGCGGGCCGGCTCGCCCTCGAAGTCGATCAGCACCCACGCGCCGTCGGGGCCGCGCAGCGCCTGCCCGAGGTGGAGGTCGCCGTGCACGCGCTGGGCGGACACCGGGCCGCCCGCGCCCGCCGTGGCCAGCGCGGCCAGGTCCTCGAACGCCGAGCGCAGCGCTCCCGCGTACGGACGCACCGCCGCGACCTCGGCGGCTGTCTCCTCCAGCCGCCGCACCATGCCGGAGGCCAAACGTTCCAGCGCGGCGCCGTCGAGCGGCCGGGCGGGCAGCGCCGCCGCCAGCGCGGCGTGCACCTCGGCGGTGGCCCGGCCCAGCCCGGCGGCCTCGGCGCGGAAGTCGCCGTCCTCGGCCACCGACGCGAGCGCCAGCGTCCAGCCGTCCGCGGACCCCGGCAGGAAGCGCTGCAGCACACCGAGCGTCGCCGCCTCACCGGCCCCGGCCCCGGCGTCCGCCCCGGAAGACGGGGACGCGCCCGCGCCGGACCCCGCGCCGGACCCCGCGCCGGACCCCGCGCCGGACCCCGCGCCGGACCCCGCGCCGGACTTGGACCCGGCGCCCGCGTCGCCGGCTGCGGCCCCGGCGCCCGACCCCGCGCCCGCGTCCGCCTCGTCCGTCCCCGCCGGCCGCAGGCCCTCCGCCTCGAACCAGGCGACCGGCTCCGCGACCCGGCGCGAGCCCGCCCGCGCCAGCGCGAGCGACAGCTCCAGGTCCGGGTTGACGCCGGGGGACACCCGGCGGAACAGCTTGAGGATGAACGCGTCGCCGTACACCACCGAGGTGTTGGACTGCTCCGCGGTGACCACCCGGGGCGTCAGTCCCGGCGGGAAGTGCGCGCCCGGCTCGGTGGTGAAGCGCAGCCGCCCGGCGCGGCCGGGCGCCCGCAGGCGTTCCAGCAGCAGCGCGGCCAGCCGCGGGTCGTGCGGCGCGTCGTAGAGCGTCAGCCCGTCGTAGGGCCCGCCGACCGCCTGGCCGAGCGAGGCCCGCACCAGGGCGGGCGGCAGCAGCGGGTGCGCGCCGAGCAGCAGTTGGTAGCAGTCCGCTGGACGCCCCGGCTGCTCCACGTCCACCAGCACGTGCAGCAGGCCCATCGGGCCCAGCGGCCCGCCCGGCGGCACCAGCTCGGTCGCCGCGGCCAGCCGGAACCGGCCGATCGGCAGCCCCTTGCCGGCGAACCAGCGCTGGCGCGGCAACCAGCCGCGCAGCAGCGGGTCGAGCGAGCGCAGCAGCGGACCGGGCGACAGCGGCTGCGGCTGCGGCTGCGGCTGCGGCTCGGGTGCGCGGGGCGCGGCGGTGCGGGCGGCCTCGGCGCGGGCCGCGGCGTGGGACGCCTCGGCGCGGGCCGTGGCCGGATGGGCGGTGGAGGGATGGGCGGTGGAGGGATGGGCCGTGGTGGAGGACGACGGAACACGGGTCCGGGAGCTGTCCGACATGACGTCCTTTCCCCGGGGGAGTCGCGCACCCGGCCCTACACGAGGCGGGGAGCGCCAGCCTCCCGGATGACGGGTACGGGCTGTCCGGCGACACGGGGAGCCTGCCCCGGGCGGGTGACAGGAAACCGCCGTACGGGCTGCTGCGGAGGCTTTGTCGATCCTGCCAAAGGAGCGTCAGGCCCGCACGTCGGCGGGAGGCGTGGGGCCGCCGCGGTCGGCCGTGCCCGAGGGGGCCGGAAACGCCGTTCCGGCCCCCCGCCGTCAGGAGGGATCGCGCCTGAGCCGGAACCAGTAGAAGCCGTGCCCCGCCAGGGTGAGCAGGTACGGCAGCTGGCCGATCGCCGGGAACCGCACCCCGCCGATCAGCTCCACCGGATGGCGGCCCTGGTACTGCCGCAGGTCCAGCTCGGTGGGCTGGGCGAACCGGGAGAAGTTGTTCACGCACAGCACCAGGTCGTCGCCGTCCTCGCGCAGGAACGCGAGCACCGCGGGGTTGCTGGACGGCAGCTCGGTGAACGAGCCGGTGCCGAACGCCGGGTTCTGCTTGCGGATCTCGATCATCCGGCGCGTCCAGTGCAGCAGCGAGCTGGGCGAACTCATCTGCGCCTCGACGTTGGTGACCTGGTACCCGTACACCGGGTCCATGATCGTCGGCAGGTAGAGCCGGCCGGGGTCGGAGGAGGAGAAGCCCGCGTTGCGGTCCGGCGTCCACTGCATCGGGGTGCGCACGCCGTCCCGGTCGCCGAGCCAGATGTTGTCGCCCATCCCGATCTCGTCGCCGTAGTAGAGGATCGGCGAGCCGGGCAGCGATAGCAGCAGCGCGGTGAACAGCTCGATCTGGTTGCGGTCGTTGTCCAGCAGCGGGGCCAGCCGGCGGCGGATGCCGATGTTCGCGCGCATCCGCGGGTCCTTGGCGTACTCCGCGTACATGTAGTCGCGTTCCTCGTCGGTGACCATTTCGAGGGTCAGCTCGTCGTGGTTGCGCAGGAAGATGCCCCACTGGCAGCCGGCCGGGATCGCCGGGGTCTTGGCCAGCACTTCGGAGACCGGGTAGCGGGACTCGCGGCGCACCGCCATGAAGATCCGCGGCATCACCGGGAAGTGGAACGCCATGTGGCACTCGTCGCCGCCGGCGGCGTAGTCGCCGAAGTAGTCGACCACGTCCTCCGGCCACTGGTTGGCCTCGGCGAGCAGCACGGTGTCCGGGTAGGACGCGTCGATCTCGGCCCGCACGCGCTTGAGGAAGTCGTGGGTGCGCGGCAGGTTCTCGCAGTTGGTGCCCTCCTCCTGGTAGAGGTACGGCACCGCGTCCAGCCGGAACCCGTCGATGCCCAGGTCCAGCCAGAACCGCAGCGCGGCCAGGATCTCCTCCTGCACCGCCGGGTTCTCGTAGTTGAGGTCCGGCTGGTGGGAGAAGAACCGGTGCCAGTAGTACTGCTTGCGCACCGGGTCGAACGTCCAGTTCGACGTCTCGGTGTCGACGAAGATGATCCGGGCGTCCGGGAACTGCTTGTCGTCGTCGGCCCAGGTGTAGTAGTCGCCGTACGGCCCGGTCGGGTCGCTGCGGGACTGCTGGAACCACGGGTGCTGGTCGCTGGTGTGGTTCATGACGAAGTCGATGATCACGCGCATGCCGCGCTGGTGCGCGGCGTCCACGAACTCCACGAAGTCGGCGAGGTCGCCGAACTCCGGGAGGACCGCGGTGTAGTCGGCCACGTCGTAGCCGCCGTCGCGCAGCGGCGAGGCGAAGAACGGCGGCAGCCACAGGCAGTCGACGCCCAGCCATTGCAGGTAGTCGAGTTTGGCGGTGATTCCCTTCAGGTCGCCTACGCCGTCGCCGTTGCTGTCCTGGAAGGAGCGGACGAGGACTTCGTAGAACACCGCCCGTTTGAACCAGTCGGGGTCACGGTCCTTGGCGGGCGTGTCCTCGAAGGTGTCGGGGACGGGTTCGTTGACGATCAACTGAGTGACCCTCCGATCGATGGAGACGGTCGCAGCGACAGGACGTGCGCGGGCGCGCGGCCCGGCTCGAGGCGCACATAGTTGTCCCTGCCCCAGTGGTAGGTCTCGCCGGTGAGCTCGTCGCGCACCGGGAACGACTCGTGCCAGGAGAGGCCGAGTTCCGGCATGTCCAACGACAGCGTCGCCTCCTGGGTGTGGAACGGGTCCAGGTTGGCGACCACCAGGACGACGTCGTCACCGCGCCGTTTGGAGTAGGCGAGGATCGCGTCGTTGTCCACCGGGTGGAAGGCGATGTCCCGAAGCTGGCGGAGCGCCGGGTGCCGGCGGCGCAGCCGGTTGAGCGTGGTGATCAGCGGGGCCAGCGAGCGCCCCGCCGCCTCGGCCGCGGCCCAGTCGCGCGGCCGCAGCTCGTACTTCTCCGAGTTGAGGTACTCCTCGCTGCCCGGGTGCGCGGGGGTGGCCTCGCACAGCTCGAAGCCGGCGTAGACCCCCCAGCTCGGCGAGAGGGTCGCGGCCAGCACGGCCCGCACCTCGAACGCGGGCCGGCCGCCGTGCTGCAGGTAGGCGTGCAGGATGTCGGGGGTGTTGACGAAGAAGTTCGGCCGCATCCAGGCCGCCTTCTCGCCGCTGAGCTCCCGCATGTAGTCGGTCAGCTCGTCCTTGCCGGTGCGCCAGGTGAAGTAGGTGTACGACTGCTGGAAGCCGATCTGGCCCAGCGTGCTCATCATCGCCGGACGGGTGAACGCCTCGGCCAGGAAGACCACGTCGGGGTCGGTGCGGTTGATCTCGGCGATGACCTTCTCCCAGAACACCACCGGCTTGGTGTGCGGGTTGTCCACCCGGAAGATCCGCACGCCGTGCGCCATCCAGTGCCGCAGCAGCCGCAGCGTCTCCCGGACGATCCCGGAGAAGTCCTGGTCGAAGGCGATGGGGTAGATGTCCTGGTACTTCTTCGGCGGGTTCTCCGCGTACGCCACCGTGCCGTCCGGGCGGCGGGCGAACCACTGCGGGTGCTCCTCGACCCACGGGTGGTCCGGCGAGCACTGGAGCGCGAAGTCCAGCGCCACCTCGATCCGCAGCTCCTTGGCCCGGGCCACGAAGTGGTCGAAGTCCTCCAGGGTGCCCAGGTCCGGGTGGACCGCGTCGTGGCCGCCCGCCGGGGAGCCGATCGCCCACGGCGAGCCGACGTCGTCGGGACCGGCCGTCAGGGTGTTGTTGCGGCCCTTGCGGAACGATGAGCCGATCGGGTGAATCGGCGGCAGGTAGACCACGTCGAAGCCCATCGCGGCGATCGCCGGCAGCCGCTTCGCCGCGGTGCGGAAGGTGCCCGAGCGCAGCGTGCCGTCGGCCTCGCGCACCGCGCCCTCCGAGCGCGGGAACATCTCGTACCAGGAGCCGAACAGCGCCCGCTCCCGCTCCACCTGCAGCGGCATCGGCCGCACCGCGCTGACCAGCTCCCGCAGCGGATGCCGGTCGAGCACCGCGACCACCTCGGGGTCCAGCGCGGCGGCGTGCCGGGCGGCGGCCGTCCGCTTGGTGTCGCGCAGCGCGTCCACCACGGCCAGCACGGTCTGTCGGCCGTCCTTCTTCGGCACCCCGGCCGCCGCCCGCTCGTGCAGCAGCGCGCCCTCGGCGAGCACCAGTTCGGTGTCGATGCCGGCCGGGATCTTCACGCCCGCCACGTGCCGCCAGGTGGCCACCGGGTCCGACCACGCCTCCACGGTGTACGTCCAGCGGCCCTCGGAGGTCGGCGTGACCCGCGCGCCCCACCGGTCGGTGCCCGGCGCCAGCTCCCGCATCGGCGTCCACGGCCCGCTGCGGCCCGACGGGTCGCGCAGCACCACGTTCGCCGCCACCGCGTCGTGCCCCTCGCGGAAGACGGTCGCGGTCACTTCGAAGGACTCGCCGACGACCGCCTTGGCCGGCCGGCGGCCGCAGTCCACCACGGGACGGACGTCGACGACGGGGATACGACCGATCATTTCCTCACCTGGCAGCTCAGTAGGGCTCTGGATGACGCGGACGGCGCCGGACGGCGGTTCCCTGTGCTCTTTTCTAACCCCTGTGGACGGGACCGGCCCGTCCGCGCGGCGACCGCGCACCGCGTTCACCCGGGTGGGCTTGCCGCCCCGGGGGCGCCCCGGGGCTGTCGTCCCGGGGCGCCCCCGAGCTGTCGTGCGGCCATGGCGGGAGCCTGCCCCGCCTTCGCCGGGGGAACGCACGACCTGACGGCGTTTCGGGAGCGCACCGCCGGGCCGCCGTGATGCGCCCCCGCCCGCCATGCCGCCCCGCGCGCTCCCACGAGCCCGCCGTTCGAGCGTTTGAAAAGCGGGATTGCGGACAAGGCCCGCGGGCGTCCCGCCGTCCGGGCTACGGTCGAGGGGTGAAGGCAATCCGTCGATTCACCGTGCGCACCGTCCTGCCGGAACCTCTGCGCCCGCTGGGGGAACTGGCCCAGAACCTACGCTGGTCGTGGCACCAGGAGACGAGGGAGCTGTTCCGGGGGGTGGACCCGGAGGGGTGGGCGGCCACCCAGGGCGACCCCGTCCGGCTGCTCGGCTCGGTCTCCAAGGAGCGGCTCACCGCGCTGGCCGGCGACCGCCGCTTCCTGCGCCGGCTGTCCACCGCCGCCGAGGACCTCGCCGACTACCTCTCCAACCCCCGCTGGTACCAGGACCAGAGCGACCTGCCGGCCGCCGTCGCCTACTTCTCGCCCGAGTTCGGCGTCACCTCCGCGCTGCCGCAGTACAGCGGCGGCCTGGGCATCCTGGCCGGCGACCACCTCAAGGCCGCGAGCGACCTCGGCGTCCCGCTGATCGGCGTCGGCCTGCTGTACCGGCACGGCTACTTCCGCCAGAGCCTGTCCCGCGAGGGCTGGCAGCAGGAGCAGTACCCGGTCCTCGACCCGAACTCGCTGCCGATGGCGCCGCTGTGCGACGCCGAGGGCGAGCCGGTGCGGATCTCGCTCACCCTCACCGGCGGCCGGCTGCTGGCCGCCCGGATCTGGAAGGCCCAGGTCGGCCGGGTGCCGCTGCTGCTGCTCGACTCCGACGTGGAGGCCAACCAGCCGGCCGAGCGCGACGTCACCGACCGGCTCTACGGCGGCGGCAGCGAGCACCGGCTGCTGCAGGAGATACTGCTGGGCATCGGCGGCGTGCGCGCGGTGCGCGCGTACTGCCGCATCACCGGCCACCCCGAGCCCGAGGTGTTCCACACCAACGAGGGCCACGCCGGCTTCCTGGGCCTGGAACGCATAAGGGAGCTGTCGCTGGAGGGGCTGGACTTCGACGCCGCCCTGGAAGCGGTCCGGGCCGGGACCGTCTTCACCACCCACACCCCGGTGCCGGCCGGCATCGACCGGTTCGACCGCGACCTGGTCGCCCGGCACCTCGGCGAGGGCGGCGCGCTGCCCGGCGTCGACGTCGGGCGGGTGCTGGAGCTGGGCCGGGAGACCTACCCCGGCGGCGACCCGCACCTGTTCAACATGGCCGTGATGGGCCTGCGGCTGGCCCAGCGGGCCAACGGCGTGTCCACCCTGCACGGCGCGGTCAGCCGGGAGATGTTCGCCGGACTGTGGCCGGGCTTCGACCCCGACGACGTGCCGATCACCTCCATCACCAACGGCGTGCACGCCCCCACCTGGGTGGCCCCCGAGGTGCAGCAGCTCGTCGCCCGGCACGTCGGCGCGCAGCACACCGAGGACGCGCTGACGGTGGGCGGCGCCGAGCGCTGGCGGGACGTGTCCAAGATCCCCGACGGCGCGCTGTGGGAGCTGCGCCGCACCCTGCGCGAGCAGCTGGTGGAGGACGTGCGGCGGCGGCTGCGGGACTCCTGGCGGCAGCGCGGCGCCGGCGAGGCGGAGCTGGGCTGGACCGACAGCGTCCTGGACCCGGACGTGCTGACCGTCGGCTTCGCCCGCCGGGTGCCCTCGTACAAGCGGCTGACGCTGATGCTGCGCGATCCCGACCGGCTCAGGGAGCTGCTGCTGCACCCCGAGCGGCCGATCCAGATCGTGGTGGCCGGCAAGGCCCACCCGGCCGACGACAGCGGCAAGCGGCTGGTCCAGGAGCTGGTCAGGTTCACCGACGACCCGCGGGTGCGGCACCGCATCGTCTTCCTGCCCGACTACGACATGCGGATGGCCCGGCTGCTCTACCCCGGCTGCGACGTCTGGCTGAACAACCCGCTGCGCCCGCTGGAGGCGTGCGGCACCTCGGGGATGAAGGCCGCGCTCAACGGCTGCCTCAACCTGTCGGTGCTGGACGGCTGGTGGGACGAGTGGTTCGACGGCGACAACGGCTGGGCGATCCCCACCGCCGAGGGCGTGGCCGACGAGGACCGGCGGGACGCGGTGGAGGCCGCGGCGCTGTACGACCTGCTGGAGGACCAGGTCGCGCCGTGCTTCTACGACCAGGGCGGGCGCGGGCTGCCGCAGCGCTGGATCGAGATGGTCCGGCACACCCTGGCCACGCTCGGCCCCAAGGTGCTGGCCGGCCGGATGGTCCGCGACTACGTCACCGGCCTGTACGCGCCGGCCGCCCGCTCGCACCGCGCGGTGCGCGGCGCCGCGGCGGCCGAGCTGGCCGAGTGGAAGGGGCGGGTGCGCTGGGAGTGGCCCCAGGTCTCGGTGGACCACGTCGAGACCTCCTCGGTGGAGGAGAACGGGGCCGCCGAGCTGGGCGCCACGCTCACCCTGCGCGCGCAGGTCGCGCTCTCCGGCCTGGACCCGCTGGACGTGGACGTGCAGCTGCTGTCCGGCCGGGTCGACGCCTCGGACCGGCTGGTCGACCCCGCGGTGGTGTCGCTGAAGCCCACCGGGCGGACCGACACCGCGGGCCGCCACCACTACGAGGGCCCGCTCACCCTGGACCGCACCGGCGCCTTCGGCTACACCGTCCGGGTGCTGCCCGCGCACCCGCTGCTGGCCACCCCGGCCGAGCTGGGCCTGGTCGCGGTGCCGGCCGAGGCCGGCGGCCTGACCGCGGGCGTCCTGCGCTGACAGCGGCGCGCGGCGGGAGTCCTGCTCCCGCCGCGCCCGTGCGGTCCGGTCTCAGCCGTCCGGCCTCAGCGGTCGGGTCGCGGCTGTCCGGTCAGCGGTCCGGTCCGGTCCGGACTCCGGTCTCAGTGGACGGTGCGGATGTTCTCGGCCTGCGGGCCCTTCTGGCCCTGGGTGACGTCGAACACCACCTTCTGGCCTTCCAGCAGTTCCCGGTAGCCCTGGGCGTCGATGTTCGAGTAGTGGGCGAAGACGTCGGAGCCGCCGCCGTCCTGCTCGATGAAGCCGAAGCCCTTTTCCGAGTTGAACCACTTCACGGTTCCGGTTGCCATATTTCTTCTCCTACGGGGTGGGGCAGAGTTTCCAGCTCCGCACTGTACGGACCGGAATAGCCGGACATGTTCACCCACACCGGAGAAATCAGGCAAAAAACACGACAGGCGTCGCCCCGGCGGGGGCGGCGCCTGTCGCGGTGTGCCGTACGGCTGGGCCGTTCAGGTGAACGTGTCAGCCGGTGCGCGGCCGGGGACCGGCCGGCTCAGCTGACGTTGAGGGCGGTGTCGTCGACGAGGAAGGAGGTGGCGAGGCTGGAGTCCTCGGTGCCGGTGAACTTCAGCGTGACGGTCTGGCCGGCGTACGAGGAGAGGTTGATGCTCTTCTGCACGTAGCCGCTGGAGCTGTTGAGGTTGGAGTAGGTGGCCAGGGTGGTGGAGCCGGCCGCGACGGTGAGCTTGTCGTAGGCCGTGCTCGTGCTGGTCTCCTTGGTCGTCACGTAGAGGTAGAAGGTGAAGGTGGCGCTGGTGCAGCTGGCCGGGATGGTCACGGACTGCGACAGCGTGTCGGTGTGGGTGCTGCCGTAGCCGTCCAGCCAGGCCTTGTAGGAGCCGGAGTGGGCCGGGGCGCCGGTGCTGTTGTCGATCACGCCGGAGCTGGCGGACCAGCCGGTGCTGCCGGACTCGAAGCCCGGGTTGGTCAGCACCTGGGCCGCGGTGCAGGTGCCGCCACCGCCGCCACCGCCGCCGCCCACCCGGCTGCCGACGCCGATCGCCGCCCAGGTGTTGGCCACCGTGTTGTAGGTGTCGCTGCCCGCGCCCCACAGGTCGGCCGCGGCCTGGAGGGACTGGGTGCGCGCCGCCGCGTAGTTGGTGGTGGAGGTGAAGCGCTCGGTCAGCGACTTGTACCAGAGCTTCAGCGCGTTGGCCCGGCCGATGCCCGGCACCGACTGGCCGTCGTAGGTCGGGCTGTTGTAGCTGACGCCGCCGATCACCTTCGCGCCGCTGCCCTCGGACAGCAGGTAGAAGAAGTGGTTGGCCGGGCCGGAGGAGTAGTGCACGTCCAGGCCGCCCAGGCTGGAGGACCAGTAGTCCTTCGAGCCGCCGTCCTTGCTCGGCTGGTCCATGTAGCGCAGCGGCGAGCCGTCGCCGTTGATGTCGATCTTCTCGCCGATGAGGTAGTCGCCCGGGTCGGAGGCGTTGTTCGCGTAGAACTCCACGCCGGTGCCCATGATGTCCGAGGTCGCCTCGTTGAGGCCGCCGGACTCACCCGAGTAGTTCAGGCCCGCGGAGTTGGCGGTGACGCCGTGGCTCATCTCGTGGCCCGCGACGTCCAGCGCGGTGAGCGGATGGGCGTTGCCGCTGCCGTCGCCGTAGGTCATGCAGAAGCAGGAGTCGTCCCAGAAGGCGTTGACGTAGCTGTTGCCGTAGTGGGTGCGGGAGTAGGCGGCCCGGCCGTCGTTCGCGATGCCGTTGCGGCCGAAGGTGTTCTTGTAGTAGTCCCACGTCTCCTGCGCGCCGTACGCCGCGTCCACGCCGGCCGTCTGCGCGGTGGTGCCGTTGCCGTCGCCCCAGGTGTCGTCGGCGTCGGTGAACAGCGTCCCGGTGCCGGAGGTGGAGTGGTTGAGGTTGTACGTCTTGTGGCCGCCGCGGGTGTTGTCCAGCAGCTGGTAGGTGCTGCCCGACAGCGTGGTGCCGATGGTCACCTGGCCGCTGTACTCACTGTTGCCGACGCCGGTCTCGATGCCCTGGTAGGAGTAGAGCTTCTTGCCGGTGGCGGCGTCGGTGATCACGTGCAGCTGGTTGGGCGTGCCGTCGTCCTGGAACCCGCCGACCACCGACTCCCAGGCCAGCACGGGGGTGCCGGAAGCGGCCCAGACCACCTTGCGCGGCGCGCCGGCCGCGGCCGGGTCGGTCGCGCCCTGGGCCTTCGCCGTGGACAGCGCGGCGGCCTTCGCCGCGTCGGCGGAGGTGGCCGCGGTGGTGGTCGGCACCGAGATGACCGCGTTCGTCGCGCGGTCGACGCCGGTGGTGGCGCCGGCCGCGTCCCGCGCCACGACCAGGTCGCCGCCGAGCACCGGCAGGCCGGCGTAGGTGCGCTCGTAGCGGGTGTGGGTGGTGCCGTCGGCGTCCTGGACGACGTCCTTGACGACCAGCTTCTCCTGCGCCCCCAGGTGCAGCGAGGACGCGGCCGCCGCCGTCCCGGACTGCGCCTGGGCGATCAGGGCGGCGTGCTGGGCGGGGGACAGCGACGCGGGCAGCGCGCCGGCGCGCGGCTGCACATGGGCCGCGCTCGCGGCGGTGCCGCCGGCCGGGGCGCTCGCCGCGGCCGGGCCGGCCGGGAAGGCCACCGCGACCATGGCGGCGCCGGCTATCAGCGCGCCTGCGGCGGCGGCTGTCGTGCGGGGGGATCTGCGCACTGGTGAACTCCTTCTGCGGCGGCCGCTTGTGGCGGCCGGGACAGTCCGGGCCGTGTGGGGTCGGTGGGGTGCCCGGGCGATGGTGAACCGTGCGGGTGTGGTGGGACGGCCCACAGGGTGGCATTCTTTACCTGTCCATGTCATTGACATGGCCTGAACTTGGCCGAAAGTCGTCCGATGAGCGGATTCGGGCATCCGTATAGCGGGCGCGGGGAGGCTGCGACGTGGGCGCGCGGGGGGCGGGCGCGGCGCGTGCGCGGCGGGCGCGGGGGGTGCGCCGGCGGACGCCCGGCCGGCGGGGAAAACCAGGTGAGGCTGTCGGTGGCGGCCCCTAGGGTCGTGAGGTGATGCCTGCCACGACCCCCGACGCCGCGCCCGTCCGCCCGCCCTCCCGCTCCTCCGTCCGCTCGCTGCTGCGGCTGTGGCCCTACGTCAGACCCGTGCGCGCCAGGCTCGGCTGGTCGGCGGCCGTCGCGATCGTCGCCTCCTGCATGGCGCTGCTCATCCCGCTGGTGCTCAAGTGGATGGTCGACGGACCGATCTCCGACCACGACACCGGCGGCATCTGGATCGGCGGCCTGCTCGTGCTGGTCCTCGGCCTGCTGGAGGCCGGGCTGTTCGGCGTTCGGCGCTGGCTGGTGGCCCGGCCGCTGGCCGGCGTCGAGGCGGCGATGCGCGCCGACCTCTACCGCAGGCTGCAGCGGCTCCCGGTGGCGTTCCACGACCGCTGGGCGTCCGGCCAGCTGCTGTCGCGCGCCACCATGGACCTGCAGATCCTGCGCATGTTCCTGGCGTTCCCGCTGGTCTTCCTGGTGGTCAACACCGCCACCGTGGTCATCGGCTTCGCGATCCTGTTCGTCCAGTCCTGGCTGCTCGGGCTGCTGCTGCTGGCCCCGGCGGTGCCGCTGGTCGTCCTCTGCTCGTACTTCGAGACCTCCTACGCGCTGGCCGCCCGCCGCGCCCAGGACCAGGCCGGCGACCTGGCCACGCTGGTCGAGGAGTCGGTGCTCGGCATCCGCATCGTCAAGGCGTTCGGCCGGCACCGCAGCCAGGCCCGCGCCTTCCGCGACCAGACGCAGGGGCTGTGGCGCACCGAGATGCGCAAGGCCCGGCTGCTGTCCGACCTGTGGGCGGTCATCATCACCCTGCCCGAGATCGCGATCGGCGCCGCCCTGGTCGTCGGCGTCCTCCAGGTCTCCGACGACCGGCTGTCCGCCGGCACCCTGGTCGCCTTCCTGTCCACCGCGCTGGCGCTGCGCTGGCCGGTGGAGTCCATCGGCTTCCTGCTCGCCATGACCAACGAGTCGGCGACCGCGGCCGACCGCTACTTCGAGGCGATGGACACCGCGGAGACCGACCCGGGCGGAGCGGACCTGCCGCACCACGCCGACGGCATCCGGCTGGAAGGCGTCCGCTTCCGCTACCCCGACGCCCCGGACGGCACTCCCGACCTGCTCACCGGCGTCGACCTGCACGTGCGGACCGGCGAGACCATGGCCCTGGTCGGCGCCACCGGCTGCGGCAAGACCACGCTCACCGCGCTGCTGCCCCGGCTGCACGAGGCCACCGGCGGCCGGATCACCCTGGACGGCGCCGACATCGCCGAGCTGCCGGTGGGCCGGGTCCGCGAGCTGGTCGCGGTCGCCTTCGAGGAGCCGACCCTCTTCTCCGCGACCGTGCGGGAGAACGTCCTGATGGGCGCGGGTCCGGACGGCGCCGACGAGGCGCAGGTGCGGCGGGCGCTGGAGGTCGCCCAGTGCGACTTCGTCGACCGGCTGCCCCAAGGACTGGACACCCAGGTCGGCGAGCAGGGCCTGAGCCTGTCCGGCGGCCAGCGGCAGCGGCTCGCACTGGCCCGCGCGGTGGTCGGCCGGCCCCGCTTCCTGGTGCTGGACGACCCGCTGTCGGCGCTGGACGTGCACACCGAGGCGCTGGTCGAGGCCGCGCTGCGGGAGGTGCTGCGCCGGACCACCGCGCTGGTCGTCGCGCACCGGCCGTCGACCGTCCTGCTCGCCGACCGGGTCGCGCTGATGTCCGGCGGCCGCGTCACGGCGGTCGGCACCCACGCCGAACTGCTGCGGGACAGCGCGGAGTACCGGCGCCTGATGTCCGGCGGGGACGACGCGGAGGCGGCGGAGACCTCGCAGTCCCCGGGCGGCGCGGACACCCCGGACGCCGCGGACACCCCGGACGCCGCGGACCTGGACGAGGCCGCCGGCCTGGAGAGGAGCGACGCACGATGACTTCCGTGGCCGAACAGCCCGAGGCGGAAGCCGCGGCGACGACGCAGCCGGGGGAGGAGCCGGCGAGGCGGCCGGCCTGGACGGGGGCGGCGCGCCCGGCACCGCCGTGGCCGACCCGTTCGCCGCGGACGTCCTGCCCGCGCCCAAGAACGCCCAGCTCACCCTGCTGCGTTCGCTGCTGCACGACCACCGGCGCCGGGTCTGGCTGGGCACCGTCCTGCTGCTGGTCCAGCAGGCCGCGGTCCAGGCCGGGCCGCTGCTCGTCGCGTACGCCATCGACCACGCCATCCCGCAGGTGCGGCACGGCCGGCACGGCGCGCTGATCGCCGTCGCCTGCGGCTACCTGGCCTGCGGACTGGCCGCCGGCGTGCTGCAGCGCGGCTTCATCCGGGTCGCCGCCCGGGTCAGCCAGGACGTGCTGGTGGACCTGCGCGGCCGGATCTTCCGGCACGCCCAGACCCTCAGCCTGGACTTCCACGAGCGCTACACCTCCGGCCGGCTGATCGCCCGCGCCACCTCCGACGTCGAGACGATCCGCGAACTGCTCACCGACGGCCTGGAGGAACTGGTCGAGGTGGTGCTCTCCGCGGTGTACATCAGCGTGCTGCTGTTCTTCCTGGACTGGCGGCTCGCGCTCGCCACGCTCGCGTCGTACGGGCCGCTCTACGTCGCCGTCCGGATCTTCCAGCGCCGCTCGATGATCGCCTACCGCAGACGTTCGACGGCCATCGCCGCGGTCATCGTGAAGTTCACCGAGACGATGAACGGCATCCGGCCGGTGAAGGCGTTCCGCCGCGAGGAGCCCAATGACGCGGCCTTCGCCGAGCTGAACCGCCGCCACGAGCGCGCCAACGGCGACGCCATCCTGGAGATGGCCCGCTACGTCGTCGGCTCCCGCCTGATCGCCAACATCACCATCGCGGCCATCGTGCTGTGGGGCGCCTACCGGGTGGCCGAGGGCGGCATGGCGCTCGGCGTCCTCGCCGCGTTCGTGCTCTACCTGCGCCGGCTGTACGACCCGATCGACCGGCTGGGGATGTTCCTCAACTCCTACCAGTCGGCCGCCGCCTCGCTGGAGAAGATCGCCGGGCTGCTCGCCCAGGAGCCGACCGTGCCCGAGCCGCGCGAGCCGCGCCCGCTGCCCGAGCGCGGCGGCGAACTGCCCGGCCGCGAGGTGGTCTTCGACGGCGTGCGGTTCGCCTACCGCACCGGCGGCGAGGTGCTGCCGCGGTTCGACCTGACGCTGCCGGCCGGCCAGACCGTCGCCGTGGTCGGCGCGACCGGCGCGGGCAAGTCGACGCTGGCCAAGCTGCTGGCCCGGTTCTACGACCCGACCGACGGCCGGGTGCTGCTCGACGGCGTCGACCTGCGCGACCTGGCCCGTCCCGACCTGCGCGACCTGGCCCGTCCCGACCTGCGCCGCGGGGTGGTGATGGTGACCCAGGAGGCGTTCCTGTTCTCCGGCACGGTCGCGGACAACATCGCCATCGGACGCCCCGACGCCACCCGCGAGCAGGTCGAGGAGGCCGCCCGGGCGATCGGCGCGCACGACTTCATCGCCGCGCTCCCGGACGGCTACGACACCGACGTGCGCAAGCGCGGCGGCCGGATCTCCGCGGGGCAGCGCCAACTGGTCGCGTTCGCGCGGGCGCTGCTCGCGGACCCGGCGGTGCTGATCCTGGACGAGGCCACCTCCTCGCTCGACGTGCCGGGCGAACGGGCGGTGCAGCACGCCATGCACACGGTGCTGCGCGGCCGCACCGCGGTGATCATCGCGCACCGGCTGTCCACGGTGGAGATCGCCGACCGGGTGCTGGTGATGCGCGACGGCCGCGTGGTCGAGGACGGCCCGCCCGCCGACCTGATCGCCGGCTCCGGCCACTTCGCGGGCCTGCACCAGGCCTGGCGCGACAGCCTGGTCTGAGCGGACAGCCCGGGCCCACCGGGGCCTGCGTCCGCCGCTACCCGCGGGCCGGCGCGGACAGTTGGCGCAGCGTCCAGCCGTGGCCGCGCGGGTCGAGGGGGCGGGTCGCGGCGGTGAAGACCTCCGCGGCGCGGCGGTAGGACAGCCGGCCGCGGGACGTCGCGAACAGCGGCCCGCGCACCCGCCCGAGGACGAGCAGCGGCAGCAACCCGGCCGCGCCGTCGCCCCAGCGCAGCGCGGTGTCTCCGTGCTCGCGGGTGCGCCGGGCCGGCAGGTCCAGGTGGTCGACGTCGAGGGCGAGGACGCGCTCGATCGCCGCGCCCGACTCGTGCAGCACGTGCCACAGGGCCTTCTCCCGCAGCGGGACGGGCAGGTCGAGCACGGCCCGCACCTGGCGGGCGTCGAGCCCGGACCCGCCGCGCGGCTCGGCCACCGCGACGCGGCGCAGTCCGGCCGCGGGATCGCCGGCCAGCCAGCCCTGTTCCCGCCACCAGGACAGCGCCGCGGTGAGGATCGACAACTCGCGGTTGGCGGTGCGCGCGCCCGCGGTCGCCGCCCGCGCCGCGAACGCCGCCCGCAGCCGCGTCCGGGCCCGCGGGGTCTCCAGCAGCGCCAGCGGAACGGCCGGCGGCACCGCGCCGCGCCGGCTCCGCCCGCCGGCGCGGGGCGGTCCACCAGCGCCCAGGCCCAGGTGGTGAGCGCGATGCGGTACACGCGGCGCGACCCCTCGCCGAGCGCGGCCCCGGTGAGGAACCGCTCCACGGCGACCGCGTACTCCACCGGCCGGCTCATCGGCGTACTCCTCCCGTCCGCCGCGACAGCTCCCCGTATCCGTCCACAACCGCAGTAAACACCTCTCGACTCGACCCACATTGAGCTTAGCCTTGATCCGAGGCGACTCATATCTTGGCGCCGTGGGTCTGGCGTGTCGGCGTCCGGCCCCCGCACGCTGCGCCCATGCCCGACACCTCCCGGCGCTTCCGCCGCCCCGCTCCCGGCTCCCGCCCCGGCCCCGCCGCCCGGCTCGCGGTCCTGCGCGAACGCGACTTCCGCCGCTTCTTCCTCGGCTACGCCACCTCGCTGCTCGGCTCGTCCATGGCGTCGGTCGCGGTGACCTTCGCGGTCCTGGGCGCCGGCGGCGGGGGCACGGAGGTGGGCGCGGTGCTTGCCGCGCGGACGCTGCCGCTCGTGCTCGTGCTGCTCGTCGGCGGCGTCGTCTCCGACCGGCTCGGCAGCCGCCGCGTGATGCTCGCCGCCGACGCCGTGCGCTGCCTCACCCAGGCGGGCCTCGCGGCCGTCCTGTTCGCCCGCGCCCCCGCGCTGTGGACGCTGATCGCGCTGGTCGCCCTCTGGGGCGCGGCGGAGGCGCTGTTCACCCCGGCACTGGGCGCGCTGGTGCCGGGCATCACCCGCGACGCGGTGCTGTCCGACGCCAACGCGCTGCTGGGCATGGTCCGTTCCGGCGCGTCCATCGTCGGCCCGGTGCTCGCGGGGCTGCTCACCGCGGCCGTGGGCGCGGCCGTCGTGCTCGCCCTGGACGCCGCGAGCTACGCGGCCAGCGTCGTCGCGCTCCTGCTGCTGCCCCGCACCGCGCCGCCGGCCGCGCACACGGCGTCCTTCGCGGCCGAACTGCGCGAGGGCTGGACGGAGTTCCGGTCCCGTACGTGGGTGTGGGTGACCTCGGTGCACTACTGCCTGTTCAACTTCGTGGTCTGGGCGCCGTTCCTGGTCCTCGGACCGGTGCTCGCGCAGCGCCGGCTCGGCGGCGCGAGCGCGTGGGGCGTGGTCATGGCGGTGTACGGCGCGGGCGCGGTGGCCGGCGGCCTGGCGCTGCTCGGCCGCCGGCCCCGCCGGCCGGTGTTCACGGCGACCGCCGCCTCGCTGGGCTTCGCGCTGCCGCCCGCGGCGCTCGCGGCCGGCCGGAGCCTGCCGTGGATCTGCGCGGGCGCGTTCGCCGCGGGCGTCGGCGCGGCGGTGTCCGGCGCGCTCTCCACCACCGCCATCCAGCGGCAGGTGCCGCGTGAGGCGCTCGCGCGGGTGAGCGCGTACGAGAGCTTCGGGGCGTTCGTCCTCGGGCCCGCGGGACTGGCCGCCGCGGGACCGCTGGCCGCCCTCGCCGGCGCGCCGCGCGTCCTGGCCCTCGGCGCGGCCTGGCAGGTCGCCGCGGTGGCCGTGGTCCTCGCCGTCCCCGAGGTCCGCGGCGCGGACCGGGGCGGAGCCGCGGACCCGGCGGACGGACCGGAGAGCCCGCCCCCCGCGCCTGCGCCGGGCGCTCCCGATCCCGCGGCCCCCGCGCCCGCTAGCTGTACTGACCCGTGAGGTTGGTGACGCGACTGGCGGGTGGTTGGCCCTTCAGCGCAGTGTGCCCGCGGTGGTGGTTGTAGGTGTGCAGCCAGAGAGGGTAGGCATCGCGTCGTTCAGCTTCGGACCGGTAGGGCTTGGCGTAGGCCCATTCGTCGAGAAGGGTGCGGTTGAACCGTTCGACCTTGCCGTTGGTCTGGGGGCGGTAGGGGCGGGTCCGCTTGTGTGAAATCCCCTGCTCGGCAGGTGAGTTGCGCCAGAGGCGGGATCGGTAGCAGGACCCGTTGTCGGTCAGGACCCGGCGGACGGTTATTCCGGCGGTGGCGAAGAATGTGTGGGCCCGTTGCCAGAATCCGACGGCAGTTTCCTTCTTCTCGTCGATCAGGATCTCGCTGTAGGCGAGCCGGGAGTGGTCGTCGATGGCGTTGTGCAGGAAGCTCATGCCCGCCTTCGCGCGGTTCTTACGGCCCGCCTGCCTGCCGAGGTCCTTGTGACCGCCGCCGTCGGGGATGTTGCCGAGCTTTGTGATGTCGACGTGTACGAGGTCGCCCGGGGTGGCGTGTTCGTAGCGGCGGATGACCCGGCCGGTGACTCGGTCCAGGTGGGTTAGACGGGCGAGACCGTAGCGTGTCAGGACGCGGTGGACGGTGGCCGGGTTCAGTCCGAGAAGGTAGGCGATGCGAGCAGGCCCCAGTGGCGCAGGATGCGGACCTTGATGATCCGGCGCTCGGTTCGGGCGGGGGTCCGGCGTGGGCTGCGCTGAGGCCGTGAGGAGCGGTCGGTCATGCCGGCCACGCCGAGTTCGCGGTAGCGGGTGGCCCACCGCTGGGCCGTGGTGGGTGAGACCTGGAAGCGTTCAGCGGCCCGCCGCAGCGGCCAGCCGTCCTCGACGACACAGCGGGCCAGGCGCAGGCGGCCGGTCTCGGTCAAGGGCGCGTTCCGGTGGACCATGCGGGGTCTCTCTGAGTCTGAGAATGACGATGGCCGGGCGCACGGGCGAGTCCCGTACTCCCAGCCGGGGTGGGGTGGTGTTGTTCGCGACGTCGAGAAGCGGTGCCAGGGCTGTGAGCAAGGGCGAAGGCAGGTCGGACGGCATGATCTCGCCGCACCACGTACCGTCGCCCGAGCCGTCGGCTTTACGCGGTGGCGAAGAACGTTTTGAGATGATCGGCCACGGCCTTCGGATTGCCGCGCCCGGACGCGAGAGCGGCCAGGCTCAGAACATCGTCCGATGCCCCATGCGGGCGCAGCCAGTGCTGGGGTGCCGCGACCAGCCGGACGCATATTCCTGGTTGGGTGCGGATCCTCTGACGTGGCGGTCGGGATCAAGCCGTGAGGCCGGCTGACGTAGTGACATCGCGGCCGCGGTTTCGTTCCTGGGGCGCAGCGGTGGCGGCAGTTACCGACTTGCCGAGTCTTTAGCCGTGAGCACGGCGGCAGTGTCGGTGATCGTCTGTTCGGTGGGGCGAGGCTGCCAGCCAAGCTGCGTACGTGCCTTGCTGTTATCGACGAGCCTCTTGCGGCCGAGCTGGGGGCGGACCATCGCCAGCTGCGGGTTCCGCCGAGCGAGCAGCTTGACGATGATGTCGGGCATGGTGCGCGTGGGCACCTTGGCGGCTTCGTCCGGGAGCTTGTCGCGCAGGATGCGGGCGATGTCCCGGTACCACAGGAAGCTGCCCGAAGCGAGGAAACGCTGGCCTGCGGCGGCTGGATTCGTCATGGCGAGAATGTGCAGTTCGGCGACGTCACGGACGTCGACGACATTCCATCCGATGTTCGGAACGGCGGGGATTTCCCGGGCGAGCAGGCGGCGGATCACGTCGGTCGTTCCTGCCCCGTTCCGCGCGCCCAGCGGGGGGCCTTGCATGAACGTCGGCAGGACGGCGGACAGTTCGAGCCCAGTCGCGGTAGCAAGTTCCCATGCGTCGCGCTCAGCGAGGATCTTGGAGTCCGGGTACGCGTGAGCTGGGGTGCCGGACGGCTCGGCGTATGTCGTTTCGGTCGCGGGCGTGCCCGAGTCACCCGCACCGGCCGTGATGCCGGAAGACGTGAGCACGGCACGCTTCACCCCGGCGCGTGCGGCGGCACCCAGGACGCGACGGGTGCCCTCGCGGGCCGTCGTGATGAGATCTACGCCCGGGTCGAAGGGCATCGGCGACGCGGTGTGAATCACGTAATGGGCGCCCTCGAAGGCCCCGTCCCAGCCCTCGTCGCTGAGGAGATCAGCGACAGCGAACTCGATGGTCCCGGCCGCTTCCGCGCCCGCGCGCTCGCCGACGGCGGCACGTACCTGCTCCGCCTTGCCGAGGCTGCGCACGGTGGTACGCACCCGGTAGCCGCGCTGGAGCAGGCCCGCGATCACCCAGCCTGCCAGGTAGCCCGTTCCGCCGGTAACGAGCACCGTCTCATCTTCGTGACCGTGCGCCATTCGATCCTCCATAATCATTGAGTTTCTCATTGATGTTACGAGCGTAACATGGCCCCATGACCACTGCCCGTGACGTGACGACGCCGACGACCCGCCGTGAGGACGTCGAGCGGAAATCCGAGATCGTTCGTGTTCTCGTGGAGGTGGGGAGCTCCGCGAACGCAGTCGTAGCCCGGGTGCTCGGCGAGTACGGAGTGCCGGCTTCCGTCGCCAGCACGCTGTGGGCGCTTGCGCCGGGAACTGAGCCGCCGACGATGCGGGACATCGCGGCCCGCCTCCGCTGCGATCCCTCGACGGTCAGTCTCGCTGCCGACAAACTCCAGAGAGCGGGACTCGTTGCCCGCCAACCGCACCCCGTCGACGGCCGCAAGCGAAACCTGGCTCTGACGGAACGCGGGCACGAACTATGGGAGGTGCTCAGAACGCGGCTTCACGCCTCCGGCCTCTTCACTGGTCTCGACGCGGAGGAACAGCACACCCTGCTCGCGCTGCTGACGAAAATGCAGCGGCCGCGCTGAGTGCCGTCCCAAGGGCGCTTGCCGATGCGCGAGATGATCTTGAGGTGAGCGCTGTGGTGACGGCTGCGGAGCCGGGGTGCATTCTCGGGCCGAGTAACCGGCAGCTCCGCGAGCCGGCCTATGGGGCGCAGGCACTCATTGATCAGGAATGGCAGCATCGAGGGCTGCAAGAGGTCCCACACTGTCCGTGAGTACCAGCGTCTCCACCTCCCCGCAGTCAGCAAAAAATACAGCCTCACCGCCTGAACCGGCCGTCACTTCAAAGGATCCGCACCCTTCCTGGTTCGCAACTGAGGGCCGCTCGGCGAGTGGTCAGCACCTCCGAGTCACCCACGGCGTGTTCGCGCTCGCCGGACTGCCTGTCACCAACCTCCGCGGTCAGAACAGCTAGGGCACCCGGCGCAGATCGCGGATCGCGGGCACGCAGAGCAGCGTCGTGGCGACGGTGACCGCCACCGCGCTCCCGGCCAGCAGGACGTGCGAGGCGCCGAAGGCCGCCGCGGCCGGGCCGGCCAGCGCCTGGCCGACCGGGACCATGGCCACCGAGCCGGCCACCTCGTAGGCGTGGATCCGGTTGAGGATGTCGCCCGGCACCTGCGTCTGCACCGAGGTCGCCCAGTTCACGCCCCAGTACGCCGAGCCGACGCCGGCGACGAAGACGCAGCCGCAGACCGCCGGGACCGGCAGCGCGAGGCCCACCGACAGCGGCATCAGACAGGTGGCGAAGACCGCGAACGACCCCGCGCGCAGCGGCCGCCGCGCCCGCAGCCGCATCGCGAGCAGCGCCCCGGCCGCGGTGCCGCCGCCCAGCGCCGAGTTGACCAGGCCGTACGCGCCCGCGCCGTGCGCCGGGATCAACTGCCCCGCGGCCAGCGGCGTGAACGGCCCGACCATGCAGACCATGTACACCATCCACACCACGATCACCGACCACATCCAGGTGCGGGCCCTGAACTCCCGCCACCCCTCGGCCAGATCGGTGCGGAAGGTGCTCACCGCGCGCGACACCCGCGGCGGCAGCGGCGCGAGCCGCAGCAGCACCAGGCAGGCCGCGCTGGTGGCGTAGGTGGAGGCGTGCACCACGAACACCGCGCCGGGCGAGGTCAGTCCGATCAGCACACCGGCGAACGCCGGTCCCAGCAGGCCCGCGGTGGACTCCGCGGTGCGCGTCACCGCGTTGGCGCCCTGCACGTCCGCCGCCACCCGCGGCACCGTGCTGGCCACGCCCGGCTGGAACATCGCCGCCGCCGTGCCGTTGACCACCGCGATCACCGCGACCTCCCACAGCCGCACCCGGTGGGTCAGGAAGAGGTACGCGGCCAGCGACTGCGAGCACACCCGCACCAGGTCCGCGCCGATCATCATCGCCCGCGCGTTGAACCGGTCGGCGAACACCCCGCCGAAGACCACCAGGCCCGCGAAGCACGCCGTGGAGGCCGCCATCACCAGACCGATGTCGCCGGCCGAGTAGCCGTACGACAACAGGCCGGCCGACAGCGCCACCGGCAGCATGGTGTCGCCGAGCATCGCCACCGAGCGGGCGGTGAAGTAGAGCCGGAAGTTCGCCGACCACAGCCGCCCGGGGTCGGGGAGCCCGCCGTTCCGCGCGGCGGTCGCGGCGCCGAGCGGCCGGGCGGACCTCGGCGGGCGGGCGGCGTCCGGCCGGGCGGCGCCGGGCTGTCGGCCTGCGGCGCCACGGGACGGGGAAGAACTCACCGCGCCACTATGGACCGGGCCGCCGCACCGCGTCCATACAGTTGTTGATCAGCGCGTTTCCCGTACCCGGTACAGCCGCAGCGAGCGTCCGGGGACGCTCAGCCGCGCCCCGCCCGGCACCTCGGGAACCCGTGCCGCGTCCGCCTCCGCCGGCTCCCCGTCGGCCGGTCCCAGCCACGCCTGCTCCCGCGCGGTGTCCAGCAGCAGCGCGTAGCCCGCCGCCCACGGCGCGCCCGGCAGCACGAAGGACACCGGCCGGTGCCCGCCGTGCGCGAGCAGCAGGAAGCTGTCGTCGACCACCCGGCCGCCGCGCGCGTCGCGCTGCGGTATGTCGCGCCCGGACAGGAACATCCCCAACGTCGAGGACTGCGCGAACCAGTCGCCCTCCGTCATCTCCCGCCCGTCCGGCCGGAACCACGCCACGTCGCGCAGCCCCTCCGGCGCCAGCGCGAGACCGGAGAAGAAGCCGCCGCGGCGCAGCACCGGGTGCGCGCGGCGCAACGCGATCAGCCGCGCCGCCAGGTCCCGCAGCGACCGCCAGCCGGGGTCCTCCAGCAGCGACCAGTCCACCCAGCTCGTCGCGTTGTCCTGGCAGTACGCGTTGTTGTTGCCGCCCTGGGTGCGGCCCAGCTCGTCGCCCGCGACCAGCATCGGCACACCGGTGGACAGCAGCAGCGTGCCCAGCAGGTTGCGCAACTGCCGGCGGCGCAGCGCCGCCACCGCCGGGTCGTCGGTCTCACCCTCCGCGCCGCAGTTCCACGACCGGTTGTCGTCCGAGCCGTCCCGGCCGTCCTCGCCGTTGGCCGCGTTGTGCTTGTGGTTGTACGACACCAGGTCGCGCAGCGTGAAGCCGTCGTGCGCGGTCACGTAGTTGACCGAGGCGTACGGCCGCCGGCCGCCCCAGTCGTAGAGGTCGCTGGAGCCCGACAGCCGGTAGCCGAGGTCGCGCACGTCCCCGGTGGCGCCGCGCCAGAAGTCCCGCACGGTGTCGCGGAAACGGTCGTTCCACTCCGTCCACAGCGGCGGGAACGCGCCCACCTGGTAGCCGCCGGCGCCCACGTCCCACGGCTCGGCGATCAGCTTGACCCGGCGCAGCACCGGGTCCTGCGCGATCACCGCGAGAAACGGGGAGAGCATGTCCACGTCGTGCATCGCCCGGGCCAGCGCCGCCGCGAGGTCGAAGCGGAAGCCGTCCACGCCCATCTCGGTGACCCAGTAGCGCAGCGAGTCGGTGATCAGCCGCAGCACCTGCGGCTGCACCACGGCGAGTGTGTTGCCGCAGCCGGTGTAGTCGGTGTAGCCGCGCGGGTCGGCGCCGAGCCGGTAGTAGCCGCGGTTGTCGATGCCGCGCAGCGACAGCGTCGGGCCGCCCTGGCCGCCCTCGGCGGTGTGGTTGTAGACCACGTCGAGGATCACCTCGATGCCGGCGGCGTGCAGCGCCCGCACCATCCGCTTGAACTCGCCGACCTGCTGCCCGCCCGAGCCGCTCGCGCTGTAGCCGGCGTGCGGGGCGAAGTAGCCGATCGAGTTGTAGCCCCAGTAGTTGCGCAGACCCCGGCGCTCCAGGTGCTCCTCGTGCGCGAACTGGTGCACCGGCAGCAGTTCCACCGCCGTCACCCCGAGCGAGGTCAGGTGCGCGATCGCCGCCGGGTGCGCCAGGCCCGCGTAGGTGCCGCGCAGCTTTGGCGGTACCTCCGGGTGGCGGCGGGTGAAGCCGCGCACGTGCAGCTCGTAGATCACCGAGTCCGACCAGGGCGTCTTCGGCCTGCGGTCGTCCTGCCAGTCGTCGTCATCGTCGACCACCACGCCCTTGGGGACGAAGGGCGCGGAGTCCCGGTCGTCCCGCACGGTGTCCGCGACGTGCCGCTCCGGCCAGTCCCGCACATGGCCGTACGTCTCGGGCGCGAGCACGAACTCGCCGTCCACCGCCCGCGCGTAGGGGTCGAGCAGCAGCTTCGCGGGGTTCCAGCGGGCGCCGGTCCACGGGTCCCACCGGCCGCCGACCCGGTAGCCGTAGCGCTGTCCCGGCCCGATCCCGGGCAGGAAGCCGTGCCACACCTCGTGCGTCAGCTCCGTCAGCGGCACCCGCGTCTGCGTGCCGTCGGCGTCGAACAGGCACAGCTCGACGGACTCCGCGCCGCCCGCCCACAGCGCGAAGTTGGTGCCGGTGCGGCCGTCCGGGCCGGTGCGGAAGCGCGCGCCGAGCGGCTGCGGGCCGCCGGGCCACAGCGGGGGCGCGGCGCGCCCGGCGGCGGGCGCCTCGGCGCGCGCCGGGCGCGGCACCCTGGGCGGCGTGGTCCGCGGGGCGTGCGGGGGCTCCGCGTCCGCCCGGTCGGCAGCGCCGAACTCGCGTGTCTCCGACACGTGTCGCCTCCCGGCGGCTCCGAGGCGCGCGGGTGCGCGGCCCGGCGTCCCCGCCCGGCCCGCGGCCGCGGCCTCCCTCGATGTCCCTGCCCCCTTCCTTCCCTTTCAGGGGCCGGGTGTCACCCGGCGTACGCCTGCGCGTTTCCCCGCCCCCGCCGTGTCGTTGACCAGGCGTGAGGACCGCCCCCGCCCGTGCCCGTGCCACCGCCCGTACCCGTGCCGCCGCCCCCGCCGCCCCTCGCGTCGCCCCCGCCGCGCCGGCGCGTTCCGCCGCGCGTGCGGCGCTCGCCGTGCTCGCCGCCCTCGCGGCGCTGCTCGCCGGCGGCTGCGGCGCCGCGCCCTCCGGCGACCACAAGGACCCGCGGCGCGCGTCCGCCGCGCCCAGCGCCTCGCCGCGCACCACCTTCGTCGGCGTCTTCAGCCCCGAGGACGGCTCCACCGTCGGCAGCGGCCTCATCGTCTCGCTGCGCTTCAGCCGGCCGATCACCGACCGGGCCGCCGTCGAGCACGCCGTCACCGTCACCTCCCGGCCGGCCCGCCGGGTCGTCGGCCACTGGTTCGGCGCCCGCCGGCTGGACCTGCGCCCGGCCGACTTCTGGCCGGCCGGCGCGCGGGTCACGCTCACCCTGCGCCTGGCCGGGGTGCGCGGCGCGCCCGGCGTCTACGGCAGGCAGGACAAGTCCGTGCACTTCACCGTGGCGCGCGACCAGCGCAGCACCGTGGACGTCCGCACCCACACCATGACCGTGGTCCGCGACGGCGTCCTGCTGCGCTCCCTCCCGATCACCGCGGGCAGCCCCGAGCACACCACGTACAACGGGATCATGGTGATCACCGAGAAGTACCGCACGACCCGGATGAACGGCAGCACGGTCGGCTTCGGCGGCGAGTACGACATCCCCGACGTGCCGCACGCGATGCGGCTGACCGCCTCCGGGACCTTCGTGCACGGCAACTACTGGTCGCCGCCGGGCGTCTTCGGCGCGGCCGACGTCAGCCACGGCTGCGTGGGGCTGCCGGACGTGCGCGGCGCGGGCGACCCGGACACCCCGGCCGCCTGGTTCTACGACCACTCGCTGATCGGCGACCCGGTGCGGGTGCTCGGTTCGGACGACGCCGTGGTCGCCCCCGACAACGGCCTGGGCGGCTGGAACCTGGACTGGCCGCAGTGGACGGCCGGCTCCGCGCTGGGCTGACCCGGCCGCCTCGCGACCGCCCGGCCCTCCCGTCCCCCGGCTACGCCGCGGGGGGCCGCCGGGGCCACCGTCCGGCGGGTTCTGGGACGGAACGGTGACAATTCCGTGAACCGGGCTCTCAGATTCTTGTGGTTTTCTTTGCCGAGCAGGGGGCCTGGGGGTTGTCCGGTGTGTTGTCGGGTGTGTCGCGCTAGGGGAGTCGAGAGTTGAAGCCGATAGGTGTGGGGTCGGGCGTGCGCAGGAGCGTCGTGGCGCTCGCGCTCGGTGGAGTGATGATGCTGGCCGCGGCCTGCGGGCCGGGCGGCGACGACGCGGGCGGGTCGGGCGACTCCACGTCCGGCGGCTCGGCCGCCACCACCTCGCCCGCGGTCTCCACCGCCGTGGTCGACATCGCCCCCAAGGACGGCGCGACCGACGTCGCCACCACCGGTGAGCTGAAGGTCTCCGCGTCCGGGGGCAAGCTCACCTCCGTGGTGGTCAAGGACGACAAGGGCCGGCCCGTCGACGGCGCCATATCCGCCGACGGCCTGGGCTGGACGCCCAGCGGCCACCTGGACACCTCCACGCAGTACACCGTCGACGCGGTCGCCAAGGACGGCAGCGGGCGCGAGTCCGACAAGCACGCCACCTTCACCACCGTGGTCCCCAAGGACACCTTCGTCGGGTTCTTCACCCCCGAGGACGGCTCCACCGTCGGCGTCGGCATGGAGGTCTACCTCCACTTCAACCGCGCGATCACCAACAAGGCCGCGGTCGAGAAGGGCGTGACCGTCACCGCCTCGCCGGCCGTCGACGTCGCCGCGAAGTGGAACGGCAGCCAGGACCTCTACATCCGCCCGGCCGACTACTGGGCGGCCGGCACCGAGGTGACGCTGAACCTGAACCTCAACGGCGTCGAGGGCGCCCCCGGCGTCTACGGCAAGCAGCACAAGTCCGTGCACTTCACCGTCGGCCGCCGCCAGGTGAGCATCGTGGACGCCGCCCAGCACACCATGACCGTGTACCGGAGCAACAAGGTGGTCAAGACCATCCCGATCTCCTCGGGCGCGCCGGACCACACCACGTACAACGGCAAGATGGTGATCTCCGAGAAGTACCTCAAGACCCGGATGAACGGCGACACCGTCGGCTTCGGCGGCGAGTACGACATCCCGGACGTGCCGCACGCGATGCGGCTGACCAACTCGGGCACCTTCATCCACGGCAACTACTGGGCCGCGCCCTCGGTCTTCGGCAACAGCAACACCAGCCACGGCTGCGTCGGCCTGCGCGACGTGCGCGGCGCGGGCGACCCGGACACCCCGGCCGCCTGGTTCTACACCCACTCGCTGATCGGCGACGTGGTCCAGGTGGTCAACTCCAAGGACAAGACGGTCCAGTGGTACAACGGCCTGAACGGCTGGAACCTCTCCTGGAGCGAATGGAAGTCCTGATGACCGTCACCCTGGACGTCGAAGCCGGCGTCGGCACCCTGCGGCTGGACCGGCCGCCGATGAACGCGCTCGACGCCGCCACGCAGGACCGGCTGCGCACGCTGGCCGAGGAGGCGGGCCGGCGGCCGGACGTGCGGGCCGTGGTGGTCTGGGGCGGCGAGAAGGTCTTCGCGGCCGGCGCGGACATCAAGGAGATGCAGGGCATGTCCTACCAGGACATGGTCGACCGGGCCCGCGACCTCCAGGACGCGTTCACGGCGGTGGCCCGCATCCCCAAGCCGGTGGTGGCCGCGGTCACCGGGTACGCGCTGGGCGGCGGCTGCGAGCTGGCGCTGTGCGCGGACTTCAGGATCGCCGCCGAGAACGCCAAGCTGGGGCAGCCGGAGATCCTGCTCGGGCTGATCCCCGGCGCCGGCGGCACCCAGCGGCTGGCCCGGCTGATCGGCCCGTCCCGGGCCAAGGACCTGATCTTCACCGGCCGCACGGTGGACGCGGCCGAGGCGCTCGGCCTCGGTCTGGTCGACCGGGTGGCGCCCGCGGACGAGGTGTACGTCCAGGCGCGCGCCTGGGCCGAGCGGCTGGCCCGCGGGCCCGCGTACGCGCTGCGCGCCGCGAAGGAAGCGGTCGACGCGGGCCTGGACACCGACCTGGACACCGGGCTGACCATCGAACGCACGCTGTTCGCCGGGCTGTTCGCCACCGAGGACCGCGAGACGGGCATGCGCAGCTTCGTCGAGAAGGGCCCGGGCAAGGCCGTCTTCGGCTGATCCCGGCCGGGGACCCGTGCGGACGGCGCAGGCGCCTTCGTCCGGCGGTCGTCAGCGGTCGTCGGCGCGCGTCGGCGGCCGTACAGGCCCCGCCGCGAGCGCCGGCGCGTTCGGACGCGCCCCCGGGCGGCCGCGCAGTCCGCCCCGGACGGGGGTGGACGGCAGGCCAATTCCGGCGGTTGTCCGGCGGAACCCGCGCTTTACGGCCATCATGAAAAGCATGGCGGGTCTGAGCGGGTCGGAGCAGCCGCAGCGGGGACGTGCCGCGGCGGTCGCCGCGCCCCTCCCGCCCGGCGCCGGTGACAGCGCGCTGGAACTGCTGGGCGATCCCTCGGACGGCGAGGTGACCCTGACCTCGCGGCCGGAGTCGGCCGCCACCGCCCGCCGGCTGGCGCTGTCGGTGCTCCGCCGCTCGGGTCTGGGCGGGTACGCCGACGTCGTCGAGCTGCTGGTCTCCGAACTGGTCGGCAACGCGGTACGGCACACCGGCGCCCGCACCTTCGGCCTGCGGGTGGTGCCGCGGCGCGGCTGGGTCAGGGTCGAGGTGCGCGACCCGTCGCGCGCGCTGCCCTGCCTGCTGCCGGTCCGCCCCACGGACGTCAGCGGGCGCGGCCTGTTCCTGGTGGACCACCTGTCCGACCGCTGGGGCGTGGACCTGCTGCCGCGCGGCAAGACCACCTGGTTCGAGCTCCGCGTCACCGAACGCCTGCCGTAGCCGCGCGCCCTGGCGCCCAAGAACAAGAACCTGGGCGCACAAGAAGAGGCCCTCCGCCGTCGGGGGGGGGTGACGGCGAGGAGGGCCTCTTCGAAACCGCCGCGAAGCAGGGGGGTGTGGTCCGCGGCGCCTGTGGAACGGCCGAGCCCGGGTCTGGTGGCCGTTGCCAACGACTGTCGCACGACAAGCGGGCCGCGGGCAAATTCCAGTAGTTGGGCGTTTCTCCGCAAAACGGTCATCTCGCGGACGAATATGAGGGTGACATAGGCCACGTGCCTTCTAAACAATGGCTAAATGCTCTCATGACCTTTTCATATAGCGCACGGAGACTACACCGGGAGACTACGCGGACACCGGACGGCCCTGGCGTGCTGGACTCTGGGCACAACGCACCGCACTTCACCGAAGGACCGTGATCCCATGACGAAGGCTGTCGTCCTGACCGAGTTCGGCGACCCCGGCGTACTGCACACCGCGGAGGTCCCGCTGCCGGACCCGGGCCCCGGCCAGGTCCGCGTCGCGGTGCGCGCCGCCGGCGTCAACGCCCTCGACGCCAAGATCAGGTCGGGTGCGATGCGACAGGTCTTCCCCGTCACCTTCCCGCACGTCCCCGGCCTGGAGGCGGCCGGCGTCGTCGAGGCCCTCGGCGAAGGCGTCGAGGGCCTCGACGTCGGCGAGGAGGTCTTCGGCTGGACCGTCACCGGCAGCTACGCCGAGCAGGCCATCGCCGACGCCGCCCGGCTGACGATCAAGCCCGACACGGTCGACTGGCAGCAGGCCGTGGCCCTCCCGGTCGCCGCCGAGACCGCCTACCGCGCGTTCGACCTGCTCGGCGTGCGCCCCGGCGAGACGCTGCTGGTGCACGCCGCGGCCGGCGCGGTCGGCGGCATCGCGGTGCAGATCGCGGTGGCCCGCGGGCTCACCGTGATCGGCACCGCGAGCCCGGCCAACCACGACTATCTGCGCTCGCTCGGCGCGGTCCCGGTCGCGTACGGCGAGGGCCTGGCCGACCGGGTGCGGGCGGTCGCCCCCGGCGGCGTCGACGCCGCGCTGGACGGCGCGGGCCGCGGCGGCTCGGTCGCCGCGTCGGTCGAGCTGACCGGTGGCGCCGAGCGTGTCGTCGCCATCACCGATCCGGCCGGCGCCGCCGAGCACGGTGTGCGCTACACCTCCGACACCGACGGCCGGGGCGGCGAGGCCGCGATCGAGGAGGCGCTCGCGCTGATCGCCGCCGGCAAGCTCGCCCCGCGCGTCCACGCCGCCTACCCGCTCGCCGACGCGGCGCAGGCGCACCGCGTCAGCGAGTCGGGCCACGTCACCGGCAAGCTGGTCCTGACCGTGGCGTGACGCCGCGGGTCACGGCTTGAGCCGCACCACCTGCGGGTCGTGGTCGCTGGTCTGGTTCGCGAACTCGGCGTTGATGTGGACCACGTCGTAGTCCGCCTTCTTCGCCAGGCCCGGGCTGACCAGGATGTGGTCGAGGACCTGCGAGTTGCCCTCGTACACGTAGGAGTAGCGCTCCCTGGCCGGGAGGGTGTTCACCAGATCGGTGAGCACCCTGCCGTCCTCGGTCAGGCTGAGCACCGCGGGCGAGAACTGGTAGTCGTTCAGGTCGCCCAGGACCACCACGTCCGCCTTCGGGTCCGCCTGCTCCAGTTGCGCCACGAAGTCGTGCTCGATCACCGCCTGCCGCACCCGCTGCACCTCGGAGCTGCGCACCGGCGGCTGGAAGCGGCTGTCGATGCCCTGGTCGCCGCCCTTGGAGTCGAAGTGGTTCGCGATCACGAACAGCTTCTTGCCGCGGAAGGTGAACTGCCCGGCCAGCGGCTTGCGGCTGTCGTTCCACGCGGCGTCGGCCGGCGCGATGCGGCCGGGGGAGGCGGTCAGCGCGGTGGCCGCGCCGGTTCCGGTGACGCCCACGGCGGTGGTCGAGTCGCCGCCGGGGATGTCGGTGAAGCCCACCCGGGCCGGGTTGAACAGGAACACCGAGCGGATGTTGCCGCCCGGCTGGCCGCCGTCCTTGTCGTTGACCGGGTCGATCTCGCGCCACTGGTAGCGCGGGCCGCCGGCCGCGGCGATCGCGTCGGTCAGCTTGGTGAGCGTCCGGTCCGCGGCCACCGTGCCGTCGTCGGTCGCGCCGCTGTTGTCCTGGATCTCCTCCAGCGCCACGATGTCGGGCGAGCGCAGGTCGGTGACCAGGCCCTGGGCCAGCGCGTCGAACTTCGACTGCGGGTTGGACGGCGCCAGGTTCTCCACGTTGTACGTGGCCACCGCCGCCTGGTCGGACTTCGCCTTCGCGGTCACCTCGGGCTTGATGCCGCCGCTCACGACGGTGCCGAGGGCGCGCGCCTGGAGTGCGTACGTGCCGGCGAACTGGTTGTAGTCCAGCGGCCCGGTGGCGCCGTCCTTCAGCGTGTCGCCGACGTTCGCGGTCGGGAACGCCGAGGTCGCCGTCGGGATCAGCGACTGCACCATCAGGCGGCCGGAGTTGGGCTGGTCGTAGCCGGTGTAGAGGGTGCCGCCGCGCTTGGTCGGGTTCTGGTCCGGCTTCACGGTGACCCACAGCTCGGAGTACGGGTCGGTGGCGCCGACCACCCGGCTGGTGCCGATCCGGACGTTCATGCCCTCCAGCGAGGCGTACAGGTCCAGCGCGTACTGGTCCGGCCGCAGCGGGACGTTCTCGATGCTGCCGCCGCCGGCGCTGGGCACGAACGCGTCCGGCACGCTGCGGGAGTCCAGCACCACCGGGGCCGGCAGCGGGTTGCCGCTGGAGACCACGGTGACCTTCGGCTTGGTCAGCTCGGTGACCGCCTGGCCGCCGGCGCTCGCGCCGCCCGGGTAGTAGTCGGAGACGGTGGCGTCCACCGACACCGCGTCGCCGACCGCGACCGTCGGGCTCGCGGAGGTGAAGACGAACACGCCCTCGCTGGTCCGGGGGTTGGCGTCCGGGTGGGTGTCCTGGAACCAGAAGCCCTTGGAGGAGCCGTAGTCGCGCACGCCGGTCACCACGCCGGTGACGCCGGCGACCGCCTTGCCCTCCAGCGGCGAGACGCGGGTGTCGCCCTGGATGTCGTGGATCGCCGCGGTGACCGGCGGCGGGGAGGTGGGCGGCGTGGTGCCGCCGGTCCCGCCGGTGTCGCCGCCCGTGCCGCCCCCGGTCGCGCCGCCGGTCGTGCCGCCGGCGCCGGCCGCGTTCTGCGGGCTGGGCGCTCCGGCGGTGAAGTCCGCGGCGTTGTCGTCGGTGTCGGCGAGCGAGGAACCGCGGGCCACCGACTGGGTGTTGCTCGCGCCCGCGGCGGCGCCCGAGCCCTCGTGCACCACCGCGGTGCCGTAGCCGACCAGGTCCTTCACCCGCGGGTCCGCGGCGCAGTCCGCGGCCGTCACGCAGGTCAGCGGGTCGGCGCCGGAGACCAGCGCGACGGTGCCGCTGGTGCCGGACATCGCGATCGCGCCGGTGGCGTCGGGCGTCGGCAGCGGCGTGCTGCCGCCGGTGCCCGCCGCCTCGCCGACCAGGTAGCGGCCGTGGCCGGCCAGCGCGCCGGCCAGCGCGGTGACCTGCCACTTGGACGAGGCGGTCGGGGCGCCCGACAGGTACTGCACGCTGTAGCCGCCGAGGTCCAGCGGCGCGGCGCCGGCGTTCGCCAGCTCCACGAAGTCGTTGGTGTACGTGGCGCCGGAGTTGCCGCCGCCTCCGTACACCTCGGCGATCAGGCCGTCGGCGGACGGCGCGGCGAAGGCGGAGTGGACGGTGAGTCCGGCCAGGACGACGGCGCCGGCTATGCCGATCGGCAGGATGCGCCTGCGGAGCAGGGAGCCCGCGGGGCCCGCCGCGGCTGCGGCCTGGGGTCTCGCGGGGCGGGGCGGCGTGGCCTCGGAGGGGTGCGACACCGGAGCGGTTCTCCTTCGTGCGGAGCAAGAGGACATGACGGCGCGTCGGCTCCCGCGGCGTGCGGGCTCCGTTGCGCGACCGGCCTCAAGATACGCGCGTAGATCGGGGCGCAGAAGGAGTTCTCAGGTTAAATCCGGGTGTGCGGTCGGATACGCCGCACATGTGCCGAGATGCGCGCCCGGGCGTGCGCGCCGGCGCGGCCCGGACCGGCGGGCTCGGTCGGGGAACGCGAGTCGGCGCGGGCCGTGCGCGCCGGCCCGGATCAGGCGGGGAGGGCGGCGGCGTCCGCGGCGTTGCCCCGGATGCCGGTGACGATCATCGCGACGCCGCGCGCGTAGTAGGCGTCCCCGCTCGCGCACTCGGTCAGCGCGAACGCCGAGGCGACCAGGTGCGGGTAGCGCGCCGGGTCCAGTGCGAGCAGCGCGGCCCGCTTGGCGCGCAGCAGCGCCTCGTGCGCGTCGGGGTCCGGGCCGTTGACCCGGCCGGGCTCGGTGACCACCAGGCTGACCAGCGAGCTGAGGATCTGGCACGCCGTCTCGGCGGCCTGCTGCACCGGCATCCCGCCGTCCGCCAGCAGCGCCAGGGTCCGCTCGGTCAGCATCCGGCCCGACTCGCACAGGAACATCCGGGTGAACAGCAGCGGCGAGAGGTTGGGGTGCGGGCGGACCGCCGCGAGGATCGCGTCGAGCAGCGCGTGCAGCTCCTCGTGCCAGGGGCGCCGCGGGTCGTGCGGGACCGCGGCGACGTCGTCCAGCAGCCGCTCGGCGATCGCGTCGAGCAGGCCCTCCTTGTCGGCGAAGTGCCGGTAGAGCGCCATCGGCGTCACGTCGTGCGACTGCGCGACGCGGCGGATGGTGACCGCGTCCAGCCCCTCCTCGTCCGCCACCGCCGTGGCCGTGGCGACCAGCTCGTCCCGGTTCAGGCGCCTCTGCGCGGCCATGGGTCCCGCCCTCCTCGGTTGCCGGTGTGTGGACAGCGTACACAAACGGCGGCTGCGTACGAGATATGTGTACGCCGTACACTCGCGGGGTGTAGGGTGACGCCGTACGCGTCTGATGTAAGCATACGTCGTATACGTCGACGTCCTGTCCGGCGCGTCACGGCTTTTCCGCTTCCCGCCCTGCCCGAACCCGTTCCTGGGGGACCCGACATGCGACGCAGTCCCTGGGCCACGCTCACCGTGCTGGCCCTCGCCCAGTTCATCGTGGTGCTCGACGTCACGATCGTGAACGTGGCGCTGCCCGACATCCAACGCGACCTCGGCTTCACCACCGACGGCCTGCAATGGGTGATCAGCGCCTACACCCTGCTTTTCGGCGGCTTCCTGCTGCTCGGCGGGCGGGCCTCCGACCTCTTCGGCTCCCGCCGGGTCTTCGTCACCGGCCTGGTGCTGTTCGGCGCGACCTCGCTGGCCGGCGGCCTCGCGCCCTCGCCCGGCTGGCTGATCGCCGCACGCGCGGTGCAGGGCCTCGGCGGCGCGCTGCTGTCGCCCGCGGCGCTGTCCATCCTCACCGTCACCTTCGAGCACGGCCGCAGGCGCACCATCGCCATGGGCGTGTGGGGCGGCCTGGCCGGCCTCGGCGGTACCCTCGGCGTGGTCGCCGGCGGAGTCCTGGTCGACTCCGCGAGCTGGCGGTGGGTGTTCATCGTCAACGTGCCCATCGTCGTCGCGCTCGTCGCGGTCACCCCGCTGTTCGTCCGGCCGTTCACCCCGCACGCCGACCAGCGCGGCTTCGACCTGCTGGGCGCGGTGCTCGGCACCGGCGGCCTGCTCGCCGTCGTCTACGGCGTGGTGCGCGCCGAACCCGTCGGCTGGTCCTCGGCCGAGGTGATCGGCTGCCTGGCGGCCGGGGCGGTCCTGCTGGCCGCGTTCGTCGCGGTCGAGGCGCGCGCCGCGGCGCCGCTCGTCCCGCTGGGCCTGCTGCGCTCGCGTGCGCTCAGCACGGCGGGGGGCGCGCTGGCGCTCAACGGCGCGGCGTTCCTGTCGATGTTCTTCCTCACCGCGATCTTCCTGCAGCAGGTGCGGGGCGGCTCCGCGCTGCGGGCCGGCGTGGAGTTCCTGCCGATGGGCGGCGCGGCGATCGCGGCGGCCGTCGCCACGACGCCGCTGGTGTCGCGGTTCGGCACCCGGTCGATCCAGGTGGTCGGGGCGGTGCTCAACGTCGTGGCGCTGCTGCTGCTCGCGCGGGCCGGGGCGCACGGGTCGTACGTGACCGGGATGATGCCGGGGCTGATGCTGTTCGGGGTCGGGATCATCGTGGTGAGCGTGCCGGCGCAGATCGCGGCGGTGGCGGAGGTGAAGCCGCGGGAGGCCGGGGCGGCGTCGGGGGTGGTCAGCGCGTTCTACCAGGTCGGCGGTGCGTTGGGGCTGGCGGTGGTGACGACGCTGTCGACGTCGCGGACGAACGCGGTGGCGGGGGGCGGGGGGTCGCCGGTGGACGCGCTGGTGGCGGGATACCACCGGGGGCTGATCGTCGCGGCGGTGTTCGCGGCGGCGACGACGGTGGTGACGGCGCTGGCGCCCAGGGTCGCGCCGACCCCCGAGCAGATCGCCTCCGGCGCGGTCCCCGCCTGACGCCGGACGCTGTCCCTGGCCGGGCGCGCTGCGTCGCGGCGTGGCTCGGGTGATCCCGGTCGCCTGTGCGCTGGGCGTCGAGCCATCAGGGGCGCGGCGACCTGCGCGCCGCCAACGCGCTGAGCGTTCACCCCAGGGGCGCGGGGAACTGCGCGACAAGCCACAGCGGACCCGCGGCCGGGCTCGGCGGATACGGGGCAGACGCGTGGCCGGTCTTTGAGGGGCGCGGGGAACTGCGCGACAAGCCACAGCGGACCCGCGGCCGGGCACGGCGGATACGGGGCAGACGCGTAGCCGGTCTTTGAGGGGCGCGGGGAACTGCGCGACAAGCCACAGCGGACCCGCGGCCGGGCACGGCGAATACGGGGCAGACGGGTGGCCGGCTCTAAAGTGAAGCCGAGCACTGATCAGCCGCCGCGGATCGGCAACCCGGCGGGGGAGGACGCCGCGGCCTCGCGGTCGAGGCGGGACTGAAGCGTGGTCAGCGTGGCCGACGAGATCGCGTGAGCGTCATAGAGGCGGCGCAGCTCCGCGCGCTGCGCCGCGATGACGTGGAGGCGCAGCTCGCGGGCCGCCGCCTCGTCGGGCGCGGCCAGCGCCGCGCGCTGATGGGCGACCACGGCCGGCGGAAACCCCCCACCCGCCGCGGCGAGTTCGTCGAGCCGCGCGTGCGCCGCACGGGCCAGCGCCGCCCGCGCCTCGTCCTCCTCGCGGGCCACCCGGTGCGGCGCGACCGCGAGCCCCGACCGCGCGACCAGCGGCGCCAGCGTGAACCCCTGCACGACCAGCGTGACCACCACCACCGCCGTGGTCAGCACCAGGACCAGCGGACGCCCCGGCAACGGCCCCCCGCCGTCGGCGACCAGAGGCACCGACAGCGCCGCGGCCAGCGGCATCACCCCGCGGGTACCGGCCCAGGACGCCACCGCCGCGTCCGGCCACGACGGCCGCAGCCGCGCCGGCCCCGCGACCGCGGTCAGGACCACCATCCAGACCAGGCGCAGCACGACCAGCACCCCGGCCAGCGCGAGCGCCTGGAGGGGCCACCGGCCCGACCCGGGCGGCAGATCGCCGACCAGCTCCGGCAGCGTCAGCCCGATCACCCCGAACACGACGCTCTCCAGCACGAACACCACCACCCCGTACACCGCCTCCCGGTGGAGGCGCACGCGCGCGTCGCCGAGCCGGTGCCCGGAGCGGCCGAGCAGCACCCCCGCGACGACCACCGCGGTGACGCCCGACGCGTGCGCGGACTCCGCGAGCACGTACGCCGCGTACGGCGTCACCAGCGCGATCACCGTGTCCAGCACGGGGTCCGCGGTACGCCGGCGCAGCAGCGCCACCACCCCCGCGACCACCGCGCCGACCACGCTGCCGCCCCCGGCCAGCACCGCGAACCGGCCGATCGCCGACCCCGCGTGCACCGGCCCGGCCGCGACCGCCACACCGATCGCCACCTTGAAGAGCACCAGCGACGTCGCGTCGTTGAACAGGCTCTCCGCCTGCACCAGCACCTGGGTGCGGCCGGGCAGCGGGAGCCGGCGGCCGAGCGCGGTCACCGCCACCGGATCGGTGCTCGACAGGATCGCGCCCAGCACGAAGGCCGTCGCCGGCGAGAGCCCGGTCAGCGCGCTCGCCGTGAACGCCACCGCCGCCGCCGAGGCCAGCACCAGGCCGAACGCCAGCACCGTCACCGGACGCCAGACGGTCCGCAGATCGCGTAGGGGCAGCTCCTCGGCCGAGGCGTACAGCAGCGGCGGCAGCACGACCAGCGCGATCGCCTCCGGCGGCACGTGCAGCTCGGGCGTCCCGGGCACCAGCGCCACGCCGAGTCCGGCCAGCACGAGGAGGGACGGCGCGGGGATGTCGCGCAGCCGGGCGAAGGTGGCCACGGCGGTGGCCAGGATCACGAGGAGCAGAACGGTCGCCACGGTGTGCACGTACGGGGTCTCCTGACCGCGTTACGGGGCCCCGCCGCGCCTCCCGCGGCAGTCCGTCCCCGTGCCGACCAGGCTTCCCGGCACACCGCGTCGATCCTAACCCGGACCCGTGCGCCCGTCGGGTCCGTCCCGCCCCCGCTCAGGGCACCAGCACCAGGCGGTCCCCGCCGGCGTCCGCGGTCCACGCCGTCTCGACCTGCGCGAGCGGCACCGCCCGCGCCCGCACGTCGAAGGCGCCCTCCGCCACCGCCGTCGCCAGCTCGGGGAGTTCGGCGACGATGTCGCGGCCCGGCACCGACCCGATGCCGCTGCCGACGATCTGCAGCCGCGCCGAGCGCAGCGCCGCGGACGGGATCGGCGCCTCCAGGCCGCCCACCGAGCCGATCTGCACCCAGGTCAGCTGCGCCGCGCGGTCCGCGCGGGCGGTGAGCACGTCGACCATGGCCCGCGCGGTCGGCGCCCCCCAGACGTAGTCGAGCACCACGTCGACATCGGCCGCGCCGGTCAGGTCGTCGAGGGTGCACACGGCGTCCGCGCCGAGCGCCCGCAGCGGGGCGAGCCGCCGCGGGTCGCGCCCCGCGGCGATCACCTGGGACGCGCCGAACCGCTTGGCGACCTGGACCGCCATCCGGCCCGCGCTGCCGGTCGCGCCCAGGACCAGCACCCGCCCGCCCGCGGTGAAGCCGATCCGCCGGCGCAGCGCGATCCAGGAGGACATCGCCGGGTTCATCGCCGCGGCCAGCAGCACCGGGTCGGCGTCCGGGGGCAGCAGGACGCTGCGGCCGGTCTCGATCACCGTCCGCTCGGCCATCGTGCCGAGCGCGGTGTCGTGCGCGACGGCGTAGCGCAGCCGGCCCTCGCCGTCGCGTACGACCGCGTCCACGCCCGGGACCAGCGGGAGTTCGCCGGTGCTGGTGTAGTGCGAGCCGTTCGCCTGCGAGCGCACGCGGGGGTGCAGCGCGGCGGCGAGGACCTCGACCACCGCCTCGCCCCGGCCGCCCGCGACCGGCTCGGGGTGCTCGGTGTAGCGCGGCGGCGAGCCGAACGACGTGACGACGGCGGCGTGCATGGCGACTCCAGGGAGGGATCGGCGAAAATGGTTGGCGTTACGAACCATTGCATTATTGGTTGGCATTACGAACCATGTCAAGTAGAGTCCTGGGTCATGAGCGGCGAGACGGTCGAGGCGGCGCGGGACGCGGTGGGCCACCGGGGGGTGCGCACCGGCGCGGACGGCGTCCCGGCCGCCGACGCCGTCCCCGCCGCCCCCGGAGTCGACGGCGTCGACGGCGTCGACGGCGCGGACGAGGAGCGGTTCGTGGACGCACTCGCGACCAGCGCGTTCGTCGTGATGGGCACGCTGACCCGGATCGGCGCCGAGCACGACCTCTCGCTGACCCAGATGCGCGTCCTCGGCATCCTGCGCGACCGCCGGCCGCGGATGGCCGAACTGGCCGACCACCTCGGGCTGGAGAAGTCGACCATGTCCGGCCTGGTCGCCCGCGCCGAGCGGCGCGGACTGCTCGCCCGCGCCAAGAGCCCCTCCGACGGCCGCGCCATCGACGTCTTCCTCACCGACGCCGGCCTCGACCTCGCCACCCGCGTGCACGACGAGGTGCGCCGGGCCCTCACCCCGCTGACCGGCGCCCTCGACGCGCGCGACGCGCGTACGGTCACCCGCCTGCTGGAGCGGATGCTCGGCGACCCCTTCTGACCCCGAACCGCGCCGCGCCCGCAGCCGCGTCATCCGCGGACGCGGACCTCTCCCCCGCGGGACCTCCCGGGCCGCCGGGGCCGCCGGACGCCGCGCCCCGCAGCGGCACCTCCCTGACGCACAGCGCGAGCACGAACGCGACCGCGCACACCCCCGCCGCCAGCAGGAAGATGTGCCGGGTCCCGGTGGCCACGCCGTGCGCGTACGCCGCGGTGTGCGGGCCGCCGGCCGGTCCGTGGCCGGTGGCCGCTGTCAGCAGCGAGCCGAAGGCCGCCACCCCCAGCGAGCCGCCGAGGGTGCGGAACAGAGCGGTGGTCCCGGAGGCCGCGCCGATGTCGCGCATCGCCACGCTGTTTTGCGCGATCGTGCCGGACATCTGCATGGTCAGGCCGAGCCCGGCACCCGCGATCATCAGATACGCGCTGGTCAGCCAGAATGACGTGCCCGCGCCCATCGACGCGAGCAGCAGCATCCCCGCGGTCAGCAGCGCCGTGCCCGCGACCGGGAACACCTTGTAGCGCCCGGTGCGCGACATCGCCTTGCCCGCGAACGTTGACACCACCGCCACTGGCGCCATCAGCGGGAGCAGCAGCAGCCCGGAGTCGGAGACCGAGGCGTGCTGCACTGTCTGCTGGTATAGCGGCACGTACAGCGAGCAGCCGAACATCACCACGCCGACCGCGGCGAGCATCCCCACTGACAAAGGGAAGTTGCGGTGCCCGGTGAACATCCGCAGCGGCAGGACGGGTTCAACCGCGCGCCGTTCGCGGGCGAGGAAGCCGGCGCCGGCGGCGAGCGCGACGCCCGCGGCGGTCAGCACCTGCCAGGACCCCCATGCGTAGGTGCTGCCGGCCCACGTCGTGCCGAGCACGGTAGCCGAGATCGCCGCGGTCATCAGCGCGATGCCGGACCAGTCGACGCGCGCGGCCCCCCGGGCGGCCGGCAGGCGCAGCATCACCGCGACCCAGACCAGCGCGACGACGCCGATCGGCAGGTTGAGGTAGAAGGCCCAGCGCCAGCCGAGGTGCCCGGTGATCTGGCCGCCGAGCAGCGGGCCGCCGACCGTGCCGACAGCCATCACCGACGCGGTCATGCCCTGGTACCTGCCACGTTCGCGCGGCGGCACGAGCGAGGCGACGAGCGCCAGCGCCCCCGCGCCCAGCCCGCCGGCGCCGAGGCCTTGGAGCGCGCGGAAGCCGATGAGCTGGGTCATCGATCGGGACGCGCCGCTCAGGCACGAGCCGAGGAGGAACACCGCGATCGAGATCAGGAACAGCCGCTTGCGGCCGTAGAGGTCGCCGAGCTTTCCCCATACCGGGGTGGAGACGGCGGTGGTCAGGGCGTAGGCGGTGACGACCCAGGAGATGTGGTCCAGGCCGCCGAGGTCGCGGACGATCGTCGGCATCGCGGTGCCGACGACGTTGGTGTCGAGCATCGCCAGCAGCATGGCGAGCATCACGCCGAGCAGGACCAGGCGGGTGCGGCGAGGCGTCTCGGCCGGGGGCGGGGACATGGCGGATCACTCCTTGTGGAGGGGCGGGGTATCGGTGGCGCCTCCAGAAAAGCACACTCGTGCACTAAGTGCAACTGTACAACTTTTGGTAAGAGTCGCTATATGGTGCCGTGCCGGAAGTGATATCGTGGCGCCATGAGCGCCACGAGCGTGTCGGCGATCGGCCGGCGGGAGCGGAAGAAGGCGGCTACGCGGGCCGCCCTGGCCGACGCCGCCCTGCGGATGTTTCTGGAGCGCGGGTACGACAACGTCACCGTGCGGGAGATCGCCGACGCCGCGGACGTGTCCACGACGACGCTGCTCAAGCATTTCCCGAGCAAGGAGGCGCTCGTCTTCGACCGGGACACCGAACTGGAGGCGGCCCTGGTCGGCGCGGTGACCGACCGCCCGGCCGGCGTCTCGGTGCCGCGGGCACTGCGCGACTACATCGCCCGCACCCGCATCGACCTGTTCACCACCGACGAGCGCGACGAATTCCTGGATCTGGTGCGCGCCACGCCGGCGCTGAGCGAGTACTGGCACAAGATGCTGATGCGCCACCAGGACGCGCTGGCTCGCGCGATTGCCGCGGAGACCTCCGCGCCGAGCGACGACCCCCGGTGCGCGGCGCTGGCCCACTTCGCGCTGGAGGCCTCCGCGCTGGCCGGCCGGGCAGCCGACCCGCTCGCCGCTGTCTACGCGGCCTTCGACCTGCTCGAACGCGGCTGGGGCGCAGGCGCCGGGGACGGCGTGTGAGCACCGGGTTACGCCCTCCTCTCCGCCCGGCCCGTGCGGCGGTCAGCGGGACCTGACCGCCCTGTAACCGCGCGCTCACGCGGCCGCAAGGGCCGGCGGCCACGGTGGGAGCCATGACCGACACCGCACCGTCCGCGTCCACCCCGGAAGCCGTATCCGCGCCCGCGTCCGCCTCGGAGCCCGGCACGTCCGCGCCCGCCACGCTGTTCGACCGGCTCGGCGGCGAGCCCGCCGTCGCGGCCGTCGTCGACCTCTTCTACGCCCGGGTGCTCGCCGACGGCGACCTCGCGCCGTACTTCGCCGGCGTGGACACCGACCGGCTGGCGCAGCACCAGCGGCGCTTCATCGGGCAGGCGCTCGGCGCCGCCCGCCCCTACTCCGGCCGCTCGATGCGCAAGGCCCACGCGCACCTGGGCATCACCCCGGCCGCCTTCGCGCGCGTGGTGGAGCACCTCGCCGCCGCGCTCGCCGAGGCGGGCGCGGACGACGCCGCGATCGCCGAAGTCGCCGCGCTGCTCGGGCCGTTGGAAGAGGAGATCGTCACCGCGTGAAGGCGCGGCGGTAGGCGGTCGGGGTGGTGTTCAGGGCGCGGCGGAAGTGCAGCCGGAGGTTGGCCGCCGTGCCGAGGCCGCAATCGTCGGCCACCCGGTCCACCGAGTGGTCGGTGGTCTCCAGCAGTTCGCGCGCCCGGCCGAGCCGGGCGGTGACCAGCCACTGCAGCGGTGTGGTGCCGGCCTCCTCGGCGAACCGGCGCATGAAACTGCGCTCCGACATGCCCGCGTGGCGCGCCAACTCCCGTACGGTCAGCGGTTCTCCGAGGCGCTCCAGGGCCCAGGCGCGAGTGCCGGCCAGCGAGGTGTCGCCGGCCTGCGGCACCGGCGCGGGCACGAACTGCGCCTGGCCGCCGTCGCGGTGCGGCGCCGCGACGATGCTGCGGGCCAGCCGGTTGGCGGCGACCGCGCCCACGTCGCGCCGCACGATGTGCAGGCACAGGTCGATGCCGCAGCACACGCCGGCCGAGGTCAGCACATCGCCCTCGTCGACGTAGAGCACGTCCCGTTCGGTCCGCACCCGCGGGAACTCCCGCTCCAGATCGGCGATGTACTGCCAGTGCGTGGTGGCCCGCAGGCCGTCCAGGACGCCCGCGGCGGCCAGCGTGAACGCGCCGGTGCAGATGGACACCACCCGCCGGCCGCGGTCGCGCGCCTCGGCGAGCAGCTCCAGCACGGCGTCCGGCGCCCGCCGCAGATGCGCCTCCGCGCCGGGCACGACCACGGTGTCCGCCGCGCGCGCCTCGTCCAGGCCGCCGTCGACCAGCAGCGCGAAGCCCGCGGCGCCCGCCACCCGGTCGGCCGGGCCGCACAGCGAGACGCGGTACGGGGTCTCCGGGCGCGGACTGAAGATCTGCAGCGGGATCGCGACATCGAGCGGCGTGACACCGTCGAGGGCGAGGACGGCCACGCGGTGGACGGCGGCGGTGGTGGCACGGGTGGCACGGGTGGCGGTCGCGGCGGTCATGACGTGATCCTCATGGCAGGATTCTAACGTAAGCAGGCAATTCCGCCACTCGCCTCCCGCCGGACGCCGCACGAGCCTGGAGGCCATGAATGGATCAGACGTCCCCGTCGCCCGCCCGCGGCGCTCCGTGTCCGCGCGCCGCCTCACCGCCCCGCCCGCGGTCCGCGCCGCCCGCGGAGGCGCCCTGTGACCACCGGGACCCTGCGCACCGACGGCGCCGCGACCGTCCCGGCCGGCCGGCCGCGCGGCACGGCCCGCCTGGTGCTCCTCGCCTCCATCGTCGTGTCGTTCCTCGCCTCCTCCAGCGCGCCGACGCCGCTCTACGCGGTCTACGCCGACGCGTGGCACTTCTCGCCGATCACCACCACCGTGGTCTTCGGCGTGTACGCCATCGCGGTGCTGCTGGCGCTGCTCGTGCTCGGGCGGGTCTCGGACCACGTAGGCAGGCGGCCGGTTCTGCTGACCGCGCTGGCGCTGCAGATCGCGGCGATGGCCGTGTTCGCGACGGCCGGCGGCACGGCCGAGCTGTTCGTCGGCCGGGTGCTCCAGGGCGTCGCCACCGGCGGCGCGCTCGGCGCGCTGGGCGCGGCGATGCTCGACGTCGACCGGGCCCGCGGCACCCTCGCCAACGCCGCCGCGCCGGGCATGGGCACCGGCCTGGGCGCGCTGGCGTCCGGCGTGATCGTGCAGTTCCTGCCGGCGCCGACGCATCTGGTGTACCTGCTGCTGATCGCCGTGTTCGCGGCGCAGGCGGCGGGGGTGGCGCTGATGCCGGAGACCGTCGGCCGCGCGCCGGGCCTGCGGGCGTCGCTGGTACCGGAGTTGGCGGTGCCGCGGCGGCTGCGCGGGCCGGTGCTCGCGGCGGCGCCCGCGCTGTTCGCGGTGTGGGCGCTGGCCGGCTTCTACGGCGCGCTCGCGCCCGCGGTGGCCCGCCAGTTGTCCGGCTCGACGTCCGAAGTCACCGGCGGCCTCGGGCTGTTCGTGCTGGCCTTCACCGCGTCGCTGGTCACCGTCGCGCTCAACCGCGCCGCGCCGCGCACGGTGATGCTCCTCGGCATCGCGCTGCTGGTGGCCGGCTCCCTCGGCACCTGGGCGTCCACCGAGGCGTCCTCGACGGCCGGGTTCTTCCTGTGCGCGGTCGTCTCCGGGGTCGGCTTCGGCGCGGGGTTCCAGGGCGGCATCCGCACCGTCGTCCCGCTGGCCGCGCCCCACGAACGGGCCGGCGTGCTCTCCGTCCTCTACGTCGTCTGCTACTTCGGCATGGGCGTGCCGGCGGTCGCCGCGGGCGTCCTCGTCGTCCACGGCGGTGGCGGCCTGACCGGCGTCACCCGCGACTACTGCCTCTTCGTCACGGCCCTGGCGCTGTCCGCCCTCACGGCCCTCCTCCGCACCCGCCCACCCGAGCCGGTGGCACCGGCGGGCCGATGACGCCGCGCCGGCCGCCGCGGGACGGTGAGACGCGGCGGCCCAGTATCCCCGCGTGAGCTGCCACCGCCGCGCGCTGCTGATCGGACTCGCCCTCGCCCCGGCCGCGGCCTGCCTGTGGCTGACGGCGGCGACGGACACGCCGCCCCCCGCCGTGGCGCTGCCCGCCCCCGCTCCGGAGGCGGCCGGGTACTGCGCCGCGTTGCACGCCCGGCTGCCCCCGAGGTCGCGGGCCTGGCCCGCGCCGACCCGGAGCCGCACTCGGATCTGACGGCCGGCTGGGGCGCGGGCGCCGTCGTTCTGCGCTGCGGGGTGCCGCGGCCGGCCGAGGACGCGGACGCGCGGGCGGACGGCCTCGACCTGGCCGGGGTCTCCTGGTCCTTCACCCGCGCGCCCGACGGCGCCGCCCGCGTCACCACCACGCTGCGCAGGGCGTACGTCGAGGTCCGTCTCCGCGGCGCGTTCACCCACGACGCGGGCCCCCTCGCCGACCTCGCGCCCGCGATTCGCGGGAGCGTGCCCGAGGGCATCGCCTCCTGACCCGGCGGACGCGCCCTCGAAGGCGTCATGGTCTCGGGCTACCCGAGCGACGCCACCGAGAACGCCGTCCCGGCCGGTACGACCCGGCCCGGCACCTCGCCCCCGGCGGCTCGCAGGCCGCCGGGGGCCCGGCGGTTACTTGGGCGGCATGAGGACGGTGTCGATGATCTGGACGGTCGCGTTGGCGGTGCTGACGTTGCCGCAGACCACGTTGGCGGTGTTGTTCACCTTGTAGGACTCGCCGGAGCCCGAGGTGGTCAGGGTGCCCTTCTCCAGCGTGGTGTAGGTGCCGTGGGAGAGGCCGTCGGGAGCCTTCACCGGCTGGCCGACCACGTGGTACGTGAGGATCTTGGTGAGCATCGCCTTGTCGGCCAGGACCTTGTCGAGGGTGGCCTTCGGGAGCTTGTCGAAGGCGTCGTCGGTCGGCGCGAAGACGGTGATGCCCTGTGCGCTGTTGAGGGTGTCCACCAGGCCGGCCTTCTGCACCGCGGCGACCAGGGTGGACAGCGCCGGGTTGTGCGAGGCGGCGGTGGCGACCGGGTCCTTGGCCATGCCGTCGAAGCTGCCCGAGCCGGCCTTCGGCACCGCCGCGCAGCCGGGCCCGAAGGGCTCGGTCATCGCCGCGGCCGACGACGGCACGGACGACGTGGCGGGGGCCGAACTCGGCGCGGCCGGTGCGGAAGAGGACGCGGAGTCCGAGGAGTCCTTGCTGTCGGAGCAGGCGGCGAGCGCCAGTGGCAGCAGCGCGGCGGCGGAGACCGCGAGGGCGAGGCGGCGGGACTGCGTGTTCATGATGGTTGTTCTCCGGTCTTCGACTGTCGGGTACGGATGTCTTCGGGTACGGATGTCTGGGGTGGGAAGGCGGGAGCGGGCGTCGGCGCCGCGCGCCCGGGTGCGGGGCCGGACCGGGCCGGTGGTCGGTCCGGGTGCGGTGTCGGGGTCGGGCGGCCGGGTCAGGTCACGTCGACCACCACCGAGTGCCAGCCGGTCGCGCCGTCGGGGACGGTGCCGACCCGGTGTTCGGTCTGGGTCCGGCCGTCGCGGTCGGTGGCCCGGACCTCCAGCCGGTGGGTGCCGGGCGTGGCGTCCCACGTCCACGTCCACTGCCGCCAGGTGTCGGTCGTGTCCTCGGCGGCCAGCCGCGCGGTGTGCCACGCGCCGCCGTCGACGCGCACCTCCACCCGGTCGATGCCGCGGTGCTGCGCCCAGGCGACCCCGGCCACCGGCACCGGCCCCGCCTCGGGCGTGCCGAACGGCTTGGGCGTGTCGATGCGCGACTCGGCTTGATCGGGGCCCGTCGGGACCAGCCGCGTCGCACCCAGTAGGCGTCGTACGCGTCGAAGGTGGTCAGCTCCAGGTCCTTGAGCCACTTGCACGCCGACACGTAGCCGTAGAGCCCCGGTATCACCACGCGGACCGGGAAGCCGTGCGCGAACGGCAGCGGCTGCCCGTTCATGCCGACCGCGAGCATCGCGTCACGCCCGTCGAGGACCGTCTCCACCGGCGAGCCGATGGTCATGCCGTCCACGGAACGCGCCACCAGCTGGTCGGCCGGGCCGCCGCGCGAGGGGGCGCGCACGCCCGCCTCGCGCAGCAGGTCCGCCAGCCGCACCCCGATTTAGCGGGCGGTGCCCACGTAGGGGCCGCCGACTTCGTTCGAGACGCAGGTCAGCGTGATGTCACGCTCGATCAGCGGCCGGCGCAGCAGATCCTGGTAGGTGTACGTCAACGGGTGCGGCACGCCGAGTCCGTGCAGGCGCAGCCGCCATGTGGTGGCGTCCACCTTCGGGACGACCAGGGCGGTGTCGACGCGGTAGAAGCTGCCGTTGGGGGTGATGAACGGGCTGACACCGGGCACGCCCGCCTGCGCGCCGCGCGGGACCGGCGGCGCGGGGGAGGCCGGGCGCGGCAGCACGACCGCGGTGCGCGAGGCGACCGCCGCGGCGCCGCTGTGGTCGTTGAGCACCCGGCCCGCGACGCCGGCACCCGCGGAGGCGGCGGCGGTGGCCGTCGCCGCGAGGAGGAAGCCGCGGCGGTCGACGCCGGAGGGGACGGTGGGGGTGTCCGGGGCCGGCGGGCGGGCGGGTACGGCCCCGGGGGACGCGTGCGGTGCGGCGAGGCGGCCGGAGAGCAGCCACAGGACGGCGACGCCCGCGACCGCGCCGACGAGGGAGGGGAGCACGTCCAGGCGGTGGCGTTCCGGGCGGCTCCAGGCCGCGAGCACGCCGACGAGCCCGAACGCGAGGACGCCCGCGCATCCCGCGCGCCGGTACCGCAGCGCGGTCAGCCCGAGGGCCACCGCGAACAGCGCCAGGATCACCACGATGCCCAGCTGCAGGAACAGCTTGTCATCGGTGCCGAAACGGCGGACCGCGTAGTCCTTCACCGACGGCGGGGTGCGGTCGATGACCGCGCCGCCCACCGCCACGATCGGGCTCGCCTCCGGGCGGATCGCCGCGGAGACCAGTTCGGCGACGGCCAGGGACGCGGCCCCGGCCAGCAGGCCGGACAGTCCGCCCAGCGTGAGGCGCGCCGCCCGGCGCCCGCGGTGGCCCCACCGGGCCGCGCGGGACGCGCGCCCGGAGGCCGTTCCGCCCTGCTCCTCTTCGCTCATGCCGGTCATTCGGAGCAGGGCGGCGGGCGGATGGGTCTGTCATCCGATCAGGTGACGGGAGCCCGGCGACGGGGCCGGTCGGAGCCGGTTTCAGGGCTGGTTCCAGGCCGGTTTCAGGGCCGGTCAGGGCTGGTCGGGTGCGGCCCGGACCGGCCGCCCGGCCGGCGGGGGAGCCGCGGCGGCCCCGGCGTTGCGCCGGGGCACGGCGCGGAGCCCGCCGGCCGGTGGGGCACGAACGTCCGCGGCGTGTGCGGAGCGCCTGTGCGGACGTTCGTGCCCCGGTGGGCCCGGGCCCGGTGAGCCCGGTGAGCCCGTGGGCTCGGGGCCCGGTGAGCCCGGGGCTCGGTGAGCCCGGCCGGTGCGGCGGCCGAGTCAACCCCGGAGGCCGGCGCAGTCGGCGCCGTCCTCCTCCGGGTCGCCGGTGCCGAAGAGAGCCTCGATCGCATCGACCGCGCTGCCGTCGTGGTCGCTGCCGGCGTCCCCGTGGCCGGTCTGGACGTTGGCCGTCCGGTCGACCTCCAGGATCGAGTCGGAGTGCGAGTTGTCCAGCACGGTGACCAGGCTCCCGTCGGCCGACGCCGGCGCCGCCGCGCAGCCCAGGGCCGCCGTGGCCAGCAGCACCACGACCCGGGCCCGCGCCCGGGTCCCGGCCCGCTTCCGCGACCGGGTCAGGACCCGGGCCCGCGTGGCGGACGTGCTCACGCGTCGACGGTTTCGCGGGCGGGGGCGGACGCGGCGGCGGGCACGCGGTGGCGCGCGATGTTCCGCTCCAGCAGCCGGGTGGACGCCGCGACGCCGATCCCCTGCGTGTCGTCGACGGCGGGCAGCCGGCCGTCGGCGGCCTTGAGCTCGGCGAGCGCGGCGCCCACGGCCGCGTGCGCCGCGAACAGGCACGGCGTGCTGTAGATCGCGACGTCCATGCCCAGCTCGGTCAGCTCGGTCAGCGACAGCCGCGGCGACTTGCCGCCGGCGATCTGGTTGAACAGCAGCGGCTTGTCGCCGACCGCCGAGCGGATCCGCCGCATCCACTCCACGCTGCGCACGCCGTCCACCAGCACGACGTCCGCGTCGGTGGCGGCCAGCCGCTCGGCCCTGAGCAGGATGTCCTGCTCCTCCGTCGCGTCCGTGCGGGCCACCACCACCAGGTCCCTGCGGGTGGCGAGCACCATCTCCAGCTTCTCCAGATACTCCTCCAGCGGCAGCACCTGCTTGCCGTCGGCGTGCCCGCAGCGGCGCGGACGCTTCTGGTCCTCCAGGATCACCCCCGAGGCGCCGATCCGCTCCAGCCCCTCCACCACGTGGCAGGCGACCTCCGGGTCGACGTAGCCGTCGTCGATGTCCACCAGCAGGTGGTGGTCGGGGAAGGCGCCGCGCAGCCGCTGGACGAACGCGACCATGTCCGGCCAGGCGATGAAGCCGATGTCGGGCAGCCCGTAGTACGACGCGGCGAACCCGAAGCCGGAGACGAACATCCCGTCGAAGTGCTCGGCGGCCAGCGACGCCGAGTACATGTCGTAGACGCCGATCAGGGGGGTCGTCCCCGGCGAGGCGATCGCCTCGCGCAGGGTGCGGCCGTAGTTCGTCTTCATGATGACTCCTTGAGAGTTGAACAACGCCCGGACCGGGCGCAGTTGCAGGTGAGGCCGTGGTGAACCGCGGCCCATTGCCAAACCAATACGTTTCCTGTGCTTTCTCTTGATTCATAGTTGGGGAAGCCGTGAGTCACTCGCGTGGCGTAGGGCGTTCACCGCAGAAACGTCACGCGGTTCGGCCGCCCGCACGACCGCCGCCGCGCGCTACCACGCGGACCGATCCCCGGTGCGAAGTGCGCGGCTTTTTCGGCCAAGTTCGCGGAACGCCCGCGCGGGAGGGCCCGGTTCGGGCACAGTCGGTACATGAACGGCTACCAGGACGGCGTGCCCGGATACCTGACCATCAGAGTGACCCCGCAGGACGGGCCGATCGCGGCCTTCGCCGACCAGGAGGCGTGGGCGGCGCGGCAGCGCTACCCGCACCTGCACGGCGTGGGCGTCGCCGAGTACTTCTGGGCGCGCGAACGCGACCTGGGCGGCTGGGAGTTGTCCGAGCACAGCGGGAGCTGGCCGCAGCAGGCCAGGGACATGCTGGGCTCGCACTTCCGGCTGCGGGCCAAGGCGGCGCGCGACGCCGGCGACTTGTCCGCCGCGCGGTCCTGGCAGCGCGCCGCCGAGCGGATGGACCGGGCCGTCGTGGACGACATCGCCGTGTGCGGGGAGCGGTTCAAGGTCGTGCGGGTCTCGCACTTCATCCGCTCGGGCGACAGCGGCCCCGAGCCGCCCCGCCCCTCCGACCCCGACCCGGGCGAGGTCGGCGAGTCGCACCAAGTGCCGTCGCGCACCAAGGGGTTCGTGGTGGACCCGTACATCGGCACGGGGCTGTCCGACGGCATCCTCAAGCTGGACCTGGTGCGGTTCGTGCCGGTGCTGGAGGGCGCGCCGGAGGAGATCAACGAGGACGCGCGGCGGGCCGTGCGCGCCTACCCGGGCGGGGTCCTGCTCCCGGCGGCGTATCTCGTCTCCGTCCGGCGGGACGGCGGCTGGGAGTACCACCAGCCCGGCTCCACGCACGCGACCCCGCAGGGCGCGCGGGACGCGCTGGCGGTGTGGCTGCGGGTGGCGGCGCCGGTGACGCTGCGTCTGTCCGAGGAGTTGACCGAGGTGTACGCGGCGGCGGCCGACCGGCTGGACGAGAAGCGCTCCAACACCCTGAGCGTGGACGGCCACCGGTTCCGGGTGACCCGCGTCGAACGCCTCGCCCGGATCGGCCCGGACGGCCCCGAGGGCCCGCGCCCCTCCGACTTCGACCCCGAGGAGCCGGTCGACGTCCAGAGCGAACGGCTGCGCAGGGAAGGCGTCATCGACGAGGAGGGCAACGATCTGAGACCGCTCCCGCGCCCGTCCGAGCAGCCCGCGCCCCCCGGCCCGAACCTGCGCGACCTGTGGGAGAAGGAGAAGGAGCGGGTGCGCCGGCTCCAGGAACGCCGCGCGCGCGAAGCCGGCACGCCCGGCCCGGAGCCGGACACCCCGGCCGGGTAGGTCCGCCGCCGGGGAAGGTCTTTACAACGTTAGAGGAAACCGGTCACGGGTCTTGACGCGCCGCATCACGCGGTGCGGAAATGAGGTGCCCAGAAATTACATCGTTGTAGAGCCGCGCGGGTCGACGTGTGCCCCCGCCCTGCGGGCGCGGCTCTCGCGCGACCGGAGGACCCGCTGTGAGGATGCGCAGAGCCGGCGGAGCGGTGGCGATCGTCGCCGCGTTCGCCGCCGTTGCCGGAACGACCGCCACGGCCGGAGCGGTCACCGCCGGAGGGACGGGGGCGGCGGCCGGCCGGGGAGGGGGCGCACCCGCGGCCGCCGCCGACCCGTGGACGCTGACCAGCACCGCCTACGCGGCCCAGGACATCACCAGGACCCCGTTCGTCGGCAACGGCTATCTGGCCGAGCGGCTGCCCGCCGTCGGCCAGGGGTACCAGGGCGACCTCGGGCCCAGCGGCTACCAGTTGGACCAGCAGCCCAAGCAGCGGCTGACCACCTCCCTGGTCGCGGGCGTCTACAACAAGGGCCTGACGCCCTCGGTTCCGGGCATGGAGTACATGGCCTCGCTGCCGACCTGGAGCACGATGGCCCTCGGCGTGGCCGGGCACACCCTCGACGCGACCGTGCCGCAGACCCAGCTCAGCGGCTACCAGCAGCGGTTGGACCTCGCGCACGGCGCCGTCACCACCTCCATGACCTGGACGCCGGAGGCCGGCAGGGCCACCGCCGTACGCGTCGAGGTGCTCGCCAACCGCGCGCAGGAGCACCTCGCGCAGGTCCGGCTCACCGTCACCCCGCAGTGGACCGGCGACCTCTCGCTGGCCGCGCTGCTCGACGGCGCCGGCGCCCAGGGCATCGACGCCACCTCCCGCGCCGTCACCACCGCGACGGACACCGCGACCGTCCAGCTCAGCACGCCGGGCGACGGCACCCGGGTGGTGGAGACGCAGACCCTGGTGGCCGGACCGGGCACCAGGGTCTCGGCGCGCACCGCCGTCGAGCCGGCCGCCGTCGCCGCCACCGCGGGCGAGAACTGGACGATCCCGGTCGCCGCGGGCGGCACGTACACCGTCACCAAGTACGTCGGCATCGCGACCTCGAACGACGCGACCGCGAACGCCCCCGGCCGCACGGCCGGAGCGGCGGACCTCCGCGACCCCGCCCGCACCGCGGCCCGCGCCGTCCAGGACGCCGTCCGGCAGGGCTGGCCGAAGCTCACCGCGCGGCACGACGCCGCCTGGGCGGCGCTGTGGAAACCGAACATCCTGGCCGGGGACGACGCCGACCTGCAGGCCGACGTCAACATGTCCTACTACACGCTCTACTCCAGCCTGCGCGCGGGCAGTTCGTGGAGCATCGCGCCGGCCGGGCTGACCAGCCTGGACTACAACGGCGAGATCTTCTGGGACGCCGACACCTGGATGTTCCCCTCGCTGCTCGCCTTCCACCCCGAACTCGCCGAGTCGGTGGTGATGTTCCGCTCCCGCACCCGCGCCCGGGCGGAGGCCGACGCGAAGGCCAACGGCTACGACGGCGGGATCTGGGCCTGGGACAACGGGCCCGGCGGCGACTGCGGCGACCTCGGCCACCCCATGTGCGTGACCTTCGAGGACCACCTGGAGAGCGACATCGCGCTCGCGCAGTGGCAGTACTACCAGGCCACCGGCGACACCGCCTGGCTGAAGGACTACGGCTACCCGGTGCTGAAGGACGTCGCCGCGTTCTGGGCGAGCCGGGTCACGCCAGGCGCGGACGGCGCGTACCACATCGTGGGCGTCACCGGCCCCGACGAGTACCACGAGCACGTCACCGACAACGCCACCACCAACGCCGGCGCGGTCGTCGCCCTGCGGAACGCCGCCGCCGCGGCGGCCGTGGTGCACCAGACCCCCGACCCCGCGTGGACCCGGATCGCCGACCGGATCGCGGTGCCCACCGACGCCGACGGCAGCCACCCCGAGTACGCCGGCTACACGAACCAGACCGCCAAGCAGGCCGACACGGTCATGCTCACCTACCCGCTGGGCTACGTCACCGACCCGGCGTCCGCCGCGGCCGACCTGGACCGCTACATGCCGGTCACCGACGTCAACGGACCGGCGATGACGCACTCGGTGGAGTCGGTGATCGCCGCGCGGATCCAGCAGCCCGGCTGCCTGGCCGACACCCTCTTCGAGAACGCCTACCGGCCGTATCTCAAGGGCCCGTTCCGCCAGTTCGCGGAGACCCAGGGGGACGTGCCGCTGCAAGGCGGCGGCTACGGCCCGGCGTTCACCTTCGCCACCGGCGCCGGCGGGTTCCTGCAGACCTTCGTCCAGGGGTTCGGCGGTCTGCGGTGGGGCGCCGACAGCCTGGCGCTGGCCCCGACCCTGCCGCCGCAGCTCGGATCGGGCATCACCCTGGCCGGGCTCGCGTACCACGGCAGCAGGCTGAGCGTGCGCATCGGCGCGACGACCACCACGGTCACCCTCGACTCGGGCCGGCCGGTCGCGCTCAGCACGCCGGACGGCGCCAGGACGGTCACCCACGGCCGCCCGGTGACGCTCAGGACGGCCCGCCCCGACCTCGACCCGACCGACGACCTCGCGCGCTGCGGGACCGCCTCCGCCGACTCCGCGCTGCCGGCCCAGTACGCCGCGGGCGCCGTGGACGGCAACGACACCACCACGTGGACCGCGGCCGCCGGCGCCTCCTCCCTCCAGGTCGCGCTGACCGGCCGCGACGCGGTCGACCACCTCCACGTCCGGTGGGGCGCCACCCGCCCCGACACCTACACCGTCGAGGTCCAGGACGGCGCGGGCGCGGCCTGGCGGCAGGTGGACCAGGGCAGCGTCCCGGCCGTGGGCGACCTGGCGGCGCACTGGAGCCGTACGCAGGCCACCGCGGTGCGGCTGTCGTTCGCCGGCGCGGTGCCGGCGGCGGTCGCCTCGCTGAGCGTGCCCCGCGCACGGGCCGCCGACCTCACGGCGACGCTGGCGGCCGAGGGCGCCTCGCCCGGGAAGCCCACCACCGTGCGGCTGACCCTCGCCTCCGTCGGCGGCGCCGACGCCCGCCACGTGGTGAGCGCCCTGCGGGTGCCGGCCGGCTGGCAGGTCAGCCCCGACCCCGCGCCGATCACCATCGCCCAGAGCGGCCACGCCGACCAGCAGTGGACCGTCACCCCGCCGGCCGGTCAGGCCACCACGGCCGCCCGCATCACCGCCAGCACCGCCTGGGACGGCACCGCGGGACGCGACACGACCACCGCCGCTGCCGTCCTGCCGGTCGTGACGCCCTCGCCGCTCGGCGCGACGATCGAGGCGGAGGCCGGCGCGCTCAGCGGCGGCGCCCAGGTCGCGGGCGACCACGGCGGCTACACCGGCAGCGGTTTCGTGGCCGGCTGGTACGCCGGGGCCGCCGACACCGTCGCGGTGCACGTCCCGGCCGCCGGACCCCGTACCGTCACCGTCCGCTACGCCAACTCCCTGGGCGGACAGCGGCCGCCGCTGCAGAACGTCACCCGCACGATCACCCTCGACGCCGGCGGCTCCCGGCAGCAGGTCCAGCTGCCCGTCACCGGGAGCTGGGACACCTGGTCGACCGTCAGCGTCCCGGTCGACCTCCCCGCCGGGGACGTGCCGATCACCCTCACCGTCGGACCGGCCGACTCCGGCAGCGTCAACATCGACAGCCTGACCGTCGACTGACGGGCGGTCGGCCCGCCCGGGAGGGGTCCCGGGCGGGCCGCCTAGCGTGGAGCGCGACGGCGCGCGGGGGCCGGGCAGGGAGGAAGGGCGGGTGGCGGACCGGCCGGCGCGGGAGTGGGACGCACAGGTGGCGCGGCTCGCGGTGGAGAGGGCGCGGGCGCAGCAGGACCGCCGCTCGCCGCGCGGCCGCCGGAGGCGACTGGTCCGCCGCCTGGCCCTGGCGGGGACCGGGGCGGTACTGGCCCTGTGCCTCCACCACAGCCCCTACAAGCCCACCGTCCCGGTCTGTGACGAGAAACCGATGCGGCGCGGGGACCTGTGCATGGTCATCGCCCACGGCAGCCCCGGCTCGGGCACCTTCGACTACGACCAGATGCAGGCCCGGGCCCGGCACGCGCACGACGAGGACGACACCGCCGTGACCGTCATGAACGACGTGGGCTGGGCGGCGCTGTCGATCGGCGGCCTCGCCGCGCTCATGTCGGCGGCGGGAGCGCTGCGCGGCCGGCCGTGGGGCAGGCCGGCGGACCGGCCCTGCCCGCGCTGCGGCCGGGCGACGCTGCGCGAGCGCCACGTCGGGGTGACGGCGCCCGCAGGGCGCACGGCGCAGGTGCGGCTGGTGACGCTCTGCACCGCGGAGTGCGGCCACGCCGAGACGCGGGCCGCGCGGGACCTGACGGCGCAGGTGGTCAACCGGGGCGAGCCGCGCTGACGTCAGCCGCCGCCCGCGCCCGACGTTCGGGCCGGCCTCAGCGCGGTGACGGGACGACGCGGATGCCGACCGTTCCCTTCGTGCCGCGCCGCAGCCGGCTGGCGAGGAGCACCAGGCGGCCGGACAGGCCGTACTTGCGGGCGATCTCGGCGCGGTAGCGCGCCGTGGTCCGCGCGTCGCAGATCTCGGCGGTCGCCTCGACCTGCGCGCCGGTGGGGTTGCCGCGGATGTCGCACGGGCCCACGAGGACGTCCGCGCGGGCCCGGACGCGCCGCACCTTCCAGGAGTCCGCCACCGTCCAGACGCCCAGGGCCGCGCCGTCGCGCACCACCCAGACCGGGGTCGAGACGGCGCTTCCGTCGGCGCGGTAACTGGTGAGCAGCAGGTACCTGCCCGCTGCGAGCGTGCTGACCGTCGTGTCGTCCATGGCGCGCTCCCAAGCCCGTTCCTGCGGCGCTTCATGCCGGGTCCGCTCCATCGTACCCGGCCTTACTTGACAGAGATGACGGATTCTGTCCACTCTGCCAAGTACCGGAGACCCGACGGAAGGGACACCGTGGCCGGGGAGCAGGGCGGCGCATCGCCGCGGACGCGCGTCCCGCGCGGGGCGGGCGGAACCGGCCGGGCCGAGGACATGCTGTCCGCGGCCCAGGGAGTGTTCCTGCGCTTCGGCTACCGCAAGACGTCGATGGACGAGGTCGCCCGGGCGGCCGGCCTGTCGCGCCAGGGCCTCTACCTGCACTTCGCCACCAAGCAGGAGCTGTTCCACGCGGTCGTCACGCGCATGGTCGACGCGGTCCGCACGGCCGCGCTCGCCGCGCTGGAACGCGCCGACCTGAGCGTTCCGGAACGGCTCCTGCGCGCCCTGACCGCCCTGGCGGGGGACGCCGGGGGACTGGGCGGCGGCGCCGCGAGCGACCTCCTGCGGGCGGCGGACGCGCAGGCCGGGCCGCTGCTCGACCAGGCGCGCACCGAGATCGTCGCGGCCATGGCCGCGCTCCTGGAACGCAGCGGCGCCGCCGCGCCGTGGCGGGACGCCGGACTCACCGCGACGGACCTGGCCGAGCACCTCTACCTGTTGCACCCCGCCGTCGCCCGGTCCGGCGAGGACCCCGCGCGGCAGCGCGAGCGACTCGCCGTCGCCGTCCGCATCGTCACGCGCGGCCGCACCGGCTGAACCCCTGCCCGGCCGTACCGCCTGATCCGCGCGCGGCGCCGCCCGAACCATGCGGGCGGCGCCCGAACCATGCGGGCGGCGCCCGAACCAGGCGGGAGCCGCCCGGCCGCGGCGGGACCCCGTCCGTCCCCGTCCGTCCCGCGCGGCGCCGGCCTCGCCGGCGACCGCCTACACCAGGGTGACCACGATCTTGCCGTGGACGCGGCGGCCGGACTGGAGCCGCACGGCCTCCTGTATCCGCTCGAGGGGAAACGTCTCGGCGATCGGCACGGTGAGCTCGCCGGCCGCGATGGCACCGGTGATGTGCGTCAGATCCTCCGGGCTCGCGTCGAAGCCGCTGGTGGCGCGCACGCCCTGCGGGGGGTTGGGCGCCGCGATCGTGGCGATCCGCTCCGCGGGGACGCCCAGCGCCAGCGCCGCCTCGGCCGTTTCCGTGCCGAACAGGTCGATGGCCGCGCTGACGCCCCCGGGGACCGTCGCGCGCACGCGGTCCTCCAGGCCGGGGCCGTAGGCGACCGGCTCGGCGCCGAGCCCCCGCAGGAAGTCGAAGGTGCCTTCGGATGCGGTGCCGATCACCCGGGCGCCCGCGAGCCGGGCGAGCTGGACGGCGAACACGCCGACGCCGCCGGCGGCTCCGCCGATCAGGACGGTGTCGCCGGCCTTCACGCCAGTCGCCGTCAGCGCCGCCGACGCCGTCAGTCCGGCCACCGCGAGGGTGCTGGCCACCTCGTCGCTGACCTCGGCCGGCGTGTGCCGCAGGGCGTTCGCGCCGGACGGGTCGATCACGACGAAATCGGCGGCGGCCTGGGCCGTCGCGGCGCCGTAGACGCGATCGCCCACCGCGAAGTCGGCGACTCCGGCGCCGACCTCGTCCACGGTGCCCGCGAAGTCGGTGGCGAACCCGGCCGGCAGGGTGATCCCGAACCGCTGTGCCGCCTCGGGCACGGAGGAGAGCACCCAGTCCATCGGGTTGAGTCCGACCGCGGTCACCCGGACGCGGACCTCGCCCGCGCCCGCGTGCGGCTCCGGTACCTCGCGCAGTTCCAGTACCTCGGGGCCTCCGAAGGTGTCGTACACGACGGCTCGGCTCATGACGCGCTCCAGACAGTGAAGGGATGGTTGGTGATGGGAGTTTGTCCCATCACCGTACCACGTGACGGGACTTTCTCCCATGGCCTAGGCTGCTGGCATGGCGAGGTGGCAACCCAACACACCCCAGCGGCTGGCGCTGGCGGCGCTCACCCTGTTCGCGGAGCGCGGTTACGACGCGACCACGGTCAACGACATCGCCGAGCGGGCCGGGCTGACGAAGAGCACCTTCTTCCGGCACTGCAACGACAAGCGCGAGGTCCTCTTCCTCGGCCGGGACGTCATGGCGTCCCGGCTGGCGGACGCCGTCCGCGCCACCTCGGCCGCCACGCCCCCGGCCGACGTCCTCGCGGCCGTGCTCGACGCGGTCGCCGCCTTCTTCCCGCCGGAGCGCCGCGCCACGGCGGCCACCCGGGCGACGGTCGTCGCCTCGCACGCCGAGCTGCGCGAACGCGAACTGCTCAAGGGTGCGGAGCTGGCGGGCGTGATCGAGAACGCGGCACGGGAGCAGGGCCGCGGGGAGACCGCCGCCCGGTTCCTGGCCGCGCTCGGGCTCCTCGCGTTCGACATCACCTACCACCGCTGGATCGCGGACCCCGAGGAGCGCGGCTACCGCGACCACGCCGCCGAGACCCTGGCCGAGCTCGCCGAGCAGGCGAGCGCACTGCTGCCCGGCGCGGACCGCCCTGTGAGCGGCGCGCCGCACTGAGCACGGCCGACGGCGGAACTCCTCAGACGCGGGCGGCGGCCATCGCCTTCCGGACGGCTTCCAGGCCCGTGGCGTGGTCGACGACCGGCCGGTAGCCGAGGTCGATCACCGCCTTGTCCGTGCGCAGGGTGCACTGCTGTCCGAGGAACCACCGGGCGGGTACGGGGATCTGGTCCGCCGCGGTCTCGGCGTCCATGTCGGGGACCGCGGCGTCGACGCCGTGGATCGCGAAGTGCGCCTCCAGGAACGCGCGGAGGGTGACGCGGTGCAGGTCGGTGACGAAGTACGCCTGGCCCGGCCGGCCGCGCTGCCAGCCGAGCACGAGCCCCTCGACGGCGTTGTCGACGTACGTCACGTCGGTGGTGTGCCGGCCCCCGTCGATCCAGGCCAGCCGCCCCGCCTTCGCGGCGGCGACCAGGCCGTCGACGAGGGAACTGTGGGGTCCCCAGACGAACCGGGGGCGGATCGACACCGTGGCGAAGCCGGGGGCGTCGGCGTCGAGCACGATCTTCTCGGCCGCGGCCTTCGTGGCGCTGTAGGCGGCCGGCGAGTCGGGCCGCAGCGGCGCGGTCTCGTCGACGTCCACGAGCGGGGCGCCGGCCAGGAGCGCGGCCTCGCTCCCGCAGTGGACGAACCGCGGGACGCCGGCGTGGCGAGCGGCGTCGACGGCCGCCCGGGTGCCGCGCACCGTCACCAGCTCGTGGCGGTCCCGGTCCGCGGTGATGTCCGTCTCGGCCGCGAGGTGGAACACCACCTCGCGGCCCCTCAGCGCGTCCTGCCAGGTCAGTGGGTCGGTCAACTCGCCCCGCACCGGCTCCGCGCCCAGCGCCGAGACCTTCGCGGCCGCTGCCTCGCTGCGCACCAGGGCGCCCACCGAGTGCCCCGCGCCGACGAGTCGGCGTACCAGTGCCCGGCCGATGAACCCGGAACCGCCGGTGACGAACACGCGTGCCATGGATCGCTCCTTCGCTCTGTGGGAGGCCCCGGCTCCGTGCGAACCCTTCGCCGGCCCGGCGCATCGGCCTCGTGGAGTAGAGCAACCGGGCCCGACCAGAGCTTCCCTCGATGCCACTCATGCTTCGACGGGCTGCGATAACGTTTATGAATGGCTTCACTGCGGGCACTGGAGTGCCTCGTCGCCGTCGCGGACTCCGGGTCGATCACGCGGGCCGCGCTGCTGCTGCACTCGTCGCAGCCCGCCGTCTCCCACCAGCTCGCCTCGCTGGAACGCGAGACCCGTACCGCGCTGCTGCGCCGCGAGCCCCGGGGGGTCAAGCTCACCGCCGCGGGGCGCGCCGCCGTCGCCGACGCCAGGCGGGCGATCGAGGCGGCCGACGCCGCGGTCCGGTCGGCGCGCGCCGCGGGCCAGGCGGCCGGAGGAGTCCTGCGGGTGGTCTGCGCGCAGAGCCTGACGGTGCCGCTGCTCGCCGCCGTCGTACGGCAGTGGCACCGCCGCCGCCCGGAGGTCGCGATCACGCTGCGGGAGTCCACGTCGATGGACGAGACGCTCGGCCTCGTGGACTCCGACGAGGTCGATCTGGCGGTGCTGCCCGCTCCCCCGGCCGGGCGCTTCACCGTCACCGTCCTCGCCGAGGAGGAGATCGTCCTGGCGGCGCCCGCCGACCACCCGCTGGCCGGGCAGCCGGCCGTGCGTCTCGCGGACCTCGACGGCGCGCCGCTCGTGCACTTCGCACCGGACAACGGGCTCAGCGGCTGGCTCGACCAGTCCCTGGCCCGGGCGGGGGTCCACCCGCAGACGGTGATGAGGACCTCGGTGACCGCGACGGCGCCGCAGCTCGCCGCCGCCGGGCTGGGCGTCGCCGTGTGTCCCGTGAGCGCGGTCGGCCAGGGTTTTCCGGGAGCGGTGCGGTCGTTCTCGCCGCGCTGGGTCAGGCAGGTGGCGGCGGTGACGGCCACGGAACCGGAACCGCTGGTCGCGCGGTTCGTCGCCGACCTGCGCGGGCACGGCGTGAGCGTGCCCCGCGACGTGCGCGACCAGCTGTCGGCGCGGCCGTCGCCGCCTTGACGGCGCGGCCGGTCAGAGCGCGGGGTGCCGGTCGCGGACCGGGCTGAGCGACTCCAGCAGCGCGGCGACGTACAGGATCGTCGACTCGCAGTGCCAGCCGGCCACCAGCTGCACGCCGATCGGCAGGCCCTCGCCGCTGGTGCCGAACCGCAGGGACAGCGCCGGCAGCCCGGTCAGGTTGAACGGCACGGTCGCCGTCTGGATGTGGGCGGCCGGCACCGTCCGGCCGTCCACGGTGAGCCGGGAGACCCCGTGCGGGTGCGCGGGGACGGGCAGGACCGGGAGCAGGAGGGCGTCGTACCGCCGGAAGTAGGCGGCGAACGCGTCCCGCAGACGCTCGACGCCCTGCTCGGCCTGGACGTAGTCGTGGACGGACGTGTCGGGGCTCGCGAGCATGTGCGTCGAGATCCTGCCCATCCGATCCTCCTGACCCGCGGTCACCTCCCGGAAGGCCGGCTTCACCTCCATGACGTGCTGCCGGTAGAAGAGGTCGAGCGGGTTGTCCCGCTCCAGCGCCGGGATGTCCGCCGCCTCGACCACGACGCCCGCGCCGTGCAGCGCTTCCGCGGCACTCCGCACGGTCGCGGCGACCTCCGGGTCGATCGGGCCGAGTCCCGAGTCGGTCAGCCACCCGACGCGGACCGGCCGGTCCGGCGACGCGCCCAGGCCCGCGTCGAAGGTGCGCGGAACGCTGGCGAGACCGTCGGCGCCGTCCGGTCCGGACAGCAGCGCGTACGCCAGCGCGAGATCGCGGACGGTGCGGGCCATCGGACCGACGTGCCAGTCGCGGCGCGGCGCCCGCGGCCAGACCCCGGTCATCGGGATCCGTCCGTGCGTCGGCTTGAGGGCGGCGATGCCGGTGTGGGCGGCTGGTCCGCGCACCGAGATGGCCAGGTCGCTGCCGAGCCCGAGCGGCGACATGCCGGCCGCGATCGCCGCCGACTCGCCGCCGCTGGAACCGCCGGGGGTCCGGTCGAGGTTCCAGGGGTTGTTCGTCCTGCCGGTCAACAGGTTGTCGGACTCGGTCGAGTACGAGAACTCCGGCAGGTTGGTCTTCGCGAGCAGGATCGCGCCGGCCCGCTTCAGCCGGGCCACGCTGGTGGCGTCGGTGTCCGGGACGCGGCCGGCGAAGATCGGGGAACCGCGCTGGGTCAGCACCCCGGCGGTGTCGAACGAGTCCTTGGCCGTGAACGGCACGCCGTGCAGCGGCCCGACCTCCTCGCCGGCCGCCAGCGCCGCGTCCGCGGCCCGCGCGGCCTCCAGGGCGCCGCCGGCGAGCGTGACGACGGCGTTGACGCGGGGATCGGTGGCCTCGATCCGGTCGAGGTGCGCGCGCACCACCTCGACGGAGGAGACCTCCCGGGTGCGGATCAGCTCGGCGAGTTCGGTCGCGTCGCGGTGGACGAGGTCGGCGGTCATGAGGGACTCCTGTTTGTAGACCGGTCTACTAGAAACGGGGTCCGCTGTCCCCGGACCGGTGCGTCGGGGGCGGGGGAGAGGTTCAGGTGCGGGCGGTCGGGGGGCGGGGGAGGGTGAGGGTCAGGTGTGGGCGGTCGCCGGCGGAAAGGGGGGCGTCAGGCGCCGAGGACCCGGCGGGTGACCGCCATGGCGCGGTCGAGGTGGCGGGCGCTGCGGTGGATCTTCGCCATCGTGCTCGCCCCGAGCCACACGTCGTAGAGGGCCTCGGCCGTGGCGCGGGGGCTCTCGTCGACGGTCACGGACCCGTCCGCGACGCCGTCGGCGATCATCCGCTCCAGGCGGTCGACGATCGCGGCGGTCCCGGCCTTCGTCGCCGCCCGCATCGCCTCGGAGAGGTCGGCGACCTCCGCGCCGAGCTTGACGACCAGGCAGCCGCCCTGGCAGTCGTCCGCGGCCTGGAGGTCGTAGAACCTCTGCCAGTAGCTCATCAGGTGCTCCGCGGAGCTCCTGTCCCTGTCGGCGGCGATGCCGTCCATGGCCGCCAGGTAGTCGTCGAAGTAGCTCGTCATCATCGCCTCGCCGAAGGCGTCCTTGGAGGCGAAGTAGTGGTAGAAGGACCCCTTGGGCACGCCGGCCGCGGCGAGGACCTCGTTGATGCCGACGGCGGCGTACCCCTTCACGGCCACGATCCGCCGCGCGGCCTCCAGGAGGCTCTGGCGCGTGTCGACCCTGGTGACTGGCATACGCCGACCGTACCACCGGATTAGACCGGTCGTCTAGGAACCGGTCAGCACTCGATGACGTTCACCGCGAGGCCGCCCCGCGCGGTCTCCTTGTACTTGATCTTCATGTCCGCGCCCGTCTCCTTCATCGTCTTGATGACCTTGTCGAGGGAGACGTGGTGGCGGCCGTCGCCGCGCATCGCCATGCGGGCCGCGGTGACCGCCTTCACCGCGGCCATGCCGTTGCGCTCGATGCAGGGGATCTGGACCAGGCCGCCGACGGGGTCGCAGGTCAGGCCGAGGTTGTGCTCCATGCCGATCTCCGCGGCGTTCTCGACCTGCTCGGGGGCGCCGCCAAGGATCTCCGCGAGGCCGCCGGCCGCCATCGAGCAGGCCGAGCCGACCTCGCCCTGGCAGCCGACCTCGGCGCCGGAGATCGAGGCGTTCTCCTTGAAGAGCATGCCGATCGCGCCCGCCGCCAGCAGGAAGCGGACGATCGCGTCCTCCTGCTCCTGCGCCGGGCCGCCCTTGGGCGCCACGAAGTTCAGGTAGTAGTGCAGGACCGCCGGGATGATGCCGGCCGCGCCGTTGGTGGGCGCGGTCACCACCCGGCCGCCCGCGGCGTTCTCCTCGTTCACCGCCATCGCGTAGAGGGTGACCCACTCCATCGCGTGGCGCGCCGGATCGCCCTCCGCGCGCAGCTGCCGCGCCGACTGCGCCGCGCGCCGCCGCACCTTCAGGCCGCCCGGCAGGATGCCCTCGCGCGACATCCCGCGCCGCACGCACGCCTCCATCACCCGCCAGATCTCCAGCAGCCCGGCCCGGATGTCGGCCTCGCTGCGCCAGGCCTTCTCGTTCTCCATCATCAGCGCGGAGATCGACAGCCCGGTCTCCCGGGACAGCCGCAGCAGCTCGTCGCCGGTGCGGAACGGGTGCCGCAGCACCGTGTCGTCCAGCTTGATCCGGTCCTCGCCGACCGCGTCCTCGTCCACCACGAAGCCGCCGCCGACCGAGTAGTACGTCTTCGCCAGCAGCTCGGCGCCGGACGCGTCGTAGGCCGCGAGCGTCATGCCGTTCGCGTGGTACGGCAGCGAACGCCGCCGGTGCAGCACCAGGTCCCGGTCGGCGTCGAACGCGATCTCGTGCGCGCCGAGCAGGCTCAGCCGCTTGTCGGCGACGATCCGCGCGGCCTCCTCGTCCGCGGTGTCCACGTCCACGGTCCGCGGGGAGTGCCCGGACAGCCCGAGCAGGACCGCCTTCGGGGTGCCGTGGCCGTGGCCCGTCGCGCCCAGCGACCCGAACAGCTCGGCGCGCACCGACGCGGTGTCGGCGAGCAGCGCGTCGTTCTTCAGCCGGTGCACGAAGATCGAGGCCGCGCGCATCGGCCCCACGGTGTGCGAGCTGGACGGGCCGATGCCCACGGAGAACAGGTCGAAGACCGAGATTGCCATGGTCCCTCCGGGACAGGGGGTTGCGGGTGAAAGGTCACGCTCGGGGGACGCGCTGACGGGTGGAGGCCGGGCTCGGGGGACGCGCTCACCGGTGGAGGCCGCGCTCGGGGACGCGCTCACCGGTGGAGGCCGCGCTCGACGCGCGCCCGGGAAGCGCCCCCGGGGCGCGCCCGGCCGACCGGCGGCCGGGCGCGCGGTCACGCGGGGCGGCGCCCGGCTACGCGTAGAGCGGGTGCTTGAGCGTCAGGGCCGTGACCCGCGCCCGCAGCGCCGCCGCGTCGTACTCCGGCAGCAGCGCGGCCGCGATCACGTCGGCCACCTCGCAAAAGTCCTCCGCGGTGAACCCGCGCGTCGCCAGCGCCGGCGTCCCGATCCGCAGGCCCGAGGTGACCATCGGCGGCCGGGGGTCGTTCGGCACCGCGTTGCGGTTGACGGTGATGCCGACCTCGTGCAGCCGGTCCTCCGCCTGCTGCCCGTCCAGCGCGGACTCCCGCAGGTCGACCAGGACCAGGTGGACGTCCGTGCCGCCGGACAGCACCGCGACGCCCGCCCCCGCGAGGTCCGGCGCGGCCAGCCGCTCCGCGAGGATCTTCGCGCCCTCCAGCGTACGCCGCTGCCGGTCCTTGAACTCCTCGGTCGCCGCGGCCTTGAACGCCACCGCCTTCGCGGCGATCACGTGCTCCAGCGGACCGCCCTGCTGGCCGGGGAAGACCGCCGAGTTGATCTTCTTGGCCAGCTCGGCGCGGGACAGGATCACCCCGCCGCGCGGACCGCCCAGCGTCTTGTGGGTGGTGGTCGTCACCACGTCCGCGTACGGCACCGGCGAGGGGTGCAGCCCGGCCGCGACCAGCCCGGCGAAGTGCGCCATGTCGACCATCAGATACGCGCCGACCTCGTCGGCGATCCGCCGGAACCGCTCGAAGTCCAGCTGCCGCGGGTACGCCGACCAGCCGGCGATGACCAGCTTGGGCCGGTGCTCCTTGGCCAGCCGCTCGACCTCGTCCATGTCGACCAGGCCGGTCGCGCCGTCCACGTGGTAGGCGACCACGTCGTAGAGCTTGCCGGAGAAGTTGATCTTCATGCCGTGGGTCAGGTGGCCGCCGTGCGCCAGGTCCAGACCCAGGATGGTGTCGCCGGGCTTGAGCAGGGCGAACATCGCCGCCGCGTTGGCCTGGGCGCCCGAGTGCGGCTGGACGTTCGCCGCCTCGGCGCCGAACAGCTCCTTGACCCGGTCGATCGCCAGCTGCTCGATCACGTCGACGTGCTCGCAGCCGCCGTAGTAGCGGCGCCCGGGGTAGCCCTCGGCGTACTTGTTGGTCAGCACCGAGCCCTGGGCCTGGAGGACGGCGGCCGGAGCGAAGTTCTCCGACGCGATCATCTCCAGCGTGGACTGCTGGCGGTGCAGCTCGGCGTCGACCGCGGCGGCGACGTCGGGGTCGAACTCGTGCAGGGACTGGTTCAGCAGGGACATCTGCGGCGTCTCCTCATCGTCGGCGTCCTCGGCATCCTCGGGTCTGGCTCGGACCGCGGCTCAGCCCGCGACGAAGGCGTCGTACTCGGCGGACGACAGCAGCTCGGCGTCCTCGCCGGCCCCTCGGCCGTCCGCACCTTGAACAGCCAGCCGCCCTCGAACGGCGCCGAGTTGACCAGGGACGGGTCGTCGGAGACGTCCTGGTTGACCTCGGTGACCTCACCGGACACCGGAGAGAACAGGTCGCTGACCGACTTGGTGGACTCCAGCTCGCCGCAGGTCTCGCCGGCCGTCACCGTCGCCCCCACCTCGGGGAGCTGGACGAAGACCACGTCGCCGAGCGCGTCGGCGGCGTGCGAGGTGATGCCCACGGTGCGCACGCCGTCCGCGGGCTCCGAGACCCACTCGTGCTCCTTGCTGTAACGCAGCTGCTCAGGATTGATGCTCATGACGGAATTCTCCCGGATGATCAGAGGAAGGGTGCGGAACGAAAGGCGGGCGGCCGGCGCGTGCGGCCGGCCGGCGCCCCGGGGCGCTCAGCGCTCGCGCCGGTAGAACGGCAGCGCCACCACGTCGTACGGCTCCTGCGTGCCGCGGATGTCCACCGCGACGCCGGCCGTGCCGGGCGCCGCGTGCGACGGGTCCACATAGGCCATCGCGATCGGCACGCCGAGGGTGGGGGAGGGAGCGCCGGAGGTCACCTCGCCGATGACCCGGCCGGTGCCGTCGGTGACCGGGTAGCCGGCCCGCGGCACCCGGCGGCCCTGGGCGACCAGCCCGACCAGCACCCGGGGCGGCTGCGCGGCGGCCTTCTCCGCCGCCGTGGCGAGCGCCTCCCGGCCCACGAAGTCGCCGGGCTTGTCGAACTTCACCACCCGGCCGAGCCCGGCGTCGAACGGCGTCAGCGCGGTGGTCAGCTCGTGGCCGTACAGCGGCATGCCGGCCTCCAGGCGCAGCGTGTCGCGGCAGGACAGCCCGCACGGCACGAGCCCGGCCGGGGCGCCCGCCTCGGTGAGCGCCTGCCACAGCCGCTCGGCGTCGGCGGGGGAGACGAACAGCTCGAAGCCGTCCTCACCGGTGTAGCCGGTGCGGGCGATCAGCGCGTCCACCCCGGCGACCGTGCCGGGCAGGCCCGCGTAGTACTTCAGGCCGTCCAGGTCGGCGTCGGTCAGCGAGGCCAGGATCGCCGGGGACTGCGGGCCCTGCACGGCCAGCAGCGCGTACGCGTCCCGGTCGTCGCGCACCGCCGCGTCGAAGCCCGCCGCCCGCTCGGCCAGCGCGTCCAGCACGGTCTGCGCGTTGGAGGCGTTGGCGACGACCAGGAACTCCCGCTCGGCCAGCCGGTAGACGATCAGGTCGTCCAGGATGCCGCCGTCCGGCGCGCAGATCATCGTGTACCGGGCCCGGCCGACCGCGAGCGCCGACAGGTGGCCGACCAGCGCGTGGTCCAGCAGCTCGCCGGCCTGCGGGCCGGTCACCGCGATCTCGCCCATGTGGGACAGGTCGAACAGGCCGGCGCGGGTGCGTACCGCCTGGTGCTCCTCGCGCTCGCTGGCGTAGCGCAGCGGCATGTCCCAGCCGGCGAAGTCGGTCATGGTCGCGCCGAGGGCGCGGTGCACCGCGTCGAGTGCGGTGCGGCGGGGCTGGCTCGGGGGTGCGCTCATCGGAAACGGGCTCCCAGGTGAGGACGGTCCGGGTGTCGCGGACGGTACGGGTACGAGGCCGAAGCGGCCTCCCCATCTGTCATCGGAACCTGAGAGGTTCACCGTGACCCCGCCAGGGGTCCGGCTTGCACCGTGGGTGGGAGGGGCCGCGGCCGCCGGGCCGGGATCCCTCCGCTTTTCAGATCTGCCTCGCCCGCGCGGTATCTGTGCCTGAGAGATTCAAGGGAGGACTTGCTCCTTCGGCGCCCGGCGCCCTCCCCTGGGGGGACGGAACCGGAACTCTCCCGCGCGGCCTCCAACGGCCGGTATGCGTGTTGTGCCGCCCATCATTGCATGCCCGGCCCGTACCGCCGCACGAGCGGCTAGGGTTTCCCGGGCAACGGCGGCACATGGGCGGACAAGGGTGGACATGGAGAATCCGGCACCGTACATACCGTACTCATGGCCGGCGAACGAGCTGGAGGAAGTGCTGTCGGCGAGCGTCGGCAACCCGTCGGCCGGCCCCGGCTGATGGAGGTCCTCGGCCGTTCCCGGGTGTGGGTACCGCTGCCCAACGGCGGCGGCGCCCCCGGCTTCGACCTGCCCACCATGGAGTTGGGCGGCGCGCCCTACGTGCCGGTCTTCAGCTCCGAGCAGCAGTTCCGGCAGGCCGCCGAGGGCATGTCCTGCACGGTCGCGCCGGTGCACGAGTTCGCCCGCGGGCTGCCCCCGGCGGTCGGCATCGCGGTGAACCCCGGCGGCGCGGTCGGCGTGCCGCTGCCGCCCGCGGCGGTCGCCGAGCTGTGCCGGGCCGACCCGGGCACCGGGACGCCCGCCCCCGGCGCGCGGGTGCTGCTGTGGGAGCCGGACCACGAGGACGAGCCGGTGGAGTTCCTGGCGGCGGCAGCGGCGGAGTTCGCGGTGACCCCGGTGGTGCTCACCGCCCGCCGCACGCTGGCCTCGGTCGAGGACGAGCCGCCGGCGCTGTTCGTCGGCGTCGAGCTGGACCGCTGGCAGGAGGAGGACCGGGCGGCGGCGATGGACGCGATCAGCCGGGCGCTGGGCGCGCAGCCGCTGCACTGGGAGGTCCACCTGATCCTGCTGGACGTCGCGCAGGACCCGGTGGGCGACTGGATGCTGGAGACGGTCCGGCCGTTCTACGCCCGCGACTGCAGCCGGCGGCAGGCCGGCGCGTGCTCCGCCCCGCGAGGCGGCCCGGCCCGGCGGGGCGGCCCCGCGCGGCGGCGCGTATACGTGCCGTTTACGCGGCCTATAGACGGTGCGGCTTGGGTGTGCGGTGGGGCGCGGCGCGCGTGCGGCGCCCCCGGCGCGCGGGCCGGACCCGCACGCCGCTGTGGTGCGGCTCGCGTCGGGACGCGTTCCGCCGGGAACACTCGACCTGATTTGATGGCGCCGGGAGGAACCTCGGGAGCGGCCCGGGGCCCCGGCACGACGGCGAAGCGGAATCGGCGGACGAACGGAAAGGGCGGTCCCAGGTGATCGCGGGCGCGCAAGGCGGTGCGGCGGCGGCCGGCCAGGTGGAGCAGACCCTGCTCCAGGTGGCGCCCGGCCGGTTCGACGCATACGAGGACCTGCTCGCGTCGCTCGCCGAGGGCCAGGTGTGGATGCTGCTGTGGCAGGGCTCGCCCGGTTCGCCCGACGCCCAGTACGGCAGCATGCAGGTCGGCGGGCACCCGTACGCGCCCTGCGCGACCTCGCCGCGCGAGCTTGCGGCCAGCGGCTGGACCCGCGAGCACGAGGTGGTCTCCGGGCGGGACATCGCGCTGACCCTCTACCCCGACCGCTGCGGTCTGTGGCTCAACCCGCACGCGTCCGGCGGCGGCGTCGGCGTGCCCTGGGCGGACCTGCGGCGGATCGCGGTCGGCCTGGACCTGCTGCCCGCGGGGCCGCTGCAGATCGGCGAACCCTCGCTGCAGCTCCCGCAGTTCGACGCGCTGCTCGCCCAGGCCGCCCAGAACACCCCGGCGGTGCGCTCGCTGCGCCGCGCCTGGGTGCAGCCGGCCCTCGGCGAGCCGTACCTGGCCATCGGCGTGGAGGTCTACGACGGCGCGCCGCAGGCCGTGGAGTCGGTGCGGCAGATGATGCGGCAGGCGGTCGCCGGGGTGCCCGACGGGGTGGCGGTCTCCACGGTCGCGATGGCCGACGCGTACGACCCGGTCGCGCTGTGGATGCGCAGCAACGCCGCCGCCTTCTTCGACCGCGACGCCTACGCCCGCCGGGCCGCCTGGGGCCGGCCGTAGCAGCGGGCCGCGCCCGCAGGCCTTCCGGCGCCGGTACGCTCACCCGTCCGCGTAAGCCCTCGGCCCGGGGCCGCGCCCGCCCCGCGCGCCCCCGGGCGACCCCGCTACCCGCGCCCGGGCGGCCGGGTGAGTGCCGCGTCGATCAGGCCCAGCGGCGGGCTGCCCAGCGCGAGCAGCGCCGCGTGGAACCGGGGCAGCCCGAAGTCCGCGCCCCACGCCCGGCGCGCCTTCTCGCGCAGCCGGAGGATCTCCAGCTTGCCCCAGGTGTAGCGGCCGTAGCCGGCGTCGAAGGTGCCGCGGCGCGCCTCGGAGGCGGCGCCGGCCCGCGCCAGGTGGGCGTCGCGCATGAACAGCCGCGTCGCCTCCTCCAGGTCCATCCCCCCGGTGTGCAGGCCGATCGCGCAGGTCAGCCGGGTCACCCGGACCAGCGCCTCCAGCGCGACGCCGATCGCGAAGCGCGGGTCGCGGGCCCGGAAGCCCTCGTCGAGGCAGACCTCCTCCACGTAGTGCGCCCAGCCCTCGGCGAAGGACAGGCTGTGCAGCTCCCGGCGCACCCGGCCCGCGGCCCGGCGCAGCGCCCGGCCGTGCGCGAAGTGCCCCGGCGCCACCTCGTGCACGGTGATCGACGGCAGGCTGGTGCGGCTGAAGACGGTCAGCCACTCCTCCTGCTCCCGCGCCGGCCAGTCCGGCTCCGGCGGCGTCACGTGGTACCAGGACGGGGCGTCCGCCTCGGCCGGCGCCGCCCAGTTCATCATCGCCATCGACCAGCGGCGCGACGGCGGCGCCGGACCCACCAGGCACTCGCCGTCCACATACGGCACGAGCCCCCGGTCCCGGGTGAAGTCCACCACCTCGTCGGTCAGCCGCGCGGCCTCCGCGATCACCCCGTCGGCGTCCGGGTGGTCGGCGAGCAGCTCCGGGATCAGCTCGTCCGGAGTGCGGTGCGGGTCCAGCGCCCGGCAGGAGTCGGTGAGCAGCTCGGTCAGCCGGGCCCGCTCGCGCTCCGCCTGCCGCGCCAGCGCGTCCAGGTCCACCCGCAGTCCCTCCTGCGCGCCCATCAGCGCGGCCAGCGCCGGGCCGCCCAGCCGCGGGTCCGGGTCGCCCTCGCGGGCCGCCCGCTCCAGGTGCGCCACCAGCGCGGCGTGCGCCCGCAGCGCCGCGGCCTCGGTGCCGCCGCGCTCGGCGTCCAGGCCCGCGGCGAGCCCGTGCGCCGCGCCCAGCAGCGCCTGCGCGACCGGCGCGGGCACCGCGTCCAGCGAGCGCAGCGAGCCCTCCACCGCCTCCGGCCACTGCTCCAGATGCCTGGCGCGGGCCCGCGCGCGCTCCCGGGCGGGCGCGTACTCCCGGTCGTAACAGGCGAGTTCGAGATTGGACAGGTGCGGATACGGGTCGCGCCGGTGCAGTTCGAGTTCGCCGTACTGGACGCGCACCGACTCCTCGAACACCCGCAGGTGCGCCTCGTCGTGCGGGTCGTCCAGCGGGCCGTCCGCATCCCGGGCGCGGTCGAGGGCGGCGAGCGCGGCGCGCACCCCGCCGGGGGAGAGGTCCTGCACCCGGCCGTCGTACTCGTGCAGGCCGGACATCTCCCGCGCCTGGGGCATCATCAGGTCGAACACCGCGCTGAGCCGCATCTCCACCACCCGACCGTACCCCGCCGTGTGTGCGGATAGCGGTGTCGCGCGCTCGGGTAACGGTCGAAGAAGCGACACATCACAGTTGCGCATCCCTTCTCCGTCAGGTCTGGCGGGTGATCGCGACGGCACACAAGAATCCAGCGGCAGGGGGCTGAGGCACGTCCGCGCACGTGCCTTCCGTATCAACCACAACAACCGCACCGCCGGTTGTGGCATCCGCACCACCCACATCCGATGAGTGATGAGTGGGGCCGCTACAGCGGCGGGCGTGCGTCGGCTACCCGCCGGCGAGAGGGGTCAGCTGCACCATGACCGCACCGATGGAGACCACCCCTGGGCAGGCAGGGCCACCACCCGAGGCCATCCTCAGCGGGGCGGGGCGGAAGACGATCGAGGGCCGCTCCCTCGGTCGCATCGCCTGGACGCGACTGAAACGCGACAAGGCCGCCATGGCCGGTGGTGTGGTCGTGATCCTCCTGGTGATCCTGGCCATCCTGGCCAAGCCCATCGAGTCGGTCTTCGGCCTCGACCCGAACCAGTTCCACCAGGACCTCATCGACCCCGAACTGCTGTCGCCCAAGAGCGGCTGGGGCGGCATGAGCTGGGCGCACCCGCTGGGCGTGGACCCGAAGTTCGGCCGCGACATCCTGGCCCGGATCATCGAGGGCTCCTGGATCTCGATGCTGGTGGCCACCGGCGCCACGCTGCTGTCGGTGGTGATCGGCACGGTCATGGGCATCGTCGCGGGGTACTACGGCGGCTGGGTCGACAGCGTTATCAGCCGCCTGATGGACACCTTCCTGGCCTTCCCGCTGCTGCTGTTCGCGATCTCGATCTCCGCCTCCCTGCAGGACGGCGCCTTCGGTCTGAACGGCCTGCCGCTGCGGATCTCGGTGCTGATCTTCGTGATCGGCTTCTTCAACTGGCCGTACATGGGCCGCATCATCCGCGGCCAGACTCTCAGCCTGCGCGAGCGCGAGTTCGTGGAGGCGGCCCGGAGCCTGGGCGCGCGCGGACCGTTCATCCTCTTCCGCGAGCTGCTGCCCAACCTGGTGGCGCCGATCCTGGTCTACTCGACCCTGCTGATCCCCACCAACATCCTCTTCGAGGCCGCGCTGAGCTTCCTCGGCGTGGGCATCGCGCCGCCGCAGGCGTCCTGGGGCGGCATGCTCACGCAGGCGGTGGACGTCTACCAGTCCGACCCGCAGTTCATGTTCGTGCCCGGCCTGGCGATCTTCATCACCGTGCTGGCCTTCAACCTCCTCGGCGACGGGCTGCGCGACGCGCTCGATCCGCGCAGCAAGTGACCTCACCGGCGGACCCCAGGGCACCCGCCCACCACCCGGGGCAACTCAAGGACACCCCAAGGAACAGGGAGCAATCTTCGGTATGAACACCAGAAAAGCGACAGCCGCGCTGGCGCTTGTCACCGCCATGGCCCTGGGGGCTTCGGCCTGCGGCGGCTCCAAGAGCAGCTCGGGCGGGTCGGGCAAGAAGGACGACGCGCTCACGCAGATCGTCAACAAGTCCGACAAGAAGGGCGGGACGGTCACCCTCGAGGACTCCGACGTCCCGGACTCCCTCGACCCGGGCAACACGTACTACGGCTGGGTGCAGAACTTCTCCCGCCTGTACGCGCGCACCCTGCTGACCTTCAAGCCGGCTCCCGGCAAGGACGGCCTCACCGTGGTCCCGGACCTGGCGACGGGCCTGGGCACTCCCAGCGCCGACGCCAAGACCTGGACGTACCACCTGCGCACCGGCGTGAAGTTCCAGGACGGCTCCCCGGTCACCTCCAAGGACGTCAAGTACGCCATCGAGCGCAGCAACTTCGCGCCCGACGTGATGTCCAACGGCCCGAAGTACTTCGCCGCGTACCTCCAGGGCGGCGACAAGTACCAGGGCCCGTACAAGGACAAGTCCGCGAACGGCCTGGCCTCCATCGAGACGCCCGACCCGCAGACCATCGTCTTCCACCTGAACCGGCCGTTCGCCGACTTCGACTACCTGGCGACGTTCTCGCAGACCTCGCCGGTCCAGCAGTCGAAGGACACCGGCTCCACCTACGTCCAGCACATCCAGTCCACCGGCCCGTACATGTTCCAGTCGTACGCCGAGGGCAAGGAGGCCGTGCTGGTCCGCAACCCGCAGTGGAGCAAGGCCACCGACCCGGTGCGCACCGCCCTGCCGGACAAGTACGACATCAAGTTCAAGATCCTGCAGAAGACCATCGACAACAACCTGCTGGCCGACAACATCACCGTCGACTCGGCCGGCACCGGCGTGGACTCCTCCAGCCAGTCGAAGATCCTCGGCAACCCCAAGCGGCTGGCCAACACCGACGACGCGATCGCCGGCGCCACGTCGTACATGGCGATGAACCTGCACGTCGCGCCGTTCGACAACGTCAACTGCCGGATCGCCGTGCAGTACGCGGTGGACAAGAAGTCGGTCGTCGAGGCCGAGGGCGGCGCCGTCAAGGGCGACGCGGCCAGCACGCTGCTGCCGCCGTCGGTCAACGGCTACACCAAGTTCGACGAGTACCCGACGCCGAACAATGCCGGTGACGTGGCCAAGGCCAAGGAGTACCTGAGCAAGTGCGGCAAGCCGAACGGCTTCCACACCACGCTGACCGCGCGCACCGACCGCCAGACCGAGGTCGACGGCGCCACCGCGATCCAGGCCGCGCTGAAGAAGGTCGGCATCATCGTCGACATCAAGACCTTCCCGGCCGGCAAGTACTTCTCCAACTACGCGGGCGTGCCGGACTACGTGCACTCGCACAACATCGGCCTGATGATGATGGCCTGGGGCGCCGACTGGCCGACCGGCTACGGCTTCCTGGACCAGATCGTCGACGGCAGCGCGATCAAGCCGTCCGGCGGCAACAACCTGATGGAGCTGAACGACCCGGCCATCAACAAGGCGCTGGCCGACGCGATCTCCAACACCGACGCCGCGGCCCGCACCAAGGCGTGGGGCGACATCGACAAGATGGTCATGAAGAACGCCTCCGTCGTGCCGCTGATCTACCGCAAGAACCTGCTCTACCGTCCGCCGTCCGCCACGAACGTGACTGTCGCCGAGGCGTACCTGGGCATGTACGACTACCTGCTGATCGGCTCCACGAAGTAGCAGCCGCAGCCCGTACGCATCATCCGAAAGGCAGGTGAAGGCTCGGGCGTCCGCCGGTCCGGTTCTCCCCGGACCGGCGGACGCCCCGCCGGACGGCCGTGCTCGCATACTTCATCCGACGCGTTTTCGCCGCGATCGTGCTCCTGCTGGTGGTCAGCGCCATCACGTTCGCGATCTTCTTCCTCGTCCCCCGGATCGGCGGACAGACGTCCTCGCAGTTGGCCGCCCAGTACGTGGGGAAGGACGCCAGCCCCGCGGCCGTGGCGGCGATCAAGAAGAACCTCGGCTTCGACCTCCCGCTCTACGAGCAGTACTGGCACTACATCAAGGGCCTGGTCGCCGGCGCGAACTACCACTACGGCCCCGACGCGGTGAAGTGCCACGCGCCGTGCTTCGGCTACTCCTTCAAGAGCCACGTCGAGGTCTGGCCGCAGCTGAAGTCCCGGATGCCGATCACCTTCTCGCTGGCCATCGGCGCCGCCGTGATCTGGGTCATCACCGGTGTCGCGGTCGGCGTGGTCTCCGCGCTCAAGCGGGGCTCGGTCCTCGACCGGCTGTCCATGGGCGTCGCGCTGGCCGGCGTCTCGCTGCCGATCTTCTTCACCGGCATCCTCGCGCTGAGCCTGTTCACCGTGCAGTGGCCGCTGTGGAGCAACGGCATGAACTACGTGCCGTTCACCCAGAACCCGGCCGACTGGGCCTGGAACCTGCTGGTGCCGTGGTGCACCCTCGCCTTCCTCTACTCCGCGCTGTACGCCCGGCTCACCCGGGCGGGCATGCTGGAGACCATGGGCGAGGACTACATCCGCACCGCGCGGGCCAAGGGCCTGCCGGAGTCGACGGTGATCGCCAAGCACGGGCTGCGCTCCGCGCTCACGCCGATCGTCACCGTCTTCGGCATGGACTTCGGCCTGCTCGTCGGCGGCGCCGTCATCACCGAGACGGTGTTCTCCTTCCAGGGCATCGGCGCCTACGCGATCCAGGGCATCCAGGACAACGACCTGCCGATCGTCATGGCGGTCACCCTGGTGGTCGCCTTCTTCGTCGTGGTCTGCAACCTGCTGGTGGACCTCGCCTACGCCGCCCTCGACCCCCGCGTGAGGTACTCGTGAGCAACAACGTCAACGACGGGACGACCGCGGCCCCCGCGCCGCTGGACGCCCCCGAGCAGAGCGGCGGCGAGGCGTTCTTGTCGGTGCGGGACCTGCGCATCCACTTCGACACCGACGACGGCCTGGTCAAGTCCGTCGACGGGCTCAGCTTCGACCTGCGGCGCGGGCGCACCCTCGGCATCGTCGGCGAGTCCGGCTCCGGCAAGTCGGTCACCTCGCTGGGCATCATGGGCCTGCACCGCACCTCCCGGGCGAAGATCTCCGGCGAGGTCTGGCTGGACGGCGAGGAACTGGTCGGCGCCGACCCGGACCACGTACGGCGGCTGCGCGGCCGCAAGATGGCGATGATCTTCCAGGACCCGCTGTCGGCCATGCACCCGTACTACAAGGTCGGCTCGCAGATCGTCGAGGCCTACCGGGTGCACCACAAGGTCACCAGGAAGGTCGCCGCGGAGCGCGCGATGGAGATGCTCGACCGGGTCGGCATCCCCGAGCCGCGCAAGCGGTTCCACGACTACCCGCACCAGTTCTCCGGCGGCATGCGGCAGCGCGCGATGATCGCGATGGCGCTGGTCAACAACCCCGAGCTGCTGATCGCCGACGAGCCGACCACCGCGCTCGACGTGACCGTGCAGGCGCAGATCCTGGACCTGATCCGGGACCTGCAGAAGGAGTTCGGCTCCGCGGTCATCATGATCACCCACGACCTGGGCGTGGTCGCCGAGGTCGCCGACGACCTGCTGGTGATGTACGCCGGCCGGTGCGTCGAACGCGGCTCCGCCGAGAAGGTGTTCACCGAGCCGCAGCACCCCTACGCCTGGGGCCTGCTCGGCTCCATGCCGCGGCTGGACCGCGAGCGCACCGACCGGCTCAACCCGGTCAAGGGCGCGCCGCCGAGCCTGATCAACGTGCCGTCCGGCTGCGCCTTCCACCCGCGCTGCCCGTACGCCGCGCTGACCGGCGGCGCCGCCGACACGGTCGTCCCGGAGCTGCGCGAGGTGGCCCCCGGCCATGTCGTCGCGTGCCACCTCGGCGCGGACGAGCGCAACCGGATCTGGACCGAAGAGATCGAACCGAAGCTGTGAAGGGCCAGGACGAAGCCGTGGCGGAGACAACCTCCCTCGACAAGGGCGCGGCCCCGCAGCCGGCGCCGCGCGACCGGGAGACGCTGCTGAAGGTCAGCGGACTGGTCAAGCACTTCCCGATCACCAAGGGGCTGCTGCGCCGGCAGGTCGGCGCGGTCCAGGCGGTCGACGGCATCGACTTCGAGGTCGGGGCCGGCGAGACGCTGGGCGTGGTCGGCGAGTCCGGCTGCGGCAAGTCGACGATGGGCCGGCTGATCACCCGGCTGCTGGAGCCGACCGGCGGCACGATCGAGTTCGACGGCCGGGACATCACGCACCTGAGCGTCGGGGCGATGCGTCCGATGCGGCGCGACGTGCAGATGATCTTCCAGGACCCGTACTCCTCGCTGAACCCCCGGCACACCATCGGCACGATCGTCGGGGCGCCCTTCCGGCTGCAGAAGGTGCAGACCGAGCAGGGCGTGAAGAAGGCGGTGCAGAACCTCCTGGAGCTGGTGGGCCTGAGCCCGGAGCACTACAACCGCTACCCGCACGAGTTCTCCGGCGGCCAGCGGCAGCGCATCGGCATCGCGCGGGCGCTGGCGCTCAAGCCGAAGCTGGTCGTCGCGGACGAGCCGGTCTCGGCGCTGGACGTCTCGATCCAGGCGCAGGTCGTCAACCTGCTGGACGACCTGCAGTCCGAGCTGGGCCTGACCTATGTGATCATCGCGCACGACCTGTCGGTGATCCGGCACGTCTCGGACCGGATCGCGGTGATGTACCTCGGCAAGGTGGTCGAGATCGCCGACCGCGAGGACCTGTACGGGTCGCCGTTCCACCCGTACACCACCGCGCTGCTCTCCGCGGTGCCGGTGCCGGACCCCAAGCGGAAGCAGAAGCGCGAGCGCATCCTGCTCAACGGCGACGTGCCGTCGCCGATCGCGCCGCCCGCGGGCTGCCGCTTCCACACGCGCTGCTGGAAGGCGACGGAGGTGTGCAAGACGGTCGAGCCGCCGCTGGTCGCTCTTGCCGCGGGGCATCAGGTGGCGTGCCACCACCCCGAGAACGCGCCGGAGCCTGCGGCGGGCTGAGGGGAGTACGTCAGCTCAGCGCTGGGCGTTGAGTTGCCAGGGGCGCTGGGCTACGTTCGCGCCAGGCGCCAGCTCAATAGGGGCGCGGGGAACTGCGCGAGCAACCCATCTGCGGCCCGCAGGTCGTCACCGGCCCGAAGGGGCAGATCGGTCCGATCCGGACCACAGGCCCGGTGGGTGGTTGCTCGCGCAGTTCCCCGCGCCCCTGATGGCTGAAGCCCAGCGCCGGGCTGACGGCTATGTCAGGCCGGCGGTGCGGGCGCGGGCGACCGCGGGGCCGATCGCGGCCAGCAGCTCCGCGACCTCGTCCGCCGTGGACGTGTGGCCGAGCGAGAACCGCAGCGTCGCCCGCGCGTGGTCGGCCGGCCGCCCCATCGCCAGCAGTACGTGGCTGGGCTGCGCGACGCCCGCCGTGCACGCGGACCCGGTCGAGCACGCGATCCCCTGCGCGTCCAGCAGCAGGAGCAGCGCGTCCCCCTCGCAGCCGGGAAACGTGAAGTGCGCGTTGCCCGGCAGCCGGCCGGGCCCGGTCGGCGGCCCGTTGAAAATCGCGTCCGGCACCGTCGCCAGCACGCCGCGCACCAGCTCGTCCCGCAGCGCCCCGACCTCGCGGGCGAACTGCTCGCGCCGTTCCACCGCGAGCGTCGCCGCGGTGGCGAACGCCGCGATGGCCGGCACGTCGAGCGTGCCGGACCTGCTGCGCTCCTGGGCGCCGCCGTGCAGCAGCGGCACGGGCGTGTCCTCGCGGCGCAGCACCAGCGCGCCCACGCCGTACGGCCCGCCGACCTTGTGGCCGGTGACCGTCAGCGCGTCGACCCCGCTCGCGGCGAAGTCGACCTCGACCTGGCCGAACGCCTGCACCGCGTCGGAGTGCAGCGGCACCTCGAACTCCCGGGCGACCTCGGCGAGTTCCGGCACCGGCAGGACCGTGCCGACCTCGTTGTTCGCCCACATCGCGGTCACCAGGGCGACGTCGCCGGGATCGCGCGCGATGACCGCGCGCAGGGCGTCGGGCAGCACCCGGCCGGCCTCGTCGACCGGCAGCCACTCCACGACCGCGCCCTCGTGGTCGGCCAGCCAGTGCACCGCGTCCAGCACCGCGTGGTGCTCGACCGGGCTGGCCAGCACCCGCACCCGGCGCGGGTCCGCGTCCCGGCGGGCCCAGAACAGCCCCTTGACCGCGAGGTTGTCCGACTCGGTGCCGCCGCCGGTGAAGACGATCTCGCTGGGCCGGGCGCCGAGCGCGGCGGCGAGCTCCTCGCGGGACTCCTCGACGGTGCGCCGTGCCCGCCGCCCCGCGGCATGCAGCGACGAGGCGTTCCCGGTCGAGGTCAGGTGCGCGGTCATCGCCCGGACCGCCTCCGGGAGCATGGGCGTGGTGGCGGCGTGGTCGAAGTAGGCCATGATGCCCCCGATTCTACGATCGCCCCACGCCTGCCCGGACCACTCGTGACGCCCCCGGACGTCCCTCGCCGGCAGCTTCTCGCGGGCCGCCGCGGCCCCGCTCCCGGCGGCGGCCGGCGCCGCTACCCCCGCGGCGCGCGGGCGAGCTGGCGGGACTGGGCGACCAGGCGGTCGGCGCTGTCCCACAGCTCGCAGTCCTCCTCCAGGAGGCCGCCGGCGAGGTTGCGGGTGGTCAGGGAGACCCGCAGCGGGCCGGGCGCGGGCTTGGCGCGCAGGTGGACGGTGAGTTCGAGGGTCGGCGTCCAGCCCTTCAGGCCCAGGTCGAAGGCGGTCGGGGGCAGCGCGTCCACCGCGAGCAGCAGGGACATCACGTCGTGGTCGCGCCCGTCGGCCAGGCCCAGCCAGCCGCGCATCTGCCCGGACCCGGAGGGCATGCCGATCGCCCAGGCTGCGGTGGCCGGGTCCAGCCGCAGATCCAGCCGGTCCAGGATGGCGGTCGAGCCCTCGACGGGACCGCCGGCGGGCGCGTCCGCGGAGGAGACGCAGTCGGCGTAGGAGGGCATCGCCGGCGGCAGGGCGGAGGTGCGCACCTCGTCGGGCAGCGCGTCCAGGTCCCCGTAGCCGGCGATCACGCGTATGCGCTCGACCTCGCGGCCGTCCTCGCCGGTCTGGAAGAGCGACGCCTGCCCGGTGGACATCGTCCGGCCGGCCCGCACGGTCTGCGTCCTGATCACCGCCGGGCCGGGCTGGGACGCGGTCAGATAGTGCGCCGTGATGGTCAGCGGATCGGGGTGCGGCAGGGCCTCGCGCAGCGCTCGCCCGAGCACGGCGAGCAGATACCCGCCGTTGACCGCCGCGATGATCGTCCAGCCCGCGGACAGCACCGCGTCGAAGCTCCCCGGCTCGCCGGGACGGGGCGTCACCGCCGTGTCCCGGTCGAACTCGTTCGTCGTCCCGCCGCCCGCGAGGGCCTCCACCTGTGCCATGTCCGTAGGTTACCCATCAGTAGGTGCTGTTTGTCCACTGCTGTCGGGTGAACGCTGAGCGACCGCTTACCCGTTCCCGCCGTTACCCTGGACGGGTGAGCGACAACCCCATCGAGCCCGGTCAGCCGCCGGCCGCGCGCCCGGGCCCGGGCGCCGACGCGCGCCCGCGGCTGCGCGTCCTGGCCGCCATGAGCGGCGGTGTGGACTCCGCGGTCGCCGCGGCCCGCGCCGCCGAGGCGGGCCACGACGTCACCGGCGTCCACCTCGCCCTGTCCGCGAACCCGCAGAGCTTCCGCACCGGCGCCCGCGGCTGCTGCACCGTCGAGGACTCCCGCGACGCCCGCCGCGCCGCCGACGTCATCGGCATCCCCTTCTACGTGTGGGACCTGGCCGAACGCTTCCGCGAGGACGTCGTCGAGGACTTCGTCGCCGAGTACGCGGCGGGCCGCACGCCCAACCCCTGCTTGCGCTGCAACGAGAAGATCAAGTTCGCCGCGCTGCTGGACAAGGCGCTCGCCCTCGGCTTCGACGCGGTCTGCACCGGCCACTACGCCTCCGTCGTGGTCCGCCCCGACGGCCACCGCGAGCTGCACCGCGCCAGCGACGCCGCCAAGGACCAGAGCTACGTCCTCGGCGTGCTCGACGAACGGCAGCTCGCGCACGCGATGTTCCCGCTCGGCGACACCCGCACCACCAAGGACGACATCCGCGCCGAGGCCGAGCGCCGCGGCCTGGCCGTCGCCCGCAAGCCCGACAGCCACGACATCTGCTTCATCGCCGACGGCGACACCCAGGGCTTCCTGGCCGCCCGGCTCGGCTCGGAGCCGGGCGACATCGTCGACGAGTCCGGCGCGCGGCTGGGCGCCCACACCGGCGCGTACGGCTTCACCGTCGGCCAGCGCAAGGGCCTGCGGCTCGGCGTGCCCGCGCCCGACGGCAAGCCGCGCTACGTCCTGGACATCTCCCCGGTCGACAACAAGGTCACTGTCGGCCCCGCCGAGGCCCTGGACGTCACCGCGCTCACCGCGATCCGGCCGCGCTGGTGCGGCGAGCCGCCGGCCGGCCCGGCCGCGTACACCGCGCAGCTGCGGGCGCACGGCGAGGACGTCCCGGTGACCGCGGAACTCGTCGACGGCGAGCTGCGGGTGGCCTTCGGCGAGCCGGTGCGCGGCGTCGCCCCCGGCCAGGCGGTGGTGCTCTACGACGGCACCCGGGTCGTCGGCTCGGCGACCATCGCCACCACCGACCGCGCGGTGCGCGCGGGTGCCGGCGTATGAACGTCGGCGTGTTCCTGTCCGCGGCCGACCTGGGCGAGGAGTACACCGCGCCCGCCAAGGAGTTCGGCAGGCTGCTCGGCGAGGGCGGCCACACCCTGGTGTGGGGCGGCTCCGAGGCCGGTCTGATGAAGGTCGTCGCCGACGCCGTGCAGGAGGCGGGCGGCCGGCTGGTCGGCGTCTCGGTGGAGTTCCTGCACCAGCTGGCCCGCGCGAACGCCGACGAGATGGTCGTCGCCCGCGACCTCGCGCACCGCAAGGCCGAACTGCTGGCCAGGTCCGACGCGATCGTCATCATGGTCGGCGGCACCGGCACGCTGGACGAGGCCACGGAGATCCTCGAACTGAAGAAGCACGGCATGCACCGCAAGCCCGTGGTGCTGCTCAACAGCGGCGGCTTCTACGACGGCCTGGAACAGCAGCTGCGCCGCATGGAGAGCGACGGGTTCCTGCCGCTGCCGCTGGACGAGCTGGTCCACTTCGCGAGCGACGGCGCGGCCGCGCTGGCGTACCTGGGAGAGCAGGAATGAGCGAGACACTGCCGGACGGCTCCGGCGCACCGGACGGCTCCGGCGTACCGGACGGCTCGCGCGGATCGGACGGCTCGCGCGGGCCGGGTCCGCGACCGCGCGTCCACCTGCTGACCGGCGGCGGCTCCGGGATCGGCGCGGCGCTCGCCCGCCGGCTGCTGGACCGCGGCGACGAGCTGTGGCTGCTGGCCAGGGACGCTGGCCGGGCCCGCGAGCTGGCCGCGCGGCACCCGGGCGTGCGCACGCTCGTCGGCGACCTGGGCGAGCCCGCCCGGCTGTCCTGGGCACTGGGCCATCAGGCGCCGCCGGACCGGCTGGACAGCCTGCTGCACATCGCGGGCACGGTCGAGCTGGGCCGGGTCGGCGACCTCACGCCGAAGATCTGGAACGAGACGCTCGCGGTCAATCTGGTCGGCCCGGCCGAGCTGACCCGGCTGCTGCTGCCGCAGCTGCGGCTGTCCCGCGGCCACGTGGTCTTCGCCAACTCCGGCGCGGGGCTCACCGCGCACGCCGAGTGGTCGGCGTACGCGGCGAGCAAGCACGGCCTGCGCGCCCTCGCGGACTCGCTGCGCGGCGAGGAGCACGCCAACGGGGTGCGGGTCACCACGGTCTACCCCGGCCGCACCGCCACGCCCATGCAGGCCAAGGTCCACCAGCAGGAGGGCAAGCAGTACGACGCGGCACGGTGGATCGACCCGGAGTCGGTCGCGACGGCCGTCCTCACCGCGATCGACCTGCCGCGCGACGCGGAGGTGACGGACCTGAGCGTCCGGCCGGGGGCTTGAGCGTCCGCCCCGGGGCCTGAGCCTCCGGCCGGGGGTCCGAGCCTCCGGCCGGGGGCCGGGCTGCCGAGCCTCGGCCGGGGGCCCGCGCCGCGCGGGGCGCCGCGCGCGCCCGACCGCGCGCTACCGCACCTGACCGCACCCCGATCTCCCCCGACCGTGTGGTTCCGGGTCCGCGCCGTTGACGCGTCGTCCGGTTCGTCCGCATCCGGACCGTAGGGTCGTCCGCGCCCCACCCGGTCCGAGGGAGCGGATTGACCATGGCCTCAGCCACCGCCGCCCGCCGCGGCTCGCCGCACCCCGCGCTGGCCGCCGCCCTGCGGTTCGCCGCGCCCGCACTGCTCGGCTACGCCGCCGCCCGGCTGCTCGGCATCGGCCTGCTGACCTACCTGGCCGAGCGGCGCGGCGAGTCGCCCGGCACGGTGCTGTACGGGTCGTGGGACGCGCGCTGGTACCAGGACGTGGCCGAACACGGCTACGACCACACCGTCAGCGGCACCCCGGGCACCTGGCACGCCTGGAGCAACCTCGCCTTCTTCCCGCTCTACCCATGGCTGTGCCGGATCGCCGACGCGGTCCTGCCGGTGGGGCTGCCCACGTCCTGCTGGCTGGTGGCGACGGCCGCGTCGATGGCCGCGGCGTGGCTGGTGTTCCTGGTCGGCGACCGGCTGCACGGGCGGACCACCGGCACCGTGCTCGCCGTGCTGTGGGGGTGCCTGCCGCACGCGGTGGTCGAGTCGATGGCGTACACCGAGTCGCTGTTCACGGCGCTGTGCGCGGGCGCGCTGTACGCGGTGCTGGCCCGGCGCTGGGTGACCGCCGGGCTGCTGGCCGCGCTGGGCGGACTGACCCGGCCCACCGGGATCGCGCTCGCCGCGGCGGTCTCGGCGGTCGCGCTGCTCGCGGCGGTGCGGGCGTCGCGGTGCGGCGGGTCGTGGTGGCGGCCGGGCGCCGCGGTGCTGCTGGCGCCGGCCGGGTGGGCGGCCTTCGTGGTCTGGGTGGGGCTGCGGCTGCACCGCGCGGACGGCTACTTCGCGGTGCAGGACGCGTGGGGGAACAAGCTCGGCAAGGGCGGTTACCTGCTGCGGCGCGTCCGCTGGGTCTTCCTCGGGCAGCGCGGCGGCGACGTGCCGGTCGCGTACGTCGTCGTCACGCTCGTCGTCGTGGCGTCCTTCGCGCTCTTCGCGCTGTGCGTGGTGCAGCGCCAGCCGCTGCCGCTGCTGCTGTTCTGCGGGGCGCTGCTCGCGGTGGTCGCCCTCGGCAAAGGCGCGTACATCGCTCGCGCGCGTTTCCTCCTGCCGGCCTTCCCCCTCCTGATCCCGCTCGCCCGCGTCCTCGCCCGCGCCCACCCGCGCACCATCGCGTACACCCTCACCACCGCGGCCCTCGCCTCCGCGGTCTACGGCGCCCACCTCACCCTCATCTGGACCGGCCCCCCATAACCCGCCCCCGGCCGATTCGCCAGGAGGCCCCGCCTCCTCCGCCTTCCTCCGCCGCCGCGGCGGGACGCGGGACGGCGGAGTTCGGCGGTGCCGAGCCGACGCCTTGCCCGCGGCGGGGGCGGGTGTTTCGGAGGAGGTTCGTCTCCAGCACCGACCTCCGCTGCCGGCGCGGTCCGGCGGTGACGGACCGCCCCGCCCTGCGGGCCCCGCGGCCGGTTCCCCGCCGGGGTGCGGTGGTCCGGAGGAGGCTCCGCCTCCTCCGCCTCCTCCCGCCGCCGCGGCGGGATGCGGGATGGCGGAGTTCGGCGGTGCCGAGCCGGCGCCTTGCCCGCGGCGGGGGCGGGTGTTCGGAGGAGGTTCGTCTCCAGCACCGATCTCCGCTGCCGGCGCGGTCCGGCGGTGACGGGCCGCCCCGCCCTGCGGGCCCCGCGGCCGGTTCCCCCGCCGGGGGTGCGGTGGTCCGAAGGAGGCCCCGCCTCCTCCGCCCCTCCCTCCGCCGCCGCGGAGGGTGCAGGTCGGCGGGGGGAGAGCGCGCGAGCGAATACTCTGCGGGGGTGACTAGCGATGACGTTGCCGACGAGGCGTTCACCCTGCCGGAAGGCGCGGCGACCGGGGTCGGGTCCATGCCGGGCGGCGACGCCCGCGAAGCGGCCAAGATCGCGGTCGAGGCCGTCGACCGGCTCCCCTTCCTCCCGGAACTGCCCGCCCGCGGCCCCGGCGCGGACATGATCGGCCGCACCCTCGGCCTCCTGGTCGACCTGTACGCCCGCGTCGAGCCCAGCGGCTGGCGCTTCGGCGACCGCCCCGGCCGCGACACCCGCCGCGCCCGCTCCTGGCTCGGCGAGGACCTCGACGCCCTGGAGGAGTTCACCCAGGGCTACCAGGGCCCGCTGAAACTGCAGGCCGTCGGCCCCTGGACGCTCGCCGCCGGCGTGGAGCTGCGCGGCGGCGAGGCCGCGCTGGCCGACCCCGGCGCCTGCCGCGACCTCGCCGCGTCCCTCGCCGAGGGCCTGACCGCCCACCTCGCGGAGGTCAGAAAGCGCGTCCCCGGCGCCCGCCCGCTGCTGCAGCTCGACGAGCCGTCGCTGCCCGCCGTCCTGGCCGGCCGGGTCCGGTCCGCCAGCGGCTACCGCACCCACCCCGCGGTGGACCGCGCCGCCGCGCAGTCCGCGCTGCGCGACCTGATCGCCGCCGCGGGCGCCGCCGGCGTCCCGGTGACCGTCCACTCCTGCGCCCCCGACGTGCCGTTCGCGCTGCTGCGCTCGGCCGGCGCCGCCGGGATCTCCTTCGACTTCCAGTTGCTCACCGAACGTGACTGGGACGCCGTCGGCGAGGCCGTCGAGGCCGGCACCGCGCTCTTCGCCGGTGTCGTACCCGGCGACGATGCCCCGTTGTCAGACCCTGCGGGTAGCGTCAGTGGTGTTCGGGCGCTGTGGCGCAGGTTGGGACTGGCACCGGAGACCGTCGGCAGCTCCGTGGCCGTCACCCCGGCCTGCGGTCTGGCGGGGGCCTCACCGGCCTACGCCCGTGCCGCCCTCGTGCACTGCGCGAAGGCCGCACGCTCGCTCGTCGACAACCCTGAGTGACAGCGCACGCCGCGCGCACACCGCGCACACCGCGCAGACGGCCCACCGCGTAGGAAGGACGGAACCGTGGCAGCCCTGGAGGACGCGACGCCCGCGGAGATCCCCGCGCAGGCGCGAGAGCAGCACGCCCGCCTGGCCGAGCAGATCGAGGAGCACCGCTTCCGGTACTACGTCAAGGACGCCCCCGTCATCAGCGACGCGGAGTTCGACAAGCTGCTGCGCGCCCTGGAAGCGCTGGAGGAGGAGCACCCGGCGCTGCGCACGCCCGACTCGCCGACCCAGAAGGTGGCCGGCGCGTACGAGACGGAGTTCACCTCCGTCGAGCACCGCGAGCGCCTGCTGTCCCTGGACAACGCGTTCACCGACGAGGAGCTGTCCACCTGGGCCGACCGCGTCGCCGCCGAGCTGGGTCCGCCGGACAACGACCACAGCCCGTACCACTTCCTGTGCGAGCTCAAGGTCGACGGCCTGGCGGTCAACCTCACCTACGAACACGGCCGCCTCACCCGCGCCGCCACCCGGGGCGACGGCCGCACCGGCGAGGACATCACGCAGAACGTCCGGACCATCGCCGACATCCCCGACCGGCTGACCGGCGAGCGGGTGCCGGAGCTGGTGGAGATCCGCGGCGAGGTCTACTTCCCCGGCGAGAAGTTCGAGGAGCTGAACGCCCGGCTGGTCGAGGGCGGCGACAAGCCCTTCGCCAACCCGCGGAACGCCGCGGCCGGCTCGCTGCGTCAGAAGGACCCGCGGATCACCGCCGCCCGGCCGCTGCGGATGGTCGTGCACGGCGTCGGCGCGCGCGAGGGCTTCGCCATCGACTGCCAGTCGCACGCCTACGAGCTGCTGCGGGAGTGGGGCCTGCCCACCGCCCGCCACAACAAGGTGGTCGACTCCCTGGACGCGGTCCGCGAGTTCATCGCCTACTACGGCGAGCACCGGCACGACGTCGAGCACGAGATCGACGGCGTGGTCGTCAAGGTGGACGAGATCGCGCTGCAGGGCCGCCTCGGCTCCACCTCGCGCGCGCCGCGCTGGGCCATCGCCTGGAAGTACGCCCCCGAGGAGGTCAACACCAAGCTGGTGGACATCCGCGTCGGCGTCGGCCGCACCGGCCGCGTCACCCCCTACGCGGTGGTGGAGCCGGTCACCGTGGCCGGCTCCGAGGTCGAGTTCGCCACGCTGCACAACCAGGAGGTGGTGAAGAAGAAGGGCGTCCTGATCGGCGACACCGTCGTGCTGCGCAAGGCGGGGGACGTGATCCCGGAGATCCTCGGCCCGGTGGTGGACCTGCGCGACGGCAGCGAGCGGGAGTTCGAGATGCCCGCCGAGTGCCCCGAGTGCGGCACCGCGCTGCAGCCGATGAAGGAGGGCGACATCGACCTGCGCTGCCCCAACGCCCGCGGCTGCCCCGCCCAGTTGCGCGAGCGGCTGTTCTACCTGGCCGGCCGCCGCAGCCTGGACATCGAGAACTTCGGGTACGTGGCCGCCGCCGCCCTCACCCGCCCCCTGGAGCCCGCGGACCCGCCGCTCACCGACGAGAGCGGCCTGTTCGACCTGACGATCGAACAGCTGCTGCCGATCAAGGCGTACGTCCTGGACCAGGACACCGGCCTGCCCAAGCGGGACCCGGAGACCGGCGAGCCGAAGGTCGCCACCGTCTTCGCCAACCAGAAGGGCGAGCCGAAGAAGAACGCCGTGGCCATGCTGGACAACATCGCCGCGGCCAAGGAGCGCCCGCTCTCCCGCTTCCTGACCGGCCTGTCCATCCGGCACGTCGGCCCGGTCGCGGCCACCGCCCTGGCCCGCGAGTTCCGCACCCTGGACGCGATCATGCAGGCCGAGGAGGAGCGGCTGGCCGCCGTCGAGGGCGTCGGCCCGACCATCGCGGCCTCGGTGAAACAGTGGTTCACCGAGCAGTGGCACCTGGACATCGTCCACCGCTGGCAGAAGGCCGGGGTGACGTTCACCGAGCCGGGCTCGGCCGAGGGACCGAGGCCGCTCGAAGGACTCACCGTGGTCGTGACCGGAACGCTGGAGCACCATACCCGGGATGGCGCAAAGGAGGCCCTGGGCAGCAGGGGAGCGAAAGTCACCGGCGCGGTCTCCAAGAAAACGGATTTCGTCGTGGTGGGCGACAACCCCGGTTCCAAGTACGACAAGGCGATCCAGCTGAAGGTCCCGGTGCTCGACGAGGACGGCTTCGCGCTGCTGCTCGACCAGGGCCCGGACGCCGCCCGCGAGGCCGCCGTCAACCCGGCGGAGGAGGTCGCGGAATCGCACGGGGATTCGGCGTCCGAATCAACTGAATAGCCACCAGATGTCACCCGATCAGCCCATATCAGAATGCGGCGACACCCCAGGTCGCATTCGGGCAATGGCAGCCGATCGGTGCCCGAGGCAGCGTGTGTCGGCCTACTGTTGAGAGGCGCGCCTGCTGGGCATCAACCTTGCAGCGGCTCCAGTGGGTTGCCGCCGCGGGCACGAGCGCGGCGGACCTGCCGCGTGATCTGGGCTGTGAGAGGGACGGGCATGGACACCACGGAGAGCGTCGGACCTGCGCCGGTGACCGGCAGTCAGGCCGCCTCCGTACTCTCCACCGGCCCCGGGCCGCTGGCGCGGACCCTGGTACCGGCCGTCGCGGCCGTCGCGCTCACCGCGGGCGTGATCCGGGTGCTGGAGGGCGGCGACGCGCTGTTCCCGCGCGGCACCGTCGGCTGGGCGTTCGCCGTCCTCACCGGCGTCATCGTCGGCCACCTGGTCGCGATGGGCCCCGACCGCTGGTGGGGCGGCACCGGCTCCGGCGCCGCCCTCACCCTGGCCATGCTGCTGCTCTACGGCTGGGTGCCCGCGGTGCTGGTCAGCCTCGCCGTGGTGGTGCTGGTCGGCGCCGCGCGCCGGCACCGCTGGCGGCAGGCGGCGCTGCACGGCGCCGTCGACGTGCTGGGCATCGGCGCGGGCGCCCTCGTCCTCGACCTGTGCGGACGCACCCCCTCGGTGGAGCACCCCTGGGAGCCCGCCGGATGGTCGCCGACCGCGGCGGTCACCGTCACCGTCACCGCCCTGGCCTATCTGGCCGGCACCCGGGCGCTGCTGTGGTGGGCCTACGCGCCGCGCGGCGACGGCCTGCCCACCGTGGGCCGCGCCGCACTGCTGCGCCAGGGCACGGTGGGCGTCGCACTGCTCGGCATCGCCCCGCTCATCCTGGTCGTCGCCGCCGCCAAGCCGGTGCTGCTGCCGCTGTTCGCGGTGCCGCTGATCGCCCTGGACTCCACCCTGTGGATCGCCCACGCCCGCGCCGTGGAGCAGCTGCGCGACCCGCTCACCGGGCTGCCGAACCGCCAGTGGCTGCTGGAACGCACCTGGAAGGCACTGGACGCCGGCCGCCGCGACGCCGCCCTGGCCGCGTCCCAGGCCGCCGCCCAGGCCGCCTCCCGCGAGGCCCCGGACGCGCGCCCGGACGCCTACCCGGACGCCTTCACCGCCGCGGCCCGCGCCCCCCGCACCCCGCGCGCCCCCCGCACGGTCCGGACCCCGCGCACCGCCGGCGCCACCGGCCTGCTCGGCGCCGCCACCCCGGCCGGCCGCCGCCGCGCCGCGACCGCCGCCGGCTGGACCCGCGGCCGGCGCGCCGCGTCCCTGTGCGCCGACCCGCGCACCGGCGGACAGGGCCGGGTCGGGCTGATCCTGATCGACCTCGACAAGTTCCGCTCGGTCAACGACACCCTCGGCCACCTGGCCGGCGACCGGCTGCTCACCCAGATCGCCGACCGGCTGCGCCTCGCACTGCCCCGCGGCGCCGAGGCCGCCCGGCTCGGCGGCGACGAGTTCGCCGTGCTGCTGCCCTCCTGCGACTCCCCGACCAGGGCCCAGCGCATCGCCCGGGGCCTGGTCGCCGCCCTCGGCTCCCCGATCGGCCTGGACGGACTGACCCTGGTGCTGGAGGCCAGCGCCGGGGTCGCCGTCTTCCCCGACCACGCCACCGACGCCGAGGACCTGCTGCGCCGCGCCGACGTCGCGATGTACCAGGCCAAGCGCGACCGCAGCGGCGCCGAGGTCTACGAGGCCAAGCGCGACGCCAACACGCCCGGCCGGCTCGGCCTGCTCGGCGACCTGCGCCGCGCCCTGGAGACCGGCGGCGTCGAGCTGCACTACCAGCCCAAAGTCAGGTTCGACGGCCAGGTGGCCGGCCTGGAGGCGCTGGTCCGCTGGAACCACCCCGAGCGCGGCCGGGTCAACCCCGACGAGTTCATCACCATGGCCGAGACCTCCGGCCTGATGCCGCAGCTGACCGAGTACGTACTGGAGACCGCGCTCGCCCAGATCGCCCGCTGGCGGGCGGCGGGACTGGACGTGCCGGTCGCCGTCAACGTCTCGCCGCGCGACGTCCACTCGCCCGGCTTCGCCGGCGCCGTCGCCGCCCGGCTGGCCCGCCACGGCGTGCCGCCCGGCGCGCTCCAGCTGGAGATCACCGAACACGTCCTGCTGGAGGACCCGCAGCGCGCCGCCGACACCCTCAACGGACTGACCGGGCACGGCGTCAAGATGTCGCTCGACGACTTCGGCACCGGCTACTCCTCGCTGGTGCACCTGCGCCGGCTGCCGGTCAGCGAGCTGAAGATCGACCGATCGTTCGTGGCCCGGCTGGTCGCCGACAGCGAGGACGCCGAGATCGTCCGCTGCACCGTCGACCTCGCGCACTCCCTCGGCCTGATGGTCGTCGCCGAGGGCGTCGAGGACGACGAGACGTGGGAGCGGCTGCGCGACATGCGCTGCGACGCGGTGCAGGGCTGGCTGGTCGCCGCCGCGATGCCGCCCGACGAGGCCACCGCGTGGCTGCGCGCCCGCGGCGTCTCCGGCTGGCAGCGCCCGGCACTGCCGCCCGCGCTCCCGCCGGCCGGCGCCGCCTCCGGCCCGTCCGGCGGGGGCGCGGGCGAGGACGCGGAGCAGCCGGACCGCGCGAGGGCCGAGGGAATCGTTTCGCGGTCGGGGTCGGTGGGCCCATAGGATTGGGGCCACCATAGACATCTCACCCCCCAGAGGATCGCTGCATGCCTGGCATCACCCGCGAGGAGGTCGCCCACCTCGGCCGGCTGGCACGTCTGGAGCTGTCCGCCGACGAGTTGGACCACTTCGCCGGACAGCTCGACGACATCATCGGCGCGGTCGCCCGCGTGTCCGAGGTGGCCGCCGAGGACGTACCGCCGACCTCGCACCCGCTGCCCCTGACCAACGTCATGCGGCCGGACACCGTCCGGCCGTCCCTGACCCCGCAGCAGGCGCTGTCCGGCGCCCCCGCACAGGAGCAGCAGCGCTTCAAGGTCCCGCAGATCCTGGGCGAGGAGTGAGCGCCGTGACCGACGTCATCCGGCTCACCGCCGCGCAGACCGCCGAGAAGATCGCCTCCGGCGAACTCACCGCCGTCGAGGTGACCGAGGCCCACCTGGCCAGGATCGAGGCCGTCGACGAGAAGGTGCACGCCTTCCTGCACGTCGACCGCGAGGGCGCGCTCGCGCAGGCCCGCGCGGTGGACGCCAAGCGCGCCGCCGGCGAGCCGCTCGGCCCGCTGGCCGGGGTGCCGCTGGCGATGAAGGACATCTTCACCACCGAGGGCGTGCCGACCACCGTCGGCTCCAAGATCCTCGAAGGGTGGATCCCGCCCTACGACGCGACGGTCACCAAGCGTCTGAAGGACGCGGGCGTGGTGATCCTCGGCAAGACCAACATGGACGAGTTCGCGATGGGCTCCTCCACCGAGAACAGCGCCTTCGGCCCGACCGGCAACCCCTGGGACCTCACCCGCATCCCCGGCGGCTCCGGCGGCGGCAGCGCCGCGGCCCTGGCCTCGTACCAGGCGCCGCTGGCCATCGGCACCGACACCGGCGGCTCCATCCGGCAGCCCGCCGCGGTCACCGCGACCGTCGGCGTCAAGCCCACCTACGGCGGCGTCTCCCGCTACGGCATGGTCGCCTTCTCCTCCTCCCTCGACCAGGGCGGCCCCTGCGCCCGCACGGTCCTGGACGCCGCGCTGCTGCACGAGGTCATCGCCGGCCACGACCCGATGGACTCCACCTCCATCGACGCGCCCGTGCCGCCGGTGGTCGAGGCCGCCCGCAGCGGCGACGTCGCCGGCCTGCGGGTCGGCGTGGTCAAGGAGTTCGGCGGCGAGGGCTACCAGCCCGGCGTGGTGCAGCGCTTCACCGAGGCCGTCGCGCTGCTGGAGGAGCTGGGCGCCGAGGTCGTCGAGCTGTCCTGCCCGTCCTTCACCTACGCGCTCGCCGCGTACTACCTGATCGCGCCGTCGGAGTGCTCCAGCAACCTGGCCCGCTTCGACGCGATGCGCTACGGCCTGCGGGTCGGCGACGACGGCACGCACTCCGCCGAGGAGGTCACCGCGCTCACCCGCGACGCCGGCTTCGGCCCCGAGGTCAAGCGCCGCGTCATCCTCGGCACCTACGCGCTCAGCTCCGGCTACTACGACGCCTACTACGGCTCCGCGCAGAAGGTGCGCACCCTGATCACCCGCGACTTCGAGCGGGCCTTCGAGCAGGTCGACGTGATCGTGTCGCCGACCACCCCCACCACCGCGTTCCCGATCGGCGAGCGGGCAGACGACCCGATGGCGATGTACCTGGCCGACCTGTGCACCATCCCGGCCAACCTGGCGGGAAACGCGGCCATGTCACTGCCCTGCGGCCTCGCGCCGGAGGATGGTCTTCCGGTGGGACTGCAGATCGTCGCACCCGCGCTCAAGGACGACCGGCTCTACCGGGTCGGCGCCGCCGTCGAGGCCGCCTTCGTGAAGAAGTGGGGCCATCCGCTGCTTGAGGAGGCACCCCAGCTATGAGCAACGACAAGAAGTCCAAGGGCCGTTTCGGCACCTACCTGACCATCGGCAGCACCCTGTTCGCCGCCTTCAACAACCTCAAGAAGGTCCGCAACGCGCGCGGCGAGAACGACACGCTGCAACTGGTCGACGGGCTGATCCGGGTGGCCGCGGTCGCCACCGGCGTGGCGCTGCTCGTCCGCGACCTGCGCGAACCCGACGACGACATCCTGGCGGACTGAGCGTTCCGAGAGAGTTGAGACAACTGTGACCGTCACGGATCTGCTGTCCTACGACGACGCGCTGGCCTCGTACGACCCGGTGATGGGCCTGGAGGTCCACGTCGAGCTGGGCACCGAGACCAAGATGTTCTGCGGCTGCTCCACCGAGCTGGGCGCCGAGCCCAACGCGCAGACGTGCCCGACGTGCCTGGGCCTGCCCGGCTCGCTCCCGGTGGTCAACGCGGTCGCCGTGGAGTCCGCGGTGAAGATCGGCCTGGCGCTCAACTGCGAGATCGCGCAGTGGTGCCGGTTCGCCCGGAAGAACTACTTCTACCCGGACATGCCGAAGAACTTCCAGACCTCCCAGTACGACGAGCCGATCGCGTACAACGGCTACCTGGACGTCCAGCTGGAGGACGGCGAGGTGTTCCGGGTGCTGATCGAGCGCGCCCACATGGAGGAGGACACCGGCAAGTCGACCCACGTCGGCGGCGCCACCGGCCGCATCCACGGCGCGACGTACTCGCTGCTGGACTACAACCGGGCCGGCATCCCGCTGATCGAGATCGTCACCAAGCCCATCGAGGGCGCCGGCGCCCGCGCGCCCGAGGTGGCCCGCGCCTACGTCGCCGAGCTGCGCGAGCTGATCAAGGCGCTGGGCGTGTCCGAGGCCCGCATGGAGATGGGCCAGATGCGCTGCGACGTCAACCTGTCGCTGCGTCCGCGGGGCCGCGAGGCGTTCGGCACCCGCAGCGAGACCAAGAACGTCAACTCGCTGCGCAGCGTGGAGCGCGCCGCCCGGTTCGAGATCCAGCGGCACGCCGCGGTGCTCTCCTCCGGCGGCACCATCGTGCAGGAGACCCGGCACTTCCACGAGGAGGACGGCTCCACCACCTCGGGCCGGATCAAGGAGGAGGCGGAGGACTACCGCTACTTCCCCGAGCCCGACCTGGTGCCGGTCGCCCCGGCCCGCGACTGGGTGGAGGAACTGCGCGCCACCCTGCCCGAGCTGCCCCGGCTGCGGCGCGAGCGGCTGAAGACCGAGTGGGGGATCTCCGACCACGAGATGCAGTCCGCGCTCAACGCGGGCGCCATCGACCTGATCACGGCCACCATCGACGCCGGCGCGGACGCCGCCTCGGCCCGCAAGTGGTGGATGGGCGAACTCGCCCGGCACGCCAACGAGTCCGGTGTCGAACTCGCCGCGCTGGACATCACCCCGGCGCAGGTGGCCAGGGTCTCCGCGCTGGTCGCGGCCGGCGACCTCAACGACAAGCTGGCCCGCCAGGTCATCGAGGGCGTGCTGGCCGGCGAGGGCGAGCCCGACCAGGTGGTGGAGCGGCGCGGCCTGAAGGTCGTCTCGGACGACGGCGCGCTCGGCGCGGCCGTCGACAAGGCCATCGCGGAGAACGCGGCGATCGCCGACAAGATCCGCGGCGGCAACCTCCCCGCGGCCGGCGCGCTGATCGGCGCGGTCATGAAGCTCACCCGCGGCCAGGCGGACGCCAAGCGCGTGCGCGAGCTGGTCCTGGAGAAGCTGGGCGTCCAGGGCTGAGGGCACGGGCCCGCGGTACGGGTCCGGTACGAGGGCGGCGTTCCCCTTCCGGGGAGCGCCGCCCTCGGTGTGCCGGGGCCTCAGCGCAGCAGCGTCGGCGCGGCGAGGACCACCGTGCCGCAGGCGTCCTCCGCGCCCGGCGCCCACTCCACGCGCAGCCGCAGCACCCCGGACACGTCCAGCCTGCGGTGGAAGGACTGCCCGATCGCCACGTGGTCCCGGTCCAGCCGGACGCCGTCGGCGAGGACGGTGACGGTCATCGGCTGGTTCCTGCTGTTGTCGTCCAGCCCGAGCACCACGTCGAAGGCCCGGTACGAGCGCCCGAGGTTGTACTCGGCGTACCCCGCGTCGCAGTCCGTGGTGTGCAGCGCGTCCTCGTACCGCGTGCCGTCGACCGCCGACGTTCCGCTCTCCAGGCCGTAGTACGTGGAGTCCACCGGGTCGATCGCGGTCAGCGAGTCACCGGCGCCGGAGACGCCGGCCCCGGAGACGCCGGAGGTCGTGGAGGAGCCGGACGCGGAGGGGGAGCGCGGGGCGCCGTCGGCCGTGCCGTGCCCGCCGTCGCCGTCACCGCCGGACAGCACCACCCCGGCGTACCCGCCGCCGCCGACCAGCAGCACCGCCACCACCGCGGCGAGCCCGGCCCGCAGCCCCCGGCGCCGCCTGCCGCCGGCCGGCGCGGCGCCGGCCGGGGTCGCCGGCGCGGGGGCGTCCCGCGGCGGCGCCGACCTCGCCACGGGCGCGGGCGCGTGGACCGGGGGCGGCGGGACGGGGGACGGGGGAGGGGCGACGGCGTCACCGGGAGCGGGACCGGCGACGGGGCGGTCGCAGGCGCGGCCGTCGGGGGCGCGGGGAGCGGCGGGCGGGTGGTCGTGGCGATGACGGCGGGCCGCAGCTCGCGCACCCACGCCGACAGCGACGCGGGCCGCGCGTCCGGCTCCACGGCGAAGATCGACGCGAGCCGGGCCGCGCGGTCGGGCGCGAGCTGCGCGAATTCCGGCAGCGCGAGCAGCGCCGCCCGCAGCGCCTCGGCGGTCGCGGCCGGGGTCTCGCCGCTGAGCAGGAAGTAGGCCAACGCGCCGAACGCGTACCGGTCGGTGGCCGGGGTGAGCTGCCCCCGTAGACCTCCGGCGCGGCGAAGCCCGGCGTGAACCAGACCTCGGCGGTCCGGTGGTCCGCGGCGAGCTTGCTCAGCCCGAAGTCGACCAGCGTGGCCTGGCCGTGCGCGTCGACCATCACGTTGCCGGGGGACAGGTCGCCGTGCACGACCGTGCGCCCCGAGGGCGTCGCCGCGCCGCTGTGCAGCCAGTCCAGCACGTCCGCGAGCTGTTCCAGGCAGCGCACCGCCTCCCGCCGCTCGGCCGGCGTCCGCAGCGTGCGCTCGGCCCGCCAGTCGCGCAGGTCGAGCCCGTCGACGTGGTTCATCACCAGGTAGAGCGCCCGCCCGGTGCCGGGAGCTGTGCCGGCGAGCGCGCCGCGCGGGTGCGCGGAGGGACCCTCGAAGTGCTCCCGGATGCCGACCACGCCCAGCCGGTGCACGAACCGCAGCAGCTCGGCCTGCTCCCGCCACTTCTCGCTGATCCGTGCGAACAGCTCGCGCGAGAGCGTCTGGCGCGCGTCGAGCACCTTGACCACGACCGGCTCGGTCGCGCCGCCCAGCTCCAGTTCCGCGAGGTAGAGGACCGCCTCGCCGCCGCGCCCGATCGAGCGCAGCAGGCGGTAGCGGTCGGGGGCGTTGTCGGGCCCGATGTAGAGACCGGTGTCCACGAGCGTCTGCTTCCCTCCCATGCCCCCGCCCGGCGTCCCGACGCACCGGCGCACAGGGGACGTTCAGACTCTCCCGGCGATCGTTTCCGGGTCAAGGACGCGGGGTGCGGGCAGGCCGCGTGTAGGGACCACGTATGCGCCGGCCGGGTCCCGTCCGGACCCGTCTAAGGCCCCCGGCGGCGACCGTGCCCGCGTCTAAGGCCCCCGCGGGCCGGCCGGGCCCGGCGGCTAAGGACCGCGCGGGCGCGGCGGCGGCGGAAGTTCGGGAAGGTGTCCGATGTGGCGGACCCCCGTGGAGGACGAGGCTGGACAGCGTCAGAAGGAGCCGTCTTCCAAGGAGCGAGACCGTGTTCGGCTACGAGATCCAGCAGGACCGCCGTCAGCAACTGCAGCGTGAGGCCGACGCGTGGCGGCTGGTGCGCGACGCCCGGGCGGCCCGCGCCGCCGAGCGCCGGGCGCACCGCAACGAGGCCCGCACCGCCTCGCGCACCGCCGCCCGTACCGACGCCGAGGGGGCGCCCGCACCGGACGCCGTGGTCCCGGGCCGTGCGGTTGCGGACGCCGCTGCTTCCCCCGGCGCCGCCCGCACGCCGCGCCGCCCCCTCGGCCGGGTCCGCCGGGCCCCGCACGCGCGCGGCACGGCATGAGCACCGCAGCCACCGCGACCACCGCGGCCACCGGGGCCACCGGGGCCACCGCGACCACCGGGCCCGGGGGCGCCGCGGCGGCCTCCGTGCCCGCGGCGTCCCGCGCACCCGCGGCGTCCCCCGCGCCCTCCGTGGGCCGGGCGCCGGCCGCGTCCCCCGCACCCGCCGCGGCCGCCGCGTCCGCCCGCGGAGTAATCGGTGTCGTCGCACCGGCCCGCCGTGACATCCTCGACACCGTGCAGACGCAGTCCCTGAGCCCCGTCTTCATCGGCCGCGACGCCGAGCTGAAACGGTTGTCCGCGGCGCTCGCGGCGGCCGACCGCGGCGAGCCGCAGGCGGTGCTCATCGGCGGCGAGGCCGGTGTCGGCAAGACCCGGCTCATCGAGGAATTCCTCGCGGCGGCGCGGGACACGGGGGCCGTGACCGCCGTCGGGGGATGTGTCGAGATCGGCGCGGAGGGACTTCCGTTCGCGCCGATCTCGACGGCTCTGCGCGACCTGTACGCCACGGTCGGCCCGGAGCTGCTCACCGCCGTGGCCGGCCAGGAGGCCGAACTGGCCCGGCTGCTGCCCGAGTTCGGCGAACCCGGGGCGCCGCGCGACCCGCGCGACGAGACCGGCCGGGTGCGGCTGTTCGAGCTGACCGTGCGGCTGCTGGAACGCCTGGGCAGCGACCGCACCCTGGTGCTGGTGGTCGAGGACCTGCACTGGGCCGACCGCTCCACCCGCGAGCTGCTCTCCTACCTGTTCCGCTCGGTGCAGCGCGCCCGCGTGGTCGTCGCTGCCACCTACCGCGCCGACGACATCCACCGCCGCCACCCGCTGCGGCCCTTCCTCGCCGAGACCGACCGGCTGCGCACCGTCGACCGGATCGAGGTGGCCCGCTTCAGCCGCGACGAGGTGCGCCGCCAGCTCGTCTCCATCCTCGGCGCCGAGCCCGAGGACGCCGTCGTCGACCAGGTCTTCACCCGCTCGGACGGCAACCCCTTCTTCGTCGAGGAACTCGCCTGCTCGCTGCGCCGCGGCTGCACCACCGGCATCAGCGAGTCGCTGCGCGACCTGCTGCTGGTCCGGGTCGAGGCACTGCCGGACGACGCTCAGCGGGTCGCCAGGATCATCGCCGAGGGCGGCAGCACGGTCGAGTACCGGCTGCTCGACGCGATCGCGGGGCTGGACGAGGACCGGCTGCTCGACGCGCTGCGCGCGGCCGTCGGCGCCAACATCCTGGTGCCGACCGACAGCGGCGACGGCTACTGCTTCCGGCACTCCCTGGTGCGCGAGGCGGTCGGCGACGACCTGCTGCCCGGCGAGCGCAGCCGGATCAGCCGCCGCTACGCCGAGGCCATCGAGGCCGACCCCACGCTGGTCCGCGCCGACGAGCGGGCCGCCCGGCTGGCCAGCTTCTGGTACTGCGCGCACGACCCGGCCAAGGCGCTGCCCGCGGTGCTGCGCGCCTCCGTCGAGGCCCGCCGCCGGCACGCCTACGCCGAGCAGCACCGGCTGCTGGAACGCGCGCTCGAACTGTGGGACGACACCCCCGAGGAGGTACGCGCGGCGCTGCGTCCGGCCGACTACGCCGAGGCGTACCCGCCGCTGGCCCAGGGGGTCGGCGGTCCCGGCGAGTGCGGCGCCGAGACCCCGCTGAGCCTGCTCGACCTGCTCGCCGAGATCACGGTGGCGGCCCGGCTCAGCGGCGAGCGCGAGCGCGCGTACACCGTCGCCAAGCGGGCGCTGAAGCTGATGGAGCGCGACCGCGCCCAGGACCCGCTGCGCGCCGCCTGGTTCTGGTCCCAGCGCTCCCGGCTGACCGAGGACCTCGCCCGCGGCGACGGCTGGGAGGAGCTGTCCCGGGCCCGCGAACTGGTCCGCGGCCTGCCGCCGTCGGCCGCGCACGCCGAGGTGGTCGCGCTGATCGCCGGCTGGATCATGGTCCACAAGTCCGGCGACGAGGGCATCGAGACCGCCCGCCGCGCGGTCGAGCTGGCCAGGGCGGCCGGCGACCGCGACACCGAGCTGCACGCCCGCGTCACGCTCGGCCTGCTCCGCGCGGACTGCGGCGACGTCGAGGGCGGCATCGCCGAGGTCGAGCAGGTGCGGCGGCTGGTCAGCGGCCGGCGCCGGTCGGCGATCCTGGCCCGCACCTACGGCAACCTGTCGTCCGCCCTGGAGGGCGCGGGCCGCTCCCGCGAGGCGGTCGCCGTCGGCCGCGAGGGCCTGGAACTGCTCGGCGAGCAGGCCGCGCACATCACCCGCGCCTGGCTGCTCGTCAACCAGGGCGAGTCGCTGTTCTGGCTGGCCCGCTACGACGAGGCCGCGGCGCGGCTGACCGAGGCCCGCGGGCTGGTCGGCAGGAACTTCCTCCAGGCGGGCGTCGAGACCCACCTCGGCTTCCTCGCCGCCGCCACCGGCGACACCGACGCGGCCGAGCGCCACCACGCCGTCGCGAAGGAGCTGCTGGAGCACGACACGCAGCCGCAGCACCTCATCCCGATCCGCACCCTCGCGGTGCAGGTGGCCGCGGCGCGCGGGCGGTTCGCGGACGCGCGGGCCGAGCTGGCCGGCGGGGTGCGGGCCGCCTTCCCGGTCGGCACCGCGCGCTACGCCTGGCCGCTGCTGGCCGCCGGCGCCGCCGCGGAGGCCGACGCCCCCGAGGCCGACCCGGCCGCGCTCGACCTGATCGCCGGCGCGGCGGCCGGGCTGCCCCGCGACACCTCGCTCGCCGAGGCGTACGCGCTGCTGGTCGACGCGGAGGCCGCGCGGGCCCGCGGCGAGGCCGGGCCGGCCCGCTGGGCGGCCGTCGAGGAGGCGTTCGCGGCGCAGGAGCGGCCGATGGAGCTGGCCGCGGCGCGGTTCCGGCACGCCGAGGCGCTGCTGGCGTCGGGCTCGCCCCGCCAGGCCGCGCCGCTGCTCGCCGAGGCGCTGGCAGCGGCGGAGGACGCGGGGGCGGTCCCGCTGGCCGCGCGCATCGCCCGGCTGTCCGCCCCCCGCGGCGGCGCGGCCCCCGACCCGCTGGGCCTGACCGCCCGCGAGCGCGACGTGCTGCGGCTGGTCGCCGACGGACGCACCAACCGCCAGATCGCCGAGACCCTCTTCATCTCGCCCAAGACGGCCAGCGTCCACGTCTCCAACATCCTCGCGAAGCTGAGCGTCGCCACCCGCGGGGAAGCCGCGGCCCTCGCGCACCGCCTGGCCCTCTTCCCCTGACGCGGGCCGGGGACGCCCGCGGAGCCGCCACGCCCGGCACCCGTGCGACCAGCGCTTGTGCGCCCGGCGCCCGGCGCCTGTGTGATCGGCGTCCGGCCGGCCGTGGCGCCGCGCCCCCGGCGTCAGGTCACCGTGAGGCGGAGGACGCGGTCGTCGGTGGGGGCCGGGGTTCCCCGGTTGTCGGTGTTGCTCGTGGTGAGCAGCAGTGTGTGGTCGTCGAGGGCGAGCAGGCCGCGCAGCCGGCCGTAGCGCGAGGCGAAGAACGCCTGCGGGGGCGCGGCGGCCTTCGTGCCGTCGAGGGGGACGCGCCAGAGCCGCTCGCCCTTGAGGGAGGCGAGCCAGATCGAGCCGGCCGCGTAGGCGATGCCGGAGGGCGACGCCTGGTCGGTGTGCCACTGCGCGACGGGGTCCACATACCCCGCGCGGTGGGCGATGCCCTCCACGACCGGCCAGCCGTAGTTCCCGCCCGGCACGATCAGGTTCAGCTCGTCCCACGTGTCCTGGCCGAACTCCGAGGCCCACAGGTGTCCTTGGGGGTCCCAGGCCAGGCCCTGGACGTTGCGGTGGCCGGGGGAGTAGATCAGGGAGCCGGCCGTGGGGTTGTCCTTGGGCGGTTGGCCGTCCGGCGTCATCCGCAGGATCTTGCCGGCCAGCGAGGACATGTCCTGCGCCAGCCCGCGCTGCCCGGTCTCGCCGGTGCCGGCGTAGAGCATCCCGTCCGGGCCGAAGGCGATCCGGCCGCCGTTGTGGATCGTGCCCATCGGGATGCCGCGCAGGATGGTGTCGGGCGAGCCGAGCTGCTCGTTCCTGCCCCGCGAGGGGTCGTACAGCATCCGCGCGATGCGGTTGTCGGACTCGGTGGTGAAGTACGCGTAGACCAGGTGGTCGGTGCCGAAGTCGGGGGAGAGCGCGAGGCCGAGCAGGCCCTGCTCGCCGCCCTGGGTGTGGTAGACGCCGGGAACCGTGCCGACCGCGGACACCTTGTGGGTCGCCGGGTCGACCAGGGAGATCCGGCCGCTGTCGCGGGAGCCCACCAGCAGCTTGCCGTCCGGCAGCCTAACCATGCCCCAGGGCTGCGCCAGCTTGCTCGCCACCGTCGCGGTCACCTTGGCGGTGCCCTTCGCGGGCGCGGGCGTCGGCGTGGGGGTCGGCGTCGGCGTCGCGGTCCCGGTGGACGGCGAGCGGCCCGAAGGGCCCGGCGCGGTCGCCGTCGGCCCGCTCGCGGACGGCCTGCCCCCGCCCGGCGGCGTGATCTTCCCGCCGCCGTCCGAGCAGCCGCCCGCCACGAGCGCGGCGACGACCGCGAGCGCCACGGCCCCGGCCCGTGCGGAGGTGCGCCGCGCGGCGGGCGCGGCGGGTGCGGCGGGCAGGACGGACGGCGTGGGCGCGGTCAGCGCGGTGGGTGCGGCGGGCGTGGTAGGCGCGGTGGGCGCGCCCGTGGGAACAGACCTGCCGGAAGCGGCGGAACGGCAGGCGGTCACCTTCGCGGTCTTCACCCGCCCAGCACATCACACCGGCCCGCGCTCCGCCCGCCGTTCCCCGCCGCGGGACCGGGCCGGCGCACCGGACCCCGGCGCCGGACCCGCGCGTAGGACCACCTGCCGGACCCCGGCGCGGGACTCCGGGTACCCGGCTCGCGCACCCGGGAGAGCCAGGCGACCGGGAGAGCCAGGCGACCGGGAGAGCCCGGCGGCGGGCGTCCTACCGGGGCAGCCGGGCGGTGAGCCGGTAGAGCCGCGTGGTCTGCACCGGGTTCGCGTTGTCGTCGCTGACCAGCAGCACCCGCAGGGTCCCGGCCGGGCCGCGGCCGTCGACCGTGACGCCCTCGATGTTGTCCAGCAGCGGGTTCGGCTGCGGCTGCTTCGCGGTCGCGCCGAGCGACGGGCAGGCGCCGATGTCGGCGATCGTACGCGCCGCGACCGGCCGCACGCCCCGCTGACCGTCCGTCAGGACGTCGACGCCGGCCACGTCGGTGGCGCCGCGCGGATCGGCCAGCACCAGGTGCACGGTGTTGCCGACGCCGGAGGTGTACGTGCGCTCCAGCACCAGCAGCCGCCCGTCGCCGGTGGAGGTGATGTCCGAGACGTCCAGGCCGGGGTCGGTCCTGAACGCGTACTGCGGGCCGAGCCGGAAGGCGTCGGAGCGGCCGATCCGCTGCCAGGTCTGGAAGCGGCGCAGGTCCGGCGCGTCACCGGTGAGCGCCCCCTCCATCGACGCGACCAGGGTCCGGCCGCCGGGCAGCAGCGCCAGCCCCTCGAAGGTCAGGTTGTGCGTGGCGCGCCCGGCCGGCGCCACCTTCAGCGCGTCCGGCACCGGAAGGGCGCCGAGCTCGCGGCCGGAGCGGGAGAACAGCGAGACGGAGGGAGCGGTCTCGTCCGTCACCAGCCGGGTGCCGTCCGGGTTCACCGCGACGGCCTCGGAGTCCAGGATCGTGCCGTCGCGGTGGGCGAGCGGCTGCGCGGACAGGACGTCGTCGGTCCGCGGGTCCAGCGTGTAGAGGTACGAGCTGTCCCCGACGGCGAGCAGTCGGCCGTCCGTGTCGTGCGCGAAGCCGGACAGCTCGGAGACCGGCGTGCCCGCAACGGACGTCTTGTCGAGCTGGTCGGAGAAGCCGGTGATGCCTACGTAGGGGGAGCAGGCGGCGGGCGCGTGGCCGCGCGCGGGCGCGGGGGAGCGGCCCGGCGCGTGGGCCTGGGCGGCGGACGGCGCGGCGAGCGCGAGGGACAGCGAGAGCGCGGCGGTCGACAGCGGGGCGGCCAGGGAACGGAGGCGCGAGCGGCGCACGGGCGGGTCCTTTCAGTCACGGTTGCGGCCCACTGTGCCGTGTGCGCCGGGCCCGGCGTGACAACCTTCGGCGAACTCCCCTTGAACGGACCCGGTTTCGCCCTGCTTGCGGCCGTGTCCGGTGCCTGTCGTGCCTGTCGTGCCTGTCGTGCCTGTCGCGCCCGGCGCGCCGGCCGTGCCCGTCGCGCCCGGCGTGCCCGGCGGCCCGCGAGCGCCGCGGCCCCGCGCGCCCGGCCGCGGGCCTGACCGGCGGCGGCCGTGAGCCCCTGAGTCCGCGGGCCCGTGAGTCCTCGCCGGCCTGCGAGCCCGCGCTCAGTCCCAGGACCCGCGCTCAGTCCCGGGGCCGCCCTCAGTCCCAGGACCCGCGGGCCGGCGGCAGCGCCGCGATGTCCGCCAGGTCGTCGGCGCTGAGCGCCAGATCCGCCGCCGCGGCGTTCTCTGCGACCCACGCCGGGGTCTTGGCGCCGGGGATCGGCACCACGCCCGGTCCCTGCGCGAGGGCCCACGCGAGCGCGACCTGCGCGGGCGTCGCGCCGTGCCGGGCGGCGACGCGCCGCAGCCCGGCGACGATCGGCTGGTTCGCCGCCATCATCTCCGCGGTGAACCGCGGATGCCTGGCCCGCAGGTCGTCCGGCTCGAACCCCTCGCCGGGCGTCAGCGTGCCGGTGAGGAAGCCGTTGCCCAGCGGCATCGCGGCGAGCAGCCCGACGCCGTGCGCCTCGCACCACGGCAGCAGCTCCTCCAGCGCCTCGGGCGCCCAGACCGACAGCTCCGCCTGCACGCTGGAGACCGGGAACACCTGCTGCGCCCGCGCCAGTTGCCGCAGCGTCCGCGCGTGCAGCGTCCCTCCGGCGGTCCCCGCGCCCGTACGCCGGCCGGCGCCTGTACGCCCGCCCGCGCCCGCGCCCGTACGCCCGGCGCGACCGTCCGCGCCCCCGCTCGCGCCCCCGCTCGCCCGGTGCGCCGCGCGCCCGCCCGGCCGGCCGCCGCGCTGCTCGCCCCGCGCGCCCACCGCGCACAGCCCGAGCGCCCGCACCTTGCCCGCCGTGACCAGCTCGGCCAGCGCGCCCCAGGTCTCCTCCAACGGGACCTCGGGATCGGCGCGGTGCAACTGGTACAGGTCGATCACATCGGTCTGCAGCCGGCGCAGCGACGCGTCGCAGGCCCGTTTCACGTACGAGGGGCGGCCGTTGGCGACGACGTGCTGCTCGCCGACCAGCAGCCCGCACTTGGTGGCGACGAACGCCTCGTCGCGCCGCTCCTTCAACACCCGTCCGAGCAGCAGCTCGTTGGTGAAGGGGCCGTACATGTCGGCGGTGTCCAGCAGCGCGGCGCCGAGGTCGAGCGCGGTGTGCACCGCCCGCACAGACGTCTCGCCGTCCTGCCGCGAGGTGCTGTACGCCCAGCTCATCGGCATGCAGCCGAGCCCGACCGCACCCACTTCGAGGGCCGCCGCCCCGACCCGCCTGCGCTCCACCCTGTCTGCCTTCCTCCACACCGTCCCCACCCGGCCGCCCCACTGTGCCATAGCCTCCTGACCATGACCGATTCACCAGGTTCTCCGGCCGCCGGGCAGGACCCGGACCGCCCCCAGGTGTGGCTGCCGCTGCCGCCGCAGGAGGTGGCGGGGCTGCCCGACGCGTTCCGCTACGTCTTCTGGGACGCCACCGCGCCGGACTTCCCCGCCGACCCGGCGGACGCGGTGTTCTACGTGGTCCCGTACATGAAGGGCCCGGACGCCGTGGCCCTGCCGATGCCGCGGATGCGCCGCGTCCAGGTGGTGCAGACGCTCAGCGCGGGCGTCGACGCCGTCATCCCGCACCTGAAGGGGATGCCGCCGGGCGTACGGCTGTGCAACGCGCGCGGTGTGCACGAGGCCAGCACCGCGGAGCTGGCGCTGACCCTGGTCCTGGCGTCGCTGCGCGGCCTCCCGCGCTTCGTGCGCGGCCAGGACAACGAGAAGTGGTACTCCGGCTTCTACCCGGCGCTCGCCGACCGCCGGGTGCTGATCGTCGGCTACGGTGCCATCGGCGCGGCGGTCGAGGACCGGCTGGCGGCCTTCGAGTGCGAGGTGGCGCGGGTCGCGCGCACCGCCCGGGATGCGCCGCGCGGCCCGGTGCACGCGCTGGCCGAGCTGCCGGAGCTGCTGCCGTCGGCCGATGTGGTGGTGCTCACCACCCCGCTCACCGAGCAGACCAGGGGACTGGTCGACGCGTCGTTCCTGGCCGCGATGAAGGACGGTGCGCTGCTGGTCAACGTCGCGCGCGGGCCGGTGGTGGACACCAAGGCGCTGCTCGCGGAGACCGAGTCCGGGCGGCTGACCGCGGCCCTGGACGTCACCGACCCCGAGCCGCTGCCGCCCGGACATCCGCTGTGGCACGCGCCCGGCGTGCTGATCAGCCCCCATGTGGGCGGCAGCACCTCGGCGTTCCTGCCGCGCGCCCACCGGCTGGTCCGCGACCAGCTCCGCCGCTTCGCCGCCGGCGAGGAGCTGCGGAACGTGGTCGCGACGAGCTGAGCGCCAGGCGCCAGGCGACTGCACCGGGTGTACGCCGTCGCCCATATGATTACACAGGGTAGATCGACCCTATCGCTGAGTGACGATTCTGGTGTATCGTCACGTCGGGGGACCCACCGCGAGCGTCCGCGCCGCCGACGACGGCGGGGACGACGAGCAGGTCGAGTGAGCAGGTCGAGCAAGTAAGGGGGGCGACGGGCGATGCACGGCGGAGCGACCGATCCGGACACGCGGGCCCAGCGCACCGAGGACCGACGCGGCGGCGTCACCGGTCCGACCGGTCCGACCGGACGGACCGGGCCGGGCGGGGCGTCCTGCCGCGGCCGCGCCGCCGCACGCCCCGGAGCGGCACGGTGACCGCCACCGGCGCGGTGCTCGCGACGCCGCAGCCCGACCACGGCGACCGCGACCGCGCCGGCGGCTCCGGCGCGCCCGGCGGCGACCGGAAGGACGATCGCGGCGGGGAGCGCGGGCGCGCCGCCCTGCTGCCGCAACTGGTCCTCGCGGTGCTCTGCGCCGGCTACACCACCGGCGCCGCCCTCGGCTGGGGTTCCACCGAAGTGGCCCTGATCATGGGCGACTTCGGGCTGGCCGCCGCCTCCGCCGGCGCCGCCGTCTCCGCGCTGCTGTACGCCCGCAGGGTCGCCGGACCGCACCGCCCGGCGTGGCTGCTGTTCGCCGTCTCCTCCTCGATGCTCGCCCTGGGCAACGCCATCTGGGGCTGGTACGAGGTGATCCTGCGCGAGCCGGTGCCGCAGACCTCGGCCGCCGACTTCTGCTTCCTGCTCTTCGCGCCGCCCGCCGTCATCGGCCTGCTGGTGCTGGCCAAGCGCCCGGTCACCCGGCCCGGCTGGATCTGCCTGGCGCTGGACACCTGGCTGATCGGCGGCTCGCTGCTCACCCTGTCCTGGAGCCTGGCGCTGGCCCACACCGCGCGTTCGGACGGTCCGAGCACCACCAGGATGGCGCTGTCGCTGGCCTACCCGCTGCTGGACATCGTCCTGGTCAGCATGGTCCTCGCGCTGCACTTCCGCCGCTCGGCCGCCAACCGCGCCGCCGTCAACACCGCGCTGGCCGCGCTCGCGCTGACGGTGCTGTGCGACGCGCTGTTCACCTCGCCGCTGCTGCGGGCGCACTACCGCTCCGGACAGGTGCTGGACGCCGGCTGGTTCGCCGGCGCGCTGCTGATGGCGTACGCCCCCTGGGTCGGCCCGCGCCACCACCCGCCCCGGCGCACCGGCGCCACCACCCGCAAGGTCGCCGGCTCGCTGTCCGCGCTGACGCCGTACCTGGCCGCGGCGGTGTGCACCCTGGGCATCCTCTACGACGTGATCACCGGTCAGAAGTGCGACCGCGTGGTGCTCTTCACCGGCTGCACGGTGGTGCTGGCGTTGGTGGTCCGGCAGGGCATCATGCTGCTGGACAACATCGCGCTCACCCAGGAACTGGCCCACAAGGAGAACCACTTCCGCTCCCTGGTCCAGGGGTCGAGCGACGTCATCATGATCGCCGCCCCCACCGGTGTGCTGCGCTACGTCAGCCCCGCCGCCAAGGGCGTCTACGGCCGCGATCCCGAGGAACTGGTCGGCACCGAACTGGCCGCCCACATCCACCCCGAGGACCTCGGCCGGGTGGTGCACGAGGTGCGCCGCTTCCTGGCCGCTCGCCCCGGCGACGAGCCCGCGACGCGCATCGAGTGCCGGATCAGGTCGGGACACGCCCGCGACCCGGTCGGGGACGCGGAGGGCGCGCGCTGGCTGCATGTGGAGTCCAGCGTCAAGCGCTACCAGGGCGGCCTGATCTTCAACAGCCGCGACGTCACCGAACGCGTCAGGCTCCAGGCCCAGTTGCAGCACAACGCCTCGCACGACCCGCTGACCGACCTGCCCAACCGGGCGCTGTTCACCGAGCGCCTCGGCAAGGCGCTGCGCGGCCGCCGGTCCGGCGACGGGCACGCCGCGGTGCTCTACGTCGACCTCGACGGCTTCAAGGCGGTCAACGACTCGGCCGGCCACCAGGCCGGGGACGACCTGCTGGTGCAGGCCGCCCGCAGGCTCAAGGACTCGCTGCGGGTCGGCGACACCGCGGCCCGGCTCGGCGGCGACGAGTTCGCCGTGCTGATCGCCGGTCCCGGCTCCCGGGACGACGACCCCGCCCCGGGCCGGGACGCCGCCCCCGGCTACGACCCGGCTTCCGGCCACGCCCCCGTGTCGGGCTCGCCCCCCGGCCACGCCCCCGCGTCCGGTTCGGCTCCCGGCCGCGATCCGGCGCACGCCCCCGGCCGCGGCGGCCCGGCAGTCGACCGCCAGATCCGGGAGATCGCCGACCGGCTGCGCGCCGCGCTCTCCGCGCCCTACCGCACCTCGGCCGGCGAGATCACCGTCGGCGCCAGCATCGGCATCGCCTTCGCCCGGCCAGGCGACAGCCCGACCGCGCTGATGCGCAACGCCGACCTGGCGATGTACCGCGCCAAGCAGAGCGGCCGCGGCCGGGTCGAGCTGTACGCCCCGCGGCTGCGCGCCGAGGCGGTGCGCCGCGCCGAGCTGTCCGGGCGGCTGCGCCGGGCGCTGCACGACGGCGAGCTGACGCTGCTGCACCAGCCGGTGGTGGAGCTGGCCGGCGGCCGGATCACCGGCGTCGAGGCCCAGCCGCGGTGGCGCTCGGGCGCGGGCATCCTCTTCACGCCCGCCGAGTTCCTGCGCCGCGCCGACGAGCACGACGACCCCGACCCGCCGGACGCCGCGGCCCCGGACGCCGCCGAGGAGGCAGCCGCGGAGGCCGCCGCGGGCGGCGCGCGGGCCGGCGACCGACGCTTAGAGCGCCTGGAACCCGGCCGCTGGCTGCTGGAACAGGCGGTCGCCCAGGCCGCCCGCCGTTACGCCGAGGGACACCGGCTGCCGGTGACCGTGCGCTTCCCGGTCCGCCGGCTGTTCCACCGCGAGCTGCCCGCCGGCGTCGTCGAGGCCCTGCTGGACCGGCACGACCTGCCGCCCGGCGGCCTGGTGCTCGAACTGCCCGGCGGCGACCCCCGCATCCCGCACGAGGAGCTGGAACGGCGACTGGCGGTGCTGCGCGGCATCGGCGTGCGGATCGCGCTCGGCGGCTTCGGCGCGGGCCACGGAGCGCTCGCCGCGCTGCGCGCCCTGCCGGTGGACCTGATCAAGCTGGACCGGTGTCTGACCGAGGGGATCGCCGAGTCGGTCCGCCACCACAAGATCACCCAGGGGCTGGTGCGGATCGCCGCCGACCTCGGCATCCGCACCGTCGCCGACGGCGTGGACCACCCGGACCAGGTGGACGCGCTGCGCGAGATGGGCTGCCAGCACGGCGTCGGCATGGCATTCTCCGAGCCGCTGGACGAACACCGGCTGCGCGGCTCGCTGGCCCGCGGCGGCTTCCCGGTGCCGCGGGACGCCGTCCCCCGGGAGGCCCCGCCGCCGAATCCGCCGCAGAGCCGGCCGCCGCAGGCCCCGCCGCCGAACCCGCCGCCGGAGGGCGGGCCGCCCGGGGGCGCACCGGGCGTGCCACCGGAAGGCGTACCGTCGAGGCCGTGCGAGGCGGCCCTGCCGGTACCCGCCGCCCGCTCACATACTGAGACGCCCGTCCCACCCGCTTGACACCCCCGGGGCGCGCGGAGGAAGGTCGGGCCATGCACTCCCGAATTCTCGTACTTGGACAGCGCGTCGGCTGACCGAGGCACCCACCGCCTCGCACCCCACCGGCGCGCTCCCCTCGCTTGCCTCACGGCACGAGGGGTTTTTTGTTGCCCGGGACGCATGCGGGCGGCGAGGAACCCTCCGCGCGGACGGCCCCCATTCCCGCAGCACCTCACCACCCTCAGCACCCTCATCTTCGAGAGAAGAGAACGCAGATGACCGAGCAGGCCACCGGGTCCCACCATCCGCAGCCGCGGGCCCGCAGCGCGGCGCCCGCCGCTCCCGCCGAGCGCATGACGGGCGCGCAGGCGCTCATCCGCTCCCTGGAGGCCGTCGGCGCCGACACCGTATTCGGCATCCCGGGCGGCGCGATCCTGCCGGCGTACGACCCGCTGATGGACTCCTCCAAGGTCCGCCACGTGCTGGTCCGCCACGAGCAGGGCGCCGGCCACGCCGCCACCGGCTACGCGCAGGCCACCGGCAAGGTCGGGGTGTGCATGGCCACCTCCGGCCCCGGCGCGACCAACCTCGTCACGCCGATCGCCGACGCCCACATGGACTCCGTGCCGATCGTCGCCATCACCGGCCAGGTCGCCTCGAAGTCCATCGGCACGGACGCCTTCCAGGAGGCGGACATCTGCGGCATCACCATGCCGGTCACCAAGCACAACTTCCTCATCACCCGCGCCGACGACATCGCCCGGACCATCGCCGAGGCGTTCCACATCGCCTCCACCGGACGCCCCGGCCCGGTGCTGGTCGACATCGCCAAGGACGCGCTGCAGAACGAGACCGTCTTCAGCTGGCCGCCGCAGCAGGACCTGCCCGGCTACCGCCCGGTGACCAAGCCGCACGCCAAGCAGATCCGCGAGGCCGCCCGGCTGATCAACGAGTCCCGCCGCCCGGTCCTGTACGTCGGCGGCGGCGTGCTCAAGGCGCGGGCCACCGCCGAACTGCGCATCCTGGCCGAGCTGACCGGCGCGCCGGTCACCACCACCTTGATGGCGCTCGGCGCGTTCCCCGACAGCCACCCGCAGCACGTCGGCATGCCCGGCATGCACGGCAACGTCTCCGCGGTCACCGCGCTGCAGAAGGCCGACCTGATCGTGGCGCTCGGCGCCCGCTTCGACGACCGGGTCACCGGCCGCCTGGACACCTTCGCGCCGCTGGCCAAGGTCGTGCACGCCGACATCGACCCGGCCGAGATCTCCAAGAACCGGATCGCCGACGTGCCGATCGTCGGCGACGCCCGCGAGGTGCTCGCCGACCTGATCGTCGCCGTCCAGGCCGACCACGAGGCCGGCCACAAGGGCGACTACAGCGCCTGGTGGGACCAGCTGAACTTCTGGCGCAACACCTACCCGCTCGGCTACGACCTGCCCGACGACGGCAGCCTGTCCCCGCAGCAGGTCATCGAGCGGATCGGCCAACTGGCCCCGGAGGGCACGCTGTTCGCGGCCGGCGTCGGCCAGCACCAGATGTGGGCCGCGCAGTTCATCAAGTACGAGAAGCCCGGCACCTGGTTCAACTCCGGCGGCGCCGGCACCATGGGCTACGCGGTGCCCGCGGCCATGGGCGCCAAGGCCGGCCGCCCCGAGGCCACCGTGTGGGCGATCGACGGCGACGGCTGCTTCCAGATGACCAACCAGGAACTGGTCACCTGCGCCCTGAACAACATCCCGATCAAGGTCGCCGTCATCAACAACGGCGCCCTGGGCATGGTCCGCCAGTGGCAGAACCTCTTCTACGGCGAGCGGTTCTCCAACACCGTGCTGCACGACGGCGCGGAGAACGTCCCCGGCTCCACCCGCGGCGTCGGCTCGGTCACCAACCGCGGCACCCGCGTCCCGGACTTCGTCAAGCTGTCCGAGGCGATGGGCTGCGTCGGCCTGCGCTGCGAGTCGCCCGACGACCTGGACAAGGTGATCGCCGAGGCCAACGCGATCAACGACCGCCCGGTCGTGGTGGACTTCATCGTGCACGAGGACGCCATGGTGTGGCCGATGGTCGCCGCCGGCACCTCCAACGACGAGATCATGGCCGCCCGCGACGTCCGCCCGGACTTCGGCGACGCGGTGGACGAGTGAGCCGGACGACGCGAGAGAAGGAAACCACCCCCATGTCCAAGCACACCCTCTCCGTCCTGGTGGAGAACAAGCCCGGCGTCCTGGCCAGGATCACCGCGCTGTTCTCCCGCCGCGGCTTCAACATCGACTCCCTCGCCGTCGGCACCACCGAGCACCCCGACATCTCCCGCATCACCATCGTGGTGAACGTCATCGACGAACTCCCGCTGGAGCAGGTCACCAAGCAGCTCAACAAGCTCGTCAACGTGCTGAAGATCGTCGAACTCGACCCCGGCGCCGCCGTCCAGCGCGAACTCGTCCTGGTGAAGGTCCGCGCCGACAACGAGTCCCGCTCGCAGATCGTCGAGATCGTCCAGCTCTTCCGCGCCAAGACCGTGGACGTCTCGCCCGAGGCGGTCACCGTCGAGGCCACCGGCAGCGCCGACAAGCTGGAGGCGATGCTCAAGATGCTGGAGCCGTTCGGCATCAAGGAGCTGGTGCAGTCCGGCACCATCGCCATCGGACGCGGCGCCCGCTCCATCACCGACCGCAGCCTGCGGGCCCTGGACCGGTCCGCGTAGCGAGACCGCAGGACCCGCCCGTGCCCGCCAGTCGTACGGTGGGCCGTACCACCCGTACCACCCGAAGAAGACCCGAGGAGAGACCCCAAGTGGCCGAGCTGTTCTACGACGACGACGCCGACCTGTCCATCATCCAGGGCCGCAAGGTCGCGGTCATCGGATACGGCAGCCAGGGCCACGCCCACGCGCTGTCGCTGCGCGACTCGGGCGTCGACGTGCGCGTCGGTCTGCACGAGGGCTCCAAGTCCAAGGCGCAGGCCGAGGAGCAGGGCCTGCGCGTGGTGCCGGTCGCCGAGGCCGCCGCCGAGGCCGACGTCATCATGATCCTGGTGCCGGACCCGATCCAGGCCCGCGTCTACGAGGAGTCCATCAAGGACAACCTCAAGGACGGCGACGCCCTGTTCTTCGGCCACGGCCTCAACATCCGCTACGGCTTCATCAAGCCGCCGGCCGGCGTCGACGTGTGCATGGTCGCGCCCAAGGGCCCGGGCCACCTGGTGCGCCGCCAGTACGAGGAGGGCCGCGGCGTCCCGTGCATCGCGGCGGTCGAGCAGGACGCGACCGGCAACGGCTTCGCGCTCGCGCTGTCGTACGCCAAGGGCATCGGCGGCACCCGGGCCGGCGTCATCAAGACCACCTTCACCGAGGAGACCGAGACCGACCTGTTCGGCGAGCAGGCGGTGCTGTGCGGCGGCACCTCCGCGCTGGTCAAGGCGGGCTTCGAGACCCTGGTCGAGGCCGGCTACCAGCCGGAGATCGCGTACTTCGAGTGCCTGCACGAGCTGAAGCTCATCGTGGACCTGATGTACGAGGGCGGCCTGGAGAAGATGCGCTGGTCGGTCTCCGAGACCGCCGAGTGGGGCGACTACGTCTCCGGCCCGCGGATCATCAACGAGGGCACCAAGGCGGAGATGAAGAAGATCCTCGCCGAGATCCAGGACGGCAGCTTCGCCAACAACTGGATCGCCGAGTACAACGCCGGCCTGCCGAAGTACAACGAGTACAAGAAGGCCGACGAGAACCACCTGCTGGAGACCACCGGCCGCAAGCTCCGCAAGCTCATGAGCTGGGTGGACGAGGAGGCCTGAGCCCTCCGCGGGGCCCACGGTGAGTGATCCGCGGGCCCCGGCCGCCGGACGGGACGACGCGCGCCCGTCCGGCGGCCCGCGCGGCCGCTTCCCCGGCGTCCGCGCAGGTCACGGCCCCGCCCGTCCGGCGGCCGGACACCGCTTGTCCGCGGCGTACAACCACCATCGGGTGATCCTTCCATCGCGTCGAGGGACAGCGTGCGACCCGCCGATACACTTCGTTAACAAGCGCGTCAGGCTCACAGCGTCGTGCGTCTTCCACGCGGCATGCCATCCCCGCCTCCCCGGAGCGGTCGTACGGGACCGGCCGCCCCCGCAGGACAAGTGAGGACCCACGTGAGCCAGAAGCCTGTCGTACTCATCGCAGAAGAGCTGTCGCCGGCCACGGTCGACGCCCTCGGCCCGGACTTCGAGATCCGGCACTGCAACGGCGCGGACCGAGCCGAACTGCTGTCCGCGATCGCCGACGTCGACGCCATCCTGATCCGCAGCGCCACCAAGGTGGACGCCGAGGCGGTCGCCGCGGCCCGCAGGCTGCGCGTCGTCGCCCGCGCCGGCGTCGGCCTGGACAACGTCGACGTGGCCGCCGCCACCAAGGCCGGCGTCATGGTCGTCAACGCCCCCACCTCGAACATCGTCACCGCCGCCGAGCTGGCCTGCGGTCTGATCATCGCCACCGCGCGCAACATCGCGCCGGCCAACGCCGCGCTCAAGGCCGGCGAGTGGAAGCGCAACAAGTACACCGGTGTGGAGCTGAGCGAGAAGACCCTCGGCGTGGTCGGCCTCGGCCGCATCGGCGTCCTGGTCGCGCAGCGGATGGCCGCCTTCGGCATGAAGGTCGTCGCCTACGACCCCTATGTGCAGCCCGCCAAGGCCGCCACGATGGGCGTCAAACTGCTGACGCTGGACGAGCTGCTGGAGACCTCCGACTTCATCACCGTGCACCTGCCCAAGACGCCCGAGACCCTCGGCCTGATCGGCGACGAGGCGCTGCACAAGGTCAAGCCCTCGGTGCGGATCGTCAACGCCGCGCGCGGCGGGATCGTGGACGAGGAGGCGCTGGCCGCCGCCCTCAAGGAGGGCCGGGTGGCCGGCGCGGGCCTGGACGTCTACGCCAAGGAGCCGTGCACCGACTCCCCGCTGTTCCAGTTCGACAACGTGGTGGCCACCCCGCACCTGGGCGCCTCCACCGACGAGGCCCAGGAGAAGGCGGGCATCGCCGTCGCCAAGTCGGTGCGGCTCGCGCTGGCCGGCGAGCTGGTGCCCGACGCGGTCAACGTCCAGGGCGGCGTGATCGCCGAGGACGTCAAGCCGGGCCTGCCGCTGGCCGAGAAGCTCGGCCGCATCTTCACCGCGCTGGCCGGCGAGGTCGCCGCCCGGCTCGACGTCGAGGTCTGCGGCGAGATCACCCAGCACGACGTGAAGATCCTCGAACTCAGCGCGCTCAAGGGCGTGTTCGAGGACGTGGTGGCCGAGACGGTCTCCTACGTCAACGCGCCGCTGTTCGCGCAGGAGCGCGGCGTCGAGGTGCGGCTGACCACCAGCAGCGAGTCGCCCAACCACCGCAACCTGGTCACCGTGCGCGGCACCCTCGCCGACGGCACCGAGGTCGCGGTCTCCGGCACGCTCGCCGGGCCCAAGCACGTCCAGAAGATCGTCGCCGTCGGCGAGGAGGACGTGGACCTGGTGCTCGCCGACCACATGGCCTTCCTGCGCTACACCGACCGCCCCGGCGTGGTCGGCACCATCGGCCGCATCCTCGGCGAGGTCGGCGTCAACATCGCGGGCATGCAGGTCGCCCGCGCCGCCGCCGGCGGTGACGCGCTGGTCGCCCTCACCGTCGACTCGACCATCCCGGCCGGAGTGCTCGCCGACATCGCCGACGAGATCGGCGCCACGTCCGCGCGGGCGGTCAACCTCACGGACTGAGCGCGGCAGCGCACCCGGCGGGCGGCCGCGTCCCGGAGGGGCGATCGCGACGATCGCGCCTCGTCAGGACGCCGGCCGCCCGCCGTGCCACGAGTGCCACAGCGCCGCGTACGCCCGGCCCGCCGCCACCAGCTCGTCGTGCGGGCCCAGTTCGGTCAGCCGGCCGTCCTCCATCACCGCCACCCGGCCCGCGTCGTGGGCGGTGTGCAGCCGGTGCGCGATCGCGATGACCGTACGCCCCTTGAGCACCGAGGCCAGCGCCCGCTCGGTGTGCCGGGCGGTCCGCGGGTCCAGCAGCGCGGTGGCCTCGTCGAGGATCAGGGTATGCGGATCGGCCAGCACCACCCGGGCCAGCGCGAGCTGCTGCGCCTGCGAACCGTGCGCACGGTGGCCGCCGGCGCCCAGCACCGCGTCCAGCCCGCCGGGCAGCTCGGCCACCCAGTCCGCGCCGACCGCCGCGAGGGCGGCCAGCAGCCGCGCGTCGTCGGCGTCCGGCGCGGCCATCAGCAGGTTGTCCCGCACGGTGCCGTGGAAGACGTGGTGCTCCTGGGTGACCAGGACGACCTGGCGGCGCAGCTGCTCGGGACCGAGGTCGGCGACCGGCACCCGGCCGACCGTCACCGTGCCGCTGTCCGGCGCGTCGATGCCCGCGAGCAGCCGGCTCAGCGTGGTCTTCCCGGCCCCCGACGGGCCGACCACCGCCAGCCACTCGCCCGGCCGCACGGTCAGGTCCACGCCGCGCAGCACCTCGCCGCCGCCCTCGTAGGAGTAACGCACCCCGGCCACGTCGATCCGGTCGTCGGCCGGCGCGGCCGAGCCGGTCGCGGGCCGCTGGGAGCGCGGCGCCCGGCCCAGCCCCTCGACCCGGGCGAAGGACGCGCTGCTGCTCTGCAACTGCTCGATCCACATCAGCACCGCGTCCAGCGGCTCCGCGAGCTGCCGCAGATACAGGGCGGCGGTGACCACCGCGCCGACGCTCATCGCGCCGTGCGCGTGCAGCAGCCCGCCGACCAGCAGCACACCGACGACGGGCACCGCGTACGAGACCTCCACGGACGGGAAGAACACCGTGCGCAGGTACAGCGTGTGCAGCCGGGCCCGCTGGGAGGCGTCCAGCGCCTGCCGGCTCGCCGCGGTCCGCACCTCCCCGAGACCGAACGCCTCGATGGTCCGCGCCGCCGACGCGGTGGTGGACACGGCGTCGGCGACCACGGAGTTGGCGGCGCCCTCGGCGAGGTAGGCGGTGCGGGCGCGCCGCAGGTACCAGCGCAGCGCGCACCAGATGCCCACCAGGCCGAGCAGGCCGCAGCAGCCCAGCAGCGGGCTCACGGTGAAGACCGCGCCGAGGATGAAGAGCGCCTGCACGAGCTGGATCAGCACCTCGGGGCCCACGTCGCGCAGGGTGGTGCCGAGCATCGTGACGTCGGAGGTGCCGCGTGCGGTGAGGTCGCCGGTGCCGGCCCGCTCCACCACCGACGCGGGCAGCGCCAGCGCCCGGTCCACGAACTCCTCGCGGACCCGGGCCAGCGTCCGCTCCCCGAACCGGTAGCCGAGGCGGCGGGCGTACCGCGCGAGCAGGAACTGCGCCACCGCGAACACCAGGACGACCAGCGCCAGCCGGTCGACGGCGTCCACGCCCGCGCCGGACCGCACCTCGTCCACGATCCGGCCCACCAGCCACGGCCCGGCCAGCCCGGCCGCGCCGGCGAGGGCGTTGAGCGCGATCAGCGCGGTGAAGGCGCGGCGGTCCGCGCGGACCAGCCGGGTCGCGGCCCGGCGGACGTCGCCGCTGTCGGCGACGGGCAGGAGGGCGCCGGCCGCGGCCGGCGTCGCAGCGCTGTGGGCGGTGGTCATCGCAGGGCCTCCTCGGACCGGCGCGGGCCGCCGTCGCCGTCGCCGTGGTCGCGGTTGCTGTTGTGGCCGTTGTGGCCGTTGTCACCGCTGTCACGGTTGCCGCGGTCGCGCGGGTCGTCCCCTGCGCCGTCCTCCGGGCCGCGGGACACCAGGCCGCGGTAGCCGGGTTCTGAGGCGAGCAGTTCGCGGTGTCCGCCGACGGCCGCGACCCGGCCGTCCACCAGGTAGTACACGGTGTCGGCCTGGTCGAGCAGCAGCGGCGAGGTGCCGGTGACGACGGTGGTGCGGCCTGCCCGCGCCGCCCGCAGCCGCCGCGCCACCGCGGCCTCGGTGTGCGCGTCCAGCGCGGAGGTCGGCTCCACCGCGATCAGCACCTCGGGGTCGGCGAACAGCGCCCGTGCCAGCCGGACGCGCTGCCGCTGGCCGCCGGAGAGGTTCCGCCCCTGCGCCTCGACAGCCGAGCCGAGCCCGTCCGGCATCGCGCCGACCACGTCCTCGGCGACGGCGGCCCGCAGCGCCTCGGCGACGGCGGTGGAGACGACGTCGGCGCCACCGGGCGTCGGCGCGGCGCCGGACGGGGGAGTGCCGGGTCCGGCGGCGTCGAACCGCGCGGCTTCGGCTGGTGCGGTGCGGGGCCGACCCGGAGCCGGTCGTGCGGCGCCGGCCGGGGCGGCGTTCTGGGCCTCGCCGCGCTCGCCGTCATCGCTCCTCCCGCCTCCGTGCGGGCCGGCTTGCGCGGGGACGCGGGGCTGGTCCGCCTCCGCGGTGCGGGCCTCGTCCGTCTCCGTCGTGCGGGCCGTGCCCGTCTCCGTCGTGCGGGCCGTGCCCGTCCCCGCCGTGCGGGGCTGGTCCGCCTCCGCGGTGCGGGCCCCGTCCGCCGCCGTGCGGGCCGTGCCCGTCCCCGCCGCGCGGGCCTCGTCCGTTCCCGTCGTGCGGGCCCCGTCCGTGTCCGGCACGGGGACGCGGGGTCTGTCCGCGGGGTGGGGCGCCCAGCGGCCGGCGACCACCTCCCGCAGCGTGCCGGCGAACAGATCCGCCTCGTTGTCCGCGAGCAGGATGCGCTCGCGGACCTGGGCCCGCGCGACCTCGTCCAGCCGCACCGGCCCCCACGTGACGTCCGACGCGCGGAAGCCGGCCAGCCGGTCGGCCAGCGCCGCCGCGTCCGCGGGGCGCGCGCTGACCACCGCGGTCAGGCGGCCGGGCGCCGCCTCGACGCCCGACGCGGGATCGCGCAGCGGCGCCGGGCCCGCGGGGGCGTCGGCGGTGGCCGGCCGGGCGGCGGAGTCGGGTTCGAGGGACAGGAACCGCACCACGCGGCCGGCGGCGACCAGGCCGCGCGTCACGTCGTAGCCGCTCTCGATGAAGAACGCCACCGGTCCGACCAGCACCGCGACGTAGCCGTAGACCGCGACGAGCTGGCCGACGCTGATGCCGCCCCGCGCGGCCATCCGCGCCGCGAGCCAGGTGACGACGGCCAGGAACAGCATCGGCAGGCCCGTGCCCAGCGCCTGCACCCAGCTCGTGACGCCGCCGACCCGGTAGCCCTGCGCCACCAGCCGGCGCGAGTCGAGGCGGAACGCCCGCGCGTACAGCTCCTTGCCGCCGAGGCCGTTGAGGACCCGCAGGCCGCCGGCGAGGTCGCCGATGCGCGAGGTGAGCACGCCCTGCTGCTCGCGGTACTCCGACTCGGCGCCGCGCAGCCGCCCCAGCAGAGGCCCGACCAGCAGGGCGATCACCGGGACGCCCAGGACGACGACCACACCGAGCGACACCGAGATCGCCAGCAGCTGCCAGCACACCACGGCGTACGCCACCGCCACGCCGACGCCGGGGCCCGTCATGGTCAGCGACTGGCTGATCTGCTGGACGTCGGTGACGCCGATCGTGACGACCTCGCCCGCGCCGGTCTGCCGGTGCAGCGCCGCGCCCAGCCGGACCGCCTGGGCGATCAGCGACTTGACGGTGCGGAAGTTGGCGTCCATCCGCAGCCGGGTCATCACCCGGTGCCGCATGATGCTCACCCACGCGTTGAACGCCTGCAGGCCCAGCAGTGCCGCGCTCCAGGCCACCAGCGCGCCGGTGTCCCCGGGCACGAGGCCGTCGTCGACCGCGCGCGACAGCACGTACGGCGACAGCGTCACGAGGATCATCCACACCGTGCCCAGCCCCGCGCCCGCCCAGGCGCGCCCCGGCTGACGGGCCAGCAGCCACCACAGATACCGCCCAGGCCCCCGCCGCTCCGGCGCCCCCGGCTCCGCGTACGCGTCGATCACCGCGCCCGCCCCTTCCGCCGGACGAACCTGCGACAGAGGGGATCGGCGCGCGTCATGGCCGCATCGTCCCAGACGCCCTCGACCCCCGGCCAACCCATTTCCGCAGGCCCGGCCCCCTGCCCACGGGCGTGCCATTCACCCGAACGGGTGGCGGTGATGTCGTTGCCCGGCACTAGTCTGAGCACTGCGGACAGAATCCCGCCCATGGGAGGAATCATGACTGCCCAACCGCTGCCGGACTGGGTGTTCCCGCCCGAGGGCGGTTTCACCGCGGACGACCTGGACCGCATCCCCGATCTCCCGCCGCACACAGAGCTGATCGACGGGAGCCTCGTCTTCGTGAGTCCGCAGAAGAGTTTCCACACGCTGGCGATGTATCTGCTGGAGAGCGGGCTGCGCTCGCATCTGCCGCCGACGCTCCGGGTGCGGCGTGAGATGACCGTCGTGGTGGACAAGACCAGCCGGCCGGAGCCCGACCTCGTGGTGATCCAGCGGGACGCCGTGCCCGCAGGAGGCCACGACGAGACCCGCTACCGGGCCGAGGACGTGGTGCTCGCCGTCGAGGTGGTGTCTCCCCAGTCCGCGGCGCGCGACCGCAAGCGTAAGCCGCTGCTCTACGCCCAGGCCGAAATCCCGCACTTCTGGCTCGTGGAGCGCACGGACAACGGCCGCCCCGCCGTCCACACCTACGAGCTGGACCGGGTGGGCCTGAAGTACGAGCTGACCGGCATCCACCACGACCGCCTCAAGCTCTCCGCCCCGTTCACCATCGACATCGACCTCGCCGAGATCGACGACATGTAGAGACATGGGGCGTGTTGCCCTGCGGGGCGCGGTTTCCCGGGGCGGCGCCCTGCTCAGAGCCGCGCGGCCTTCAGGGCCATGTGGAGGAGGAGGCGGGACTCGCCGTCGGAGAGGTCGAGGCCGGTGAGCTGTTCGATGCGGGACAGGCGGTAGTAGAGGGTCTGGCGGTGCACCGCCAGGGCCGCGGCGGTGCGGGCGGCCTGGCCGGCGAGGTCGAGGTAGAGCTCGGCGGTGCGGGCGAGTTCGCGGTGGGCCGGGTCGAGCAGGGGCGCCACCGCGGGGTCCGGCGCGGCGTTCTCGGGCAGCGCGGTGAGCAGCCGGTACGGACCCAGGTCCGCCCAGCGCGCCACCGGCCCGAGCTCCGGCTGCGCCTCGGCCGCGCGGGCCGCGGCCACCGCTTCGCGCCACGCCTCCGGCAGCGCGCCGATCCCCTCCCGCCCGGCGCTCACCCCGGCGACGGCGGCGGGGCCGGCGCTCGCGCCGGCACGTGTGCGGTAGGGCGCCGCGCTCGGCTCCCCGGTCGCGCGGCTCGCCCCGGCGTCGCCCGCGGCGGCCGGCGCCAGCGCCTCCAGCAGCCGCGTCGCCGCGGTCCTGGCCGGCGCGAGCAGGTGCGGGGAGCGCAGGCGTACCAGCAGCGCGACGGGTTCCGCGCGGGGCGGCCGGTGCGCGGGGCCCGCCGGCACCCGGGTGAGCGCCGCCGCCCCCGGCACCGCGCGCAGCCCCGGCAGCTCCCCCCACTGCCCCGGCGCCCCGCCGACCGCCTCGGACCAGGCCCGCCCCGCCGTGCCCCCCTGCCCGGCCGCCTCGGGCCACTGCTCCGCGCTCTGCGCTCCGGCCCGCTGCCCCGGCGCCCCGCCGGTCGCCTCGGGCCACCGCTGCCCGGCCGAGGGACCGGCCGAAGGACCCGCCGCCTCGGCCCGCCGCCCCGCGTCCTGCGTCTCGGCCGGCCGCCCCGATGCCCTGCCGGTCGCCTCGGGCCACCGCTGCCCAGCCGAGGGACCGGCCGAAGGACCCGCCGCCTCGGGCCGCTGCCCCGCGTCCTGCGCTTCGGCCCGCTGCCCGGCCGAAGGATTCGCCGCTGGACCCGCCGTCTCGGGCCGGTGCCGCGCGCCTTGCGCGTCAGGCCGCCGCCGCGGGCCCGCGCCGCCGGACGCCGCGCCCGCGCCTCCCGGCGCCACCCGCGCGGGCGGGCGCGCACCCCCCGCGCCGCTCCCCGCACCGCCCGGCGCGAGCCGTACGCACACCAGCGCGTGCGGCTCGTCCGCGTCCTCCGCCAGCGCCGCACGCAACGCGTCCTCCGCGCCGTCGCGGGCCGCTCGGGAGGCCGCGGTGAGCAGGTCGCGCAGGGCCCGCGCCGCGGCCGATCCGGTGCGCGCGGCCGCCGCCAGGCCCGCGCCGATGCGGGCCGCGACGGCCATCGCCGCGTCGAGCTGCGCCGCCGAGTGCTCGGCCTCGTCCAGCAGCCACACGTACCCGTAGACCACGCCGGCGTGCCGCACCGGCAGGCACAGCCGGCCGCGCACCACCCCGGCCGCCGGCGCCGCCGGGATCCGCACCGGCCCGGTCGCCCGCGCGACGCCGAACCGCTCGAACCACGCCCGCACCTCCGCGGTGGACCTGCGGGTGAGGATCGACCGGGTGCGCACCGGGTCGGTCGCCGCCTCGTCGTCGCTGTCGTGCACGCCGAACGCGATCAGCCGGAAATCCCGGTCCTCCAGCGTCGCGGGCGCGCCCAGCAGCGCGGACACCTCGTCCACCAGATCCTGGAAGTCCTCGTACACACCGGCCACCGCACCATTGTCCCGCACTCCTTCATACAGACGTATGACCGGCCGCACCCGGACGCGTGACAGGTGTCGATGGCCGCCGGGGGAGGGGAACCCTAGATTCACGGTGACGGCGCGTGTCCGCCGCAGAATCCGTACCGCCCGCCCTGGAGGAGCCCCGTGCTCGGTCCCGTGTTGCTCGCCGCCTCGCACAGCGACCGGCTGCGCCGCGTCGTCGCCGCCGCACCCGTCACCCGTCCCGTGGTGAACCGTTTCGTCGCGGGCGACGCCCTGCACCCCGCGATGGACACCGTCCGCGCGCTGACCGCCGGCGGTCTCGACGTCACCCTCGACCACCTCGGCGAGGACGTCACCGACAAGGCCACCGCGCACGCCACCCGCGACGCCTATCTGCGGCTGCTGGAGACGCTGCGCGACGAGAAGCTCGGCCCGCGCGCCGAGGTCTCGGTCAAGCTCTCCGCCTTCGGCCAGTCGCTCCCCGACGGCGGCCACGACATCGCCCTCGAAGGGGTGCGGCAGGTCGCCGAGCTGGCCACCGAGATCGGCACCACGGTCACCCTGGACATGGAGGACCACACCACCGTCGACTCCACCCTCGCCGTGCTGCGCGAACTGCGCCTGGCGCACCCCCGCACCGGCGCGGTGCTCCAGTCCTACCTCTTCCGCACCGAGGACGACGCCCGCGCGCTCGCCGTCGACGGCTCGCGGGTGCGGCTGGTCAAGGGCGCGTACAAGGAGCCGGCGAGCGTCGCGTACCAGGACAAGCGCGAGGTCGACAAGGCGTACGTGCGCGCGTTGCGCATCCTCTTCCAGGGCGACGGGTACCCGATGGTCGGCTCCCACGACCCCCGCATGATCGCCATCGCCCAGGAGCTGGCCGCGCGCAACCACCGCGCGCCGGGCAGCTACGAGTTCCAGATGCTCTACGGCATCCGCACCGCCGAGCAGCGCCGGCTCGCCGACGAGGGCGAGCGGATGCGGATCTACGTGCCCTACGGCGCGGACTGGTACGGCTACTTCATGCGCCGGCTCGCCGAACGCCCGGCCAACCTCGCGTTCTTCCTCCGCTCCTTCGTCCCCGGCCGCTGAGCCCGACCGGCCGCCGGGTCCCACCGGCCGCCGGGCCCGAATCCCCCGAACCCTCAAGGAGACAGCTTCCATGGACGCCGTGACCCAGGTCCCCGCGCCGGTCAACGAGCCGGTGCACACGTACGCGCCGGGCAGCCCGGAACGCGCCCGGCTGGAGGCCAGGCTCAAGGAGCTGGCGGGCAACCCGGTCGACCTGCCGATGTTCATCGGCGGCCAGGAGCGGATGGGCGGCGGCGAGCGGTTCGACGTGGTCCAGCCGCACAACCACGGCGCCCGGCTCGGCAGTTACGCCAACGCCACCACCCAGGACGCGCGGGACGCGATCGGCGCCGCCCTGGCCGCGGCCCCCGCCTGGCGCGCGACCTCCTTCGACGACCGCGCCGCGATCATCCTGCGCGCCGCCGAACTGCTGGCCGGCCCTGGCGCGAGACGCTGGCCGCCTCCACCATGCTCGGCCAGTCCAAGACCGTGCAGCAGGCCGAGATCGACAGCCCCTGCGAGCTGGTGGACTTCTGGCGGTTCAACGTCCACTACGCCCGGCAGATCCTCGCCGAGCAGCCGGTCGCCAACGCCCCCGGCGTGTGGAACCGCCTCGACCACCGCCCGCTGGAGGGCTTCGTCTACGCGATCACGCCGTTCAACTTCACCGCGATCGCCGGCAACCTGCCCACCGCACCGGCCCTGATGGGCAACGTCGTGGTGTGGAAGCCGTCGCCGACCCAGACGCACTCCGCGGTGCTGCTGATGCGGCTGCTGAAGGAGGCCGGGCTGCCGGACGGCGTGATCAACCTCGTCACCGGCGATGGGATCGCCGTCTCCGAGGTCGCGCTGGCCCACCCGGAGCTGGCCGGCATCCACTTCACCGGCTCCACCAAGACCTTCCAGTACCTGTGGCGCACGGTCGGCGAGAACATCGAGCGCTACCGCTCCTACCCGCGGATCGTCGGCGAGACCGGCGGCAAGGACTTCGTCGTCGCGCACCCGTCGGCCGACCCCGCGGTGCTCAAGACCGCGCTGACCCGCGGCTCCTTCGAGTACCAGGGCCAGAAGTGCTCGGCCTCCTCGCGCGCCTACATCCCGCGCTCGATCTGGGACGGCGGCTTCAAGGAGGAGTTCGCCGCAGAGGTCGACGGCATCACCATGGGCGACGTCACCGACCTGTCCAACTTCCTCGGCGCGGTGATCGACGAGCGCGCCTTCGCCAAGAGCCGGGCGGCGATCGAGCGGGCCAAGGCCGACCCGACGGTCGAGGTGCTGGCCGGCGGCACCTACGACGACTCGGTCGGCTACTTCGTCCGCCCGACCGTGCTGGTCTCCACCGACCCGGACAACGAGATCTTCCGCGAGGAGTACTTCGGCCCGATCCTCGGCGTGTACGTCTACGAGGACGCCGACTTCGAGGAGGTGCTCACGCAGATGGAGTCGGTCGCCGCGTACGCGCTCACCGGCTCGGTGATCGCCACCGACCGGGCCGCCGTCGCGCACGTGATGGAGCGGCTGCGGTTCGCCGCGGGCAACTTCTACATCAACGACAAGTCGACCGGCGCGGTGGTCGGGCAGCAGCCCTTCGGCGGCGGCCGGGCGTCGGGCACCAACGACAAGGCGGGCGCGGCGCAGAACCTGATGCGCTGGACCTCCACCCGCGCGATCAAGGAGGCGCTGGTGCCGCCGACCGACTACCGCTACCCGCACCAGGGCTGAGCGGCCCTGCCGGAAGCCGTCCTGGACGGCTTCCGGCAGGCGTACGGGTGATCGCCGTCTCAGATAGTAGGAAGTCCGAGTAATTGTGGCGACAGGACGGCCGCGCTGTCCTACGTTTGTAGGGAGCCGAACGCTCCCGCTCGACCGAGCGAGTGGCGGATGGACGGGCAGCGCCTTCCCAGCAGCCGGGTCACCCCCCGCGGCGCACCCCACCGCCCGCGTTCCATGGCACCCCCATCTCCTCCGATCTCCTCCAGGAGTTGATTCCCCATGGACATGGACGAGACCGCCCGCCGAAACGCCCTGCGGGCCCTGCAGCGCAGCATGGACCGGCGCGACAACGGCGGCAGCACCGGCCACGAGTCGCACTGACGCCGACCGGGCCGCCCGGGTCGCCGCACGAGACCGCTCCGTCCGGCATGCGGACGCCGTATGTCAGGGGTTGGGACGCGGAGTAGGGTGCCGCACATGTCTCGCACCCTCAGCCTCGCAGTGATCCCCGGCGACGGAATCGGCCGGGAAGTCGTGACCGAGGGCCTCAAGGTCCTCACCGCCGTCCTCCCGCCCGACACCAAGCTGGAGACGAAGGAGTACGACTTCGGCGCCAAGCGCTACCACGCGACCGGCCAGACCCTCACCGACGAGGACCTGGCCGAGCTGAAGGCGCACGACGCGATCCTGCTCGGCGCCATCGGCGACCCCTCGGTGCCGTCCGGCGTGCTGGAGCGCGGCTTCCTGCTCAAGCTCCGGTTCGCCTTCGACCACCACGTCAACCTGCGCCCGAGCAAGCTCTTCCCGGGCGTCGGCACCCCGCTGGCCGGCAGCCCGGCCATCGACTTCGTGGTGGTCCGCGAGGGCACCGAGGGTCCGTACACCGGCAACGGCGGCAGCATCCGTACCGGCACCCCGCACGAGGTGGCCACCGAGGTCAGCCTGAACACCGCGTACGGCATCGAGCGCGTGGTCCGGGACGCGTACGAGCGCGCCAAGGCCCGTCCGCGCAAGAAGCTCACGCTGGTGCACAAGAACAACGTCCTGGTGCACGCCGGACACCTGTGGACGCGCATCTTCGAGTCGGTCGGCCGCGAGTACCCCGAGGTCGCCACCGACTACCTGCACGTGGACGCGGCGACGATCTTCCTCGTCACGCAGCCCGAGCGGTTCGACGTGATCGTCACCGACAACCTCTTCGGCGACATCATCACCGACCTGGCCGCCGCCGTCTCCGGCGGCATCGGCGTCGCGGCGAGCGGCAACATCAACCCCTCGCGCACGTTCCCCTCGATGTTCGAGCCGGTGCACGGCTCCGCGCCGGACATCGCCGGCCAGTCCAAGGCCGACCCCACCGCGACCGTGCTGTCCGTGGCGCTGCTGCTGCAGCACCTCGGCTACGACGCGGAGGCCGCCAGGATCGACGCGGCGGTCCAGGCGGACCTGGCCGCGCGCGCCGGGCAGCCGGCCCGCTCCACGGTCGAGATCGGCGACGCGCTCGCCGCCGGCGTCTGACGCCTGAGCGCCCCCGGTAGCACCCCGGAGCCCTCCCCGGGACGCCCCGGAGCACACCGCCTCCCCGGCCGGGCCGGACGCGAGGTGGGTACGCGGCCCCACCGCTGCGATAATCGGCGGTGGGGCCGCTGCACGACGGGAAACGTGGACGTCCTAGCATCCGGGACGGCAGCCACCTGACGACGGTGAAGGACGGAAGACATGACGACGCCCACGATCGAGCTCAAGCCCTCGTCGCACCCGCTGGCCGACACCGAGCGGGAGGCCATCCTGGCCAACCCCGGGTTCGGCCGCCACTTCACCGACCACATGGTCACCATCAGGTGGACCGAGGGCCGGGGCTGGCACGACGCCCAGCTGGTGCCCTACGCACCGCTGTCGATCGACCCGGCCAACATGACGCTGCACTACGCCCAGACGATCTTCGAGGGCCTGAAGGCCTACCGGCAGCCCGACGGCTCGGTGGCCACCTTCCGCCCCGAGGCCAACGCCGAGCGCTTCCGCAGCTCCGCGCGCCGGCTGGCCATGCCCGAGCTGCCGGTGGAGACCTTCATCGCCGCGTGCGACGCGCTGGTCCGCCAGGACCGGGCGTGGGTGCCGGGCGACGGCGAGGCGTCGCTGTACCTGCGGCCGTTCATGTTCGCCACCGAGGTCGGCCTCGGCGTGCGCCCGGCCAACGAGTACCTCTTCCTCGTCATCGCCTCCCCGGCCGGCGCGTACTTCTCCGGCGGCGTCAAGCCGGTCTCGGTGTGGCTCTCCGAGGAGTACGTCCGGGCGGCCCCCGGCGGCACCGGCGCGGCCAAGACCGGCGGCAACTACGCCGCGTCCCTGGTCGCCCAGGCGCAGGCCATCGAGCACGGCTGCGACCAGGTGGTCTGGCTGGACGCGATCGAGCGCCGCTGGATCGAGGAGATGGGCGGCATGAACCTGTACTTCGTGTACGGCGACCGCATCGTCACCCCCGAGCTGTCCGGCTCGCTGCTGCCGGGCATCACCCGCGACTCGCTGCTGACCATCGCGGCCGACCTCGGCTACGAGGTCGCCGAGGGGCGGATCAGCGTGGACGACTGGAAGCAGGGCAACGAGCACGGGACGCTCACGGAGGTGTTCGCCTGCGGGACCGCGGCGGTGATCACCCCGGTCGGCTCGGTCAAGTCCACGCGGGCGAACTGGACGGTCGGGGACGGACAGCCCGGCGCCGTGACCATGCGGCTGCGGGCCGCGCTGCTCGACCTCCAGTCGGGCCGCGCCGCCGACCCCCACGGCTGGATGCACCCCCTGGGCGCGTGAGCGCTGGGTGCTGACCGGGGGCGGGCGCCCGCATTGTGAGACTCGGGGTCGGCGCGGAGGGCACGTGTGGCACACTGCCACCGTGTCCTCGAACGCCGTGATTATTGGCAGCAGGCACGCCGGTCCGCAGTGACGTCGCCACTGACCCCAGTGGAACGCCACCGTGTCCCAGACCCGCGTGCAGACCTCTCGCATCCGCGAGAGGTTTTTTCGTTTCCGGACCACCCGCGCCGGAGGCGGAACCGCACGGGGGGACGGGGACAAGTGGAGTCGGAACCTCCGGACGGCGGGACCGTCCGGAGGACCCACCCACCTGACAGGAGTGACAACCCATGACCGCCGAACTGGACGACAGCTTCCACGTCTTCGACACCACGCTGCGCGACGGCGCCCAGCGCGAGGGGATCAACCTCACCGTCGCCGACAAGCTGACGATCGCCCGGCACCTGGACGACTTCGGGGTGGGCTTCATCGAGGGCGGCTGGCCCGGCGCCAACCCCCGCGACACCGAGTTCTTCGCGCGCGCCGCCGAGGAGCTCGAACTGCGGCACGCGACCCTGGTGGCGTTCGGCGCCACCCGCAGGGCCGGCGGCAAGGCGGCCGACGACCCCCAGGTGGGCGCGCTGCTGGCGTCCGGCGCACCCGTGATCACGATCGTCGCCAAGTCGCACGACCGGCACGTGGAGCTCGCGCTGCGCACCACGCTGGAGGAGAACCTGGAGATGGTCAGGGACACCGTCTCCCACCTGGTCGCCCAGGGCCGCCGGGTGTTCGTGGACTGCGAGCACTTCTTCGACGGCTACCGCGCCAACGCCGACTACGCCACCCAGGTCGTCCGCGCCGCGCACGAGGCCGGCGCCTCGGTGGTGGTGCTCTGCGACACCAACGGCGGCATGCTGCCGGCCCAGGTCCAGGCGGTCACCGGCCTGGTCCTCGCCGACACCGGCGCGCGCCTGGGCATCCACGCGCAGGACGACACCGGCTGCGCGGTCGCCAACACCCTCGCCGCGGTGGACGCCGGCGCCACCCACGTCCAGTGCACCGCCAACGGCTACGGCGAGCGCGTCGGCAACTCCAACCTCTTCCCGGTGGTCGCGGCGCTGGAGCTCAAGCACGGCCGCCGGGTGCTGCCGCCGGGCGCGCTCGGCGAGATGACCCGGATCTCGCACGCCATCGCCGAGGTCGTCAACCTGCCGCCGTCCACCCACCAGCCGTACGTGGGCGTGTCCGCGTTCGCGCACAAGGCCGGACTGCACGCCTCGGCGATCAAGGTGGACCCCGACCTTTACCAGCACATCGACCCCGAACTGGTCGGCAACACCATGCGGATGCTGGTCTCGGACATGGCCGGCCGCGCCTCGATCGAGCTGAAGGGCCGCGAGCTGGGCATCGACCTCGGCGGCGACCGCGAGCTGGTCCAGCGCGTCGTGGACCGGGTCAAGGAGCGCGAACTGGCCGGCTACACCTACGAGGCCGCCGACGCGTCCTTCGCGCTGCTGCTGCACGGCGAGCTGGACCGCGGCGAGCACGGCGGCCCCCGACGCTTCTTCCGCACCGAGTCCTGGCGGGCGATCACCGAGGACCGCCCGGACGGCAGCCACGCCAACGAGGCGACGGTCAAGCTGTGGGCCAAGGGCGAGCGGATCGTCGCCACCGCCGAGGGCAACGGCCCGGTCAACGCCCTGGACCGGGCGCTGCGGATCGCGCTGGAGCGCATCTACCCCCAGCTCGGCGGCTTCGCGCTGGTCGACTACAAGGTCCGCATCCTGGAGGGCCGCTACGGCACCGACTCCACCACCCGCGTGCTGATCACCACCACCGACGGCGCCGGCGAGTGGTCCACGGTCGGCGTCGGGGAGAACGTCATCGCCGCGTCCTGGCAGGCCCTGGACGACGCCTACGCCTACGGCCTGCTGCGGGCCGGACTGGAGCCGGGCGAGTGACCGCCGCGCCGACACGCCGCGCGACCGCCGCCGACGCCGCCGCGATCGCCCGGGTGCACATCGCCTCCCGTGAGGCCACGATGCCCTACCTGCCGCCGCGCAAGCGCTCCGACGCCCAGGTCGAGGCGTGGGTGCGGGACGTGGTGCTGCCCGGCAGCGCGGTGTGGGTGGCCGAACTCGACGGGCGGGTGGTCGGCTACGCGGCCGTGCGGGGCGACACGCTCGACGCGCTCTATCTGCTCGCCGAGGTCCGCCGCCGGGGCATCGGCAGCGCCCTGCTGGCGGCGGCCAAGGCGCACCGGTCGCAGGGCCTGGACCTGTTCGTGTTCCAGAAGAACACCGACGCGCGGGCCTTCTACCTCCGGCACGGCTTCACCGTCACCGCCACCAGGGACGGCTCGGACACCATGGAGCGCGAGCCCGACCTGGCGATGCGCTGGACGCCGGTGACGAAGGGCACACGTACTGTCGGGTAACCGGCGGGACCCGGTCGCCGTAAGGTGAGCGCCGGGGGTCCGGCCCTGCGGGCGGACCTCCGCAACCCTCACCCCGAACGACGACCGGGAGATCGCATGCGCTCGGCGAAGGACTTCTTCCGCCCGCTTGCCGTGGGGGCCCCGGCCCCCGTCCGGGAGGTGCCGTTCCGGCCCTCCCGGATGATCCACTTCTTCGACCCGGGCAACGAGAAGATGGCCGCGAAGGTCCCCGCGCTCGTGCCCCGGGTGGACGTGCTGCTGGGCAACCTGGAGGACGCGGTCGCCGCCGACCGCAAGGAGGCCGCCCGGCACGGCCTGGTGAAGACCGCCCGCGCCACCGACTTCGGCGCCACCCAGCTGTGGACCCGGGTCAACAGCCTCGACTCGCCCTGGGCGCTGGACGACCTGGTCACCCTGGTCACCGAGATCGGCGACAAGCTCGACGTGGTCATGGTGCCCAAGGTCGAGGGCGCGCAGGACATCCACTACGTGGACCGGCTGCTCGCCCAGCTGGAGGCCAGGGCCCGGCTGACCCGGCCGATCCTGGTGCACGCCATCCTGGAGACCGCGGCCGGCGTGGCGAACGTCGAGGAGATCGCCGGGGCCAGCCCCCGGATGCAGGGCATCTCGCTCGGTCCCGCCGACCTCGCCGCCGACCGCCGGATGAAGACCACCCGGGTCGGCGGCGGCCACCCCGGCTACCTGGTCCGCGCCGACCCCGGCCCGGCCGGCTCCGGCGACCCGGACCGGCCCGCGTACCAGCAGGACCTGTGGCACTACACCATCGCGAGGATGGTCGACGCGTGTGCGGCGCACGGCATCCTCCCGTACTACGGGCCCTTCGGGGACATCGGGGACGTCACCGCGTGCGAGGACCAGTTCCGCAACGCGTTCCTGCTCGGCTGCGTCGGCGCGTGGTCGCTGCACCCGGTGCAGATCGACATCGCCAGGAAGGTGTTCTCGCCCTCGCCCGAGGACGTCGCCTGGGCGCACCGGGTCATCGAGGCGATGGGCGACGGCACCGGCGCGGTGATGATCGACGGCAAGATGCAGGACGACGCGACGTACAAGCAGTGCCGGGTGGTGGCCGAACTCGCCGACGCGCTGGCCGCCCGCGACCCGGAGCTGGCCGAGCGCTACCGGGCCGCGCGGGCCGCGTCCGCCGACGCCGAGGGGGAGGGCCGATGACCGCCGCCCCCGCGACCCCGTCCGCCGGCGGCCCGCCGGCCCCGCGCCCGCGCCGCTCCGTCCTCTACATGCCCGGCGCCAACGAGCGCGCCCTGGAGAAGGCCAGGACGCTGCCCGCCGACGCGCTGATCCTCGACCTGGAGGACTCCGTCGCGCCCGACGCCAAGAAGGACGCCCGCGAGCGCGTGGCCGCCGCGGTGGCCGGCGGCGGCTACGGCCACCGCGAGCTGACCGTCCGCGTCAACGCCCCCGGCACCCCCTGGCACGACGACGACCTGCGCGCCGCCGCCCAGGCCGGCCCGACGCCGTCGTGGTGCCCAAGGTCGACGACCCGCGGACGGTGCGCGAGGTGGCCGCGGCGCTGGAGGCGGCCGGCGCCCCCGACCGCACCGCGATCTGGGCGATGATCGAGACGCCGGCCGCGATGTTCGAGGCGCGGGCGGTCGCCGCCGCCTCCGAGCGGCTCACCGTGCTGGTCCTGGGCACCAACGACCTCGTCAAGGAACTGCACGCCGAGCACGTGCCGGGCCGCGCCCCGCTGCTCCCCGCGCTCGGCATGGCGCTGCTCGCGGCCCGCGCCACCGGCCGGGCGGTGTTGGACGGTGTCTACAACGACGTGCGCAATCTGGAAGGTTTCGAGGCCGAGGCCCGCCAGGCGCGGCAGCTCGGCTTCGACGGCAAGACGCTGATCCACCCCGCGCAGGTGGAACCCTGCAACCGCGTCTTCGCGCCGGCCGCCGAGGACGTCGAGCGCTCCCGCCGGATCATCGCCGCGTTCGAAGAGGCCACGTCACAGGGGCGCGGGGTGGTCACCGTGGACGGCAGGATGATCGAGAACCTGCACGTGGAGGAGGCCCGCCGGGTGCTCGCCCTGGCCGAGGCCGTCCGGGGGCGCTGACCCGGCGGCCGCGCTGACCCGGACGGCCCAGTCGGCGACCCGGAATCAGATGGGCAAAACGGACAAAAAGGCGAGCCCTGTGCGGCGGGAACAGGGCCCGCGGCCGTGATCCGACTGTCGGGTTCCACCATGAAGTGCGGACGGACACTGTACATAGTCGATGGCCCGGAATCGGGCCCGTCGCTCGTACTGTCGATGCATGACCACATCGCAAGAGGTGTCCGCGCCGGCGACCGAACCGGCGACCGACGCCCGGGGACGCGTCGCCGAGCTCCACGCCATCCGCGCGGAGGTCAGGCGCGGGCCGAGCGAGAAGGCGACCGCGGCCCAGAAGGCCAAGGGGAAGCTGACCGCCCGCGAGCGCATCGAGCTGCTGCTGGACGAGGGCACCTTCCACGAGGTGGAGCCGCTGCGACGGCACCGGGCCACCGGCTTCGGCCTGGAGGCCAAGCGCCCCTACACCGACGGCGTCGTCACCGGCTGGGGCCTGGTCCACGGCCGCACGGTCTTCGTCTACGCCCATGACTTCCGGATCTTCGGCGGCGCCCTCGGCGAGGCCCACGCCACCAAGATCCACAAGATCATGGACATGGCCATCTCGGCCGGCGCCCCGCTGATCTCCCTCAACGACGGCGCGGGCGCCCGCATCCAGGAGGGCGTCTCCGCGCTCGCCGGGTACGGCGGCATCTTCCAGCGCAACACCCGGGCCTCCGGGGTCATCCCGCAGATCAGCGTGATGCTCGGCCCCTGCGCGGGCGGCGCGGCCTACTCGCCGGCGCTCACCGACTTCGTCTTCATGGTCCGCGAGACCTCGCAGATGTTCATCACCGGTCCCGACGTGGTCAAGGCGGTCACCGGCGAGGAGATCACCCAGAACGGCCTGGGCGGCGCCGACGTGCACGCCGCCACCTCGGGCGTCGCGCACTTCGCCTACGACGACGAGCAGACCTGCCTGGAAGAGGTCCGCTACCTGCTCTCGCTGCTGCCGCAGAACAACCGCGAGAACCCGCCCGCGGTCGAGTCCGCCGACCCGGTCGACCGCCGCTCCGACGTGCTGCTCGACCTGGTGCCCGCCGACGGCAACCGCTCGTACGACATGCACAAGGTCATCGAGGAGATCGTCGACGAGGGCGAGTACCTGGAGGTCCACGAGCGCTGGGCCACCAACATCATCTGCGCGCTGACCCGGCTCGACGGCCAGGTGGTCGGCATCATCGCCAACCAGCCGGCCTCGCTGGCGGGCGTGCTGGACATCGAGGCGTCCGAGAAGGCCGCCCGCTTCGTCCAGATGTGCGACGCGTTCAACATCCCGATCGTCACGCTGCTGGACGTGCCCGGCTTCCTGCCCGGCGTCGCCCAGGAGCACGGCGGCATCATCCGGCACGGCGCCAAGCTGCTGTACGCGTACTGCAACGCCACCGTCCCGCGGATCTCGCTGATCCTGCGCAAGGCCTACGGCGGCGCGTACATCGTCATGGACAGCCAGTCCATCGGCGCCGACCTGACCTACGCCTGGCCGACCAACGAGATCGCGGTGATGGGCGCCGAGGGCGCCGCCAACGTGATCTTCCGCCGCCAGATCGCCGAGGCCGACGACCCCGACGTGATGCGCGCGCACATGGTCAAGGAGTACAAGTCCGAGCTGATGCACCCCTACTACGCCGCCGAGCGCGGCCTGGTGGACGACGTCATCGACCCGTCGGAGACCCGCGAGGTGCTCATCTCCTCGCTGGCGATGCTCCGCACCAAGCACGCGGACCTGCCGTCGCGCAAGCACGGCAACCCCCCGCAGTGACACCCCTCAGTGAGACCCAGGAGACCACTGTGAGCACTCCCGCCGATTCACTCGTGCGCGTCGAGAAGGGGCACGCCGGCCCGAGGAACTCGCCGCGCTGACCGCGATCCTGCTCGCCCGCGCCGCCGCGGGCGAGGGCGCCGCCCCGGCCGGGCCCGTGCGGTCCACCGCCGGCTGGCGCCGCCTGGAGCGCACCCCGGGTTTTCGCGCCCCGCACTCCTGGCAGGGCTGAGCACCTGCACGGGCCCGGCGCGGGCGTCCACGGCGCCCGCCGCCGGGCCCCGCGCGGCACGAAGGCCCCACCGCGTCCCGCGGTGGGGCCTTCGTCGTGCCCTGGGCGTGCCCCGCGCAGGCCCTCGGCGGCCTCCTGGGGGCCGTTCCCGGCCCCCAGGCCCCCGGTGCCCGGGGGCGCGGAGGATCAGCGCAGACGGGCCATCAGCGCGTGCTCGACGAGCGTGATGAGCGCGCTCTTCGCCTCCGCGCGGTGCCGGGCGTCGGTGGTGATGATCGGCGCCTCGGGCCCGATCTGGAGCGCCTCGCGGACCTCCTCCGGCCCGTACGGCTGGTGTCCGTCGAAGCCGTTGAGGGCGATGACGAACGGCAGGCCGCTGTTCTCGAAGTAGTCGACAGCGGGGAAGCAGTCCGCCAGCCGCCGCGTGTCCACCAGCACGATCGCGCCGATCGCGCCGCGCACCAGGTCGTCCCACATGAACCAGAACCGGTCCTGGCCCGGGGTGCCGAACAGGTAGAGGATCAGGTCCTCGTCGAGGGTGATGCGGCCGAAGTCCATCGCCACGGTGGTCGTGGTCTTGTCCGGCGCGTGCGTGAGGTCGTCGATCCCCGCGGAGGCTGAGGTCATCACGGCTTCGGTGCGCAGCGGGTTGATCTCCGACACGGCACCGACGAACGTGGTCTTGCCCACGCCGAATCCGCCCGCCACCACGATCTTCGCGGAGGTGGTGGCGCGGGTCGGACCGCTAGAGCTTCCGAAGTCCACTGAGCACCCTTTCAAGCAGTGTCACGTCAGGCTGGCCACCGGCCGCGGCGTCCCCGCCCGGCTGATGGATCGCCACCAGGCCGGCCTCGGCGAGGTCGGCCACCAGGATGCGCACCACCCCGAGCGGGATGGTCAGCAGCGCGGAGATCTCCGCGACCGACTTGACCTCCCGGCACAGCAGGCAGATCCGCTGGTGCTCCGGCAACTGGCCGCGCAGTCGCTCGGGCTCTGCGGTGGTGCTGACCAGCGCCTCGATGGCGAGCTGGTAGCGCGGCCGGGTCCGGCCGCCGGTCATGGCGTACGGCCGCACCAGACCCGAGGGGGTCCGGGAACGGCCGCCGCCGCCCGCCCCGGGGCCCGCGGGGGCCGGCGGGGCGGAGGGTGCCGAAGGGAAGGAGTACGGATTCAGGGGCGGCTGGTGCGGGTGACCGTACCGGTCCCCGGCGGGCGACGTGCTCACGAGTCCTCCTCCTGATTCGGCTGCGACGCGGCGCCCGGACCCCTGGAGGGAGCCCGGACGAGCCCGCACGCCCGTGCTTAGTTGAGCAGGCTGCCCTGCAGTTCGGCCCGGAGGTCCGGGGTGAGTACGGTGCCTGCTCGGTCGACGAGCAGGGCCATTTCGTAGCCGACGAGGCCGATGTCGCATTCGGGGTGGGCGAGTACGGCGAGGGAGGAGCCGTCGGAGACGGACATGATGAAGAGGAAGCCGCGTTCCATCTCGACGACGGTCTGGTTGACGCTTCCGCCTTCGAAGATGCGGGAGGCTCCGGCGGTGAGTGAGGTCAGGCCGGAGGCGACGGCGGCGAGCTGGTCGGCTCGGTCGCGGGGGAATCCGTCGGACATCGCGAGCAGCAGGCCGTCGGCGGAGACCACCACGGTGTGGGACACCCCGGGGGTGTTGTCCACGAAGTTGGTGATCAACCAGTTCAGGTTCTGTGCCGCCTGGCTCATCGGACTCAACTAGCGCTCCTGGTTCTGTGGGCCGTCGAATCGGCGCTCGCCGGCCTGTCCGTTCGTGTCAGTTCCAGCAGTGCGCCCTTGCTGGACGCCACGCCGCAGATTACTCAACCTGCCGCGTACGTCCTCCGGTGCGCGGGAGACCTGTGGGCCGCCCTGCGGGGTCTGCGTCGCGGTGCCCGGGACCAGGTTGGCCTGAGGCACCCGGCGGGGCAGGCCGGAGGGGGTCACCCCGCCGGCCTTGGGCTCGCGGACCTGCTCGGCCCGCTGCCAGTGCTCGTCGTTGGTGGACCGCCAGCCGTCACCGTCGCCGGCCGCGGGCTCGGATGGCTGCTCCGTACCGCCCTGGGGCGCCTCCTCCCCTTGAGGTTCCCGCTGAGGTTCCCGCTGATCCGGTTGCCGTCGTTCGCGGCGGGGGAGCCCCGCGTCCGTCAGCGAAGGTGAGACTACGCTCTCGGCGGGCTGCTCGGGGAGCGGCGGAACGGATTCCGTTACCTGCGGTTCGGCTTCCGGCCAGTCGCCCTGAGCTGGAGCGTAACCGGGGAACTGCGTGCCGTGACCGTTCGCGGAATAGGCCGGATCGTACGGCTGCCCCGGCTCGTAACCGCCGTTGTCGTACGGGCCCGGGGTGAAGGCGCCCTCGGGGTGGGCGGCCTCCTCGTACCCCGCGTCCTGGAACGGCTGCTGCGGCTGGCCGAAGGGCTGCTGCTCGAACGGCTGGGGCTGGTCGAAGGACTGCGGTTCGAACGACTGGGGCTGGTCGAACGGCTGGGGCTCGAAGGGCGGCTGCTCCTGGAAGGCCGCCGCCGCCGCGGCCTCCAGGTGGGCGCGGCGCTCCTCGCGCTGGAGCGAGCGGCCCACCGGGTCCAGCGGGGGCTGCGTCCCGGGCGCCGCGCCGTCCTGGCCGGCCGCGGGCTGCTCGTAGCGGGAGTCGTCGAAGCCGAGCGCGGCGGCACTGCGGTGGTCCAGCTCCGGGCGCTGCGCGGGCAGCTCGGCCGGCGGCTCGGGGACGACGCGCGAGACGGTGAAGTCACCCTCGCCGGCGTCGAACTCCCCGCCCCCGCCGCCGTGCGTGATCGGCTCGGGCAGCATCACCAGCGAGGTGGTGCCGGCCTGCTCGCCGGACGGCCGCAGCTGCACCCGGATGCCGTGCCGGTCGGCCAGCCGGCCCACCACGAACAGGCCCATCCGCTTGGCGACCTCGACGTCCACCGTGGGCGGCTCGGCCAGCTTGTGGTTGATGTCGGCGAAGTCCTCGGCGGTCAGCCCGATGCCGCGGTCGTGGATCTCGATCATCACCCGGCCGTCCGGCAGCCGGGTCGCGGTCACCCGCACCTTGGTCTGCGGCGAGGAGAAGGCCGTGGCGTTCTCCAGCAGCTCCGCCAGCAGGTGCACCAGGTCGGTGACCGCGCTGCCGTGGATGTCGGCCTCGGGTATGCCGACCAGTTCGATCCGCTCGTACGCCTCCACCTCGGAGGCCGCCGCGCGCAGCACGTCCACCAGCGGAACCGGCTGGTTCCACTGCCGGGCGGTCTCCTCGCCGGCCAGCACCAGCAGGTTCTCGCCGTTGCGCCGCATGCGGGTGGCCAGGTGGTCCATCTTGAACAGGTTGTCCAGCTGGTCCGGGTCGCTCTCGTTGTTCTCCAGGTCCGTGATCAGCTCCAGCTGGCGCTGGATGAGGCCCTGGTTGCGCTGCGAGAGGTTGGTGAAGATCGCGTTGACGTTGCCGCGCAGCATGGCCTGCTCGGCGGCCAGCCGGACCGCCTCGCGGTGCACCTGGTCGAAGGCGCGGGCCACCTCGCCGATCTCGTCGCGGGTGTTGATCGGGATCGGCGCGACGGTGGTGTCCACCCGGCCGGGGTCGGTGCGCGAGAGCTGGTCGACCAGGCCGGGCAGCCGGGTCTGGGCGATCTCGAACGCGGCGCCGCGCAGCCGCCGCATGCTGCGGCTCATCGCCCGCGCCATCAGGCCGGCCACGATGAACGCGATGATCAGCGCGAAGAGCACCACCGCGGAGTTGATGAGCGCGTCCCGCCTGGCGTGCGAGGCGACCTCGGCGGCGTCGTCGGCGGCCTGGTCGGCCAGGCCCACCTCGACCTGCCGGTAGGCGTCGAAGGACAGCGTCGCCGCGGCCATGTAGGAGTCCGGGGTGACGCCCTGGGCGCGCAGGGCGGCCGGGGTGGAGGTCGGGCCGGCGATGTCGTTGACCATCCGGGTCAGGTCCGGCGGCACCACGTACGCGGTGTGGTGCGCCTCCGCGTCGCGCTGCGCCCGCGCGATCAGCTCCGTGCCCTTCTGCGCGGCCTGGTCCTGCGCCGCCTTCAGCCGGGCCGCGTCCTGCGTGGTGCCGCCGCCCGCGTACTCCTCCAGCGCGATGCCCTGGAGGTACTGGTACGAGCCGAGCGACGTCTTCTGCAGCGCCAGTTCGCTGGCCGAGGCGGGCTTGCCGACCAGGATGTGCATGCCGATCGCCCGGGTCAGCGACGCGGCCGCCTTGGCCAGCGACGCGGCGTACAGGGTGCGGCCGTAGGCGGCACCGTTGCTGGTGCCGAAGCCCAGCTCGTTGGCCAGCTCCATCAGCGGGTGCTGGATGCGGACGTACCACTCCTCGGTCTGCACGCCCGACAGCTGCCGGGTGTACGCCGCCTTGCGCAGCGAGGGGAGCTGCGGCTCGACGGTGCGGAAGTTGGTCATCCGGCGCTTGAGGTCGGCCTCGTCGGGGATGTGGGTGGCGGCCTCGTCGAAGACCTTGGCGGCCTCGTCCGTGCGCGCGTAGGCGGCGGTGACGGTGGAGGCGTTGCGCTTGCCGGCCAGCAGCGGAACCGCGGTGACGTCCCGCTCGTCCTCAAGGGCGTTGCTGTAGGTTGCGGCGGCCCGGACCAGATCGGCCACCTTCACCGCGTCGTCCGCCCGGTGCCAGGTGTCGACCGAGCTGTTGACCCGGAAGCCGCCGAAGACCAGGGCCACGATCACCGGAATCAGCAGGATCGCGTTCAGCCGGGTCGCCACCCGCCAGTTGCGCATGCTGAGCCGGCCGCCCGGATCGGGCAGCGCCGGCGCCGTCGCGGCGGCGACCGGACCCGAGGGAGCGCTGCCCGGGCGCTCGGGCGGCGTGAAATTCCCCCGCGGACGCTGGTCGGCGCCCGCCTGTGCTCGCCTCGTGTTCCTCACTGGACCAACAACCTCTCGGCGACGGCGCCACGACGGCCGTTCCTACGCTCGGGTTCTGCGCATTTCAGCACGCCGCGACGGCCCCGGCCAAACGTCCGCGACGGCGGGACGGACGCCCGTAACCGGAGAACAAAACGGTCACACGGCTCAAAAACCCTCGAACTAGGGAACACAGGTCCACGGTGCGATACGGATCAGGTGCGCGGCGTGTTCACAGCGTCCTGAAACTCCCCCGAAATGTTATGAACATGGGGACCCGCGGTGTCCCATGACACAGCGGGTCCCCATGGCGGTGCGGCGGTGCGGTTCCTGCTCCGCGCGGCCTACTTCAGCCGGGCCAGCAGCGCGTGCTCGACGAGCGTGATGAGCGCGCTCTTGGCCTCCCCGGTGCCGGGCGTCGGTGGTGATGATCGGCGCCTCGGGCCCGATCTGGAGCGCCTCGCGGACCTCCTCCGGACGGTACGGCTGGTGTCCGTCGAAGCCGTTGAGGGCGATCACGAACGGCAGGCCGCTGTTCTCGAAGTAGTCGACCGCCGGGAAGCAGTCGGCGAGCCTGCGGGTGTCCACCAGGACCACCGCGCCGATCGCGCCGCGCACCAGGTCGTCCCACATGAACCAGAACCGGTCCTGACCGGGGGTGCCGAACAGGTAGAGGATCAGGTCGTCGTCCAGCGTGATGCGGCCGAAGTCCATCGCCACGGTGGTCGTGGTCTTGTCCTGCACGTGGCTCAGGTCGTCGATGCCCGCCGACGCCGAGGTCATCACGGCCTCGGTGCGCAGCGGGTTGATCTCCGAGACGGCGCCCACGAACGTGGTCTTGCCGACGCCGAACCCACCGGCCACGACGATCTTCGCGGAGGTCGTGGACCGCACCGGAGGCGCACCGTACGCCTGTTGCGGCCTAGAGCTTCCGAAGTCCACTGAGCACCCTCTCAAGCAGTGTCACATCAGGCTGGCCGCCCGCCTCGCCGCTGCCCGGCTGGTGGATGGCGACCATGCCGGCCTCGGCGAGGTCGGCCACGAGGATCCGGGCGACGCCGAGGGGTATGGCCAGCAGCGCGGAGATCTCCGCCACCGACTTGATCTCACGGGTCAGATGGCAGATCCGCTGGTGCTCCGGCAGGAGTCCCGCGTACTGCGCCGGGTCGGCGGTGGTGCTCACCAGCGCCTCGATGGCGAGCTGGTAGCGCGGCCGGGTGCGGCCACCGGTCATGGCGTACGGCCGCACCAGCGGCTGGTCGCCTTCCACCCCGTACGGCGCGTGGTGGGACGCGCCGTACGGGCCCGGCGAGGCGGGTGGCGGGGTCATGAGGGTCCTCCGTGTCCGGGCAGTGCATCGCTGGTGCGTAACGACGGGAACATACGGTGACTCGCTTCCGAGTCTCAGTGCATCAGGCTGCCCTGGAGCTCCGCGCGGAGATCCGGGGTCAGCACCGCTCCTGCTCGGTCGACGAGCAGGGCCATTTCGTAGCCGACGAGGCCGATGTCGCATTCGGGGTGGGCGAGTACGGCGAGGGAGGAGCCGTCGGAGACGGACATGATGAAGAGGAAGCCGCGTTCCATCTCGACGACGGTCTGGTTGACGCTTCCGCCTTCGAAGATGCGGGAGGCTCCGGCGGTGAGTGAGGTCAGGCCGGAGGCGACGGCGGCGAGCTGGTCGGCTCGGTCGCGGGGGAATCCGTCGGACATCGCGAGCAGCAGGCCGTCGGCGGAGACCACCACGGTGTGGGACACCCCGGGGGTGTTGTCCACGAAGTTGGTGATCAACCAGTTCAGGTTCTGTGCCGCCTGGCTCATCGCACTCAACTAGCGCTCCTGGTGGTTCGTGCCGAAGCCACGGCCGTCGGTGGTGCCGCCGGCCTGCCGGCCTTGCTGGATGCCCCTGCGGAGGTTGGTCAGACGTCCGCGCACATCGTCCGGCGCCCGGGAGACCTGCGGTCCTCCGGACGGAGCGGGCGGCTGCGCGGCGCCGCCCGGCACGAGGTTGGCCCGCGGCACCCGCCGCGGCAGACCGGAGGGGGTCACCCCGCCGGCCGAGGGCTCGCGGACCTGCTCGGCCCGCTGCCGCAGCACGTCGTTGGGCGAGGTCCGCCAGTTCGGGGTCTCCCGCGGCAGCGGCTGCGCGACCGGGGCCGCGGGCGCCGCCGCGCCGCCCTGGGAGGCGGCCTGCGCGGGCTGCTGCGGGGCGCCCGCGGGACGCTGGGCCCCCGGGGCCGGGCGGCCGGCCGGCGGACGCTGCGGCGGCGCCGTGCGGCCCACCGGGCGCGACGGCGGGGCCTGCTGGCCGCGGGTGTCCTGGGCGCCCTGCGGTCCCTGGGCCGGCTGCGCGCCCTGCTCGACGCGGATCTGCTGCATCCGCTCGGCCTGGCCGGTGCGGAACCAGTCGGATTCCATCGAGGTGAAGATCGGCGTCGGCTCGTCGCCGCGGGTCGGGGCCGGCGGCAGCGCCATCGGCTCGGCGACCGGCGGCAGCTGGGGCTCGGGCCGGCCCGGCGCGGGCTGCTGCGGCTGCTGCACCGGGAACTGGCCGGACTGGTGCTGCGGCTGCCGCGGCGCCTGCTGCTGGGGCTGCTGCACGGGGTACTGGCCGCTGCCGCCGTGGAGGCCGGGCATCTGCTGCGAGCCGGTGTCGAACGGGTCGGCGCCGGGACCGCCGGCCGGGCCCGCGGGGGCGGGAGCGCCGGGCGTCCAGCCGGGCGTGCCCTGCGGCCCGCGGGGACCGCGCTGCGGCAAACCAGAGGAGAGTCCGCGGCCGGGCTGCGGGGGAGCGGCGAACTCACCGGTGTCGGATGGCGCCGGACCGTCGGCCCTGACCGGCGGGAACTGCGCGGTGTCGCCCGCCGCGCCGGGACCGCCCTGGACGGCGGGGAACTGCCCGGTGTCGCCGGGGCCGCCCTGCGGGGCGAACCGGCCGGCCCGGTAGCTCCGGTCCTGGCCGCCCTGATCGCCCGCCTGCACGGCGGGGAACTGGCCGGTGTCGCCCGGGCCGCCCTGCACCGGGAACTGCTCGGTGCCGTACGGGTCCTGGCCGCCGCCCGGCCGACCGGGGCCCTGACCGCCGGCGTTCCAGCCGGGATCGCCCTGGCCGCCTTGCACCGCCGGGAACTGGCCGGTGTCGCCGGGACCGCCCTGGACCGGCGGGACGGCGGGGAACTGGCCGGTGTCGCCCGGGCCGCCGGCCTGCGCGGTCGGCGCGAAGTCGTCGCGGACCGGCGGGAACTGCGCGGTGTCCCCGGGGCCGCCCTGCCCGCCGCGCACGGCGGGGAACTGCGCGGTGTCGCCGGGGCCGCCCTGGTCACCCTGACCGCCCGGGCCGCCGCCCTGGCGCTGCATCGGGCCGGGACGGCCGCCGAAGACGTCGGAGCGGAAGCCGCCGGGGCCGGTGTTCTGCGGCTGCGGCGGCGGGAAGCCGCCCTGCTGCCGCCCGCCGGGGCCCTGGCCCTGCGGGAACTGCGGTCGGTCCTGCGGACCGCCGGGCTGCCCGGCCTGGCCCTGCGGGTTCTGCCAGGCCCGGCTGACCGCCCTGGTCGTTCTGGCCCTGCGGGTGCTGCTGGCCCTGCGGGTGCTGGCCGCCGCGGGGCCCCGAGGTGCTGAACGCGTCGAACGCGGAGGCCGCCTCGACCTCCTCGTGCCCGCGCGGGGCGTCCACCCGCTCGTCCGGGAACCCTCCCGGCTGACCTCCCTGGCCCGCGGCGGGCCGGCCGTCCTGCCCGGACCAGCGCGGGCCGCCGGGGCCGCCCTGCTGCGGCCCGCCGGGACCGCCGGGGGCGTCCGCGCCGACGCCGAGGGCGGGGCGCGCCCCGCCGCCGACCTGGCCTCGCTGGGCCGCCGCCACCCGGGGGCCGTTGCCGAAGGCGCCCGCGATGCCGCTGCCGGTCGCCGCGGCCGGGCGCTCGGCCTGCGGCCGCCCGCCCGCGCCGCCGGCCTTCTGGTTGGCGCCGCCCTGGGTGACGTCGACGGGCAGCATCACCAGCGCGGTGGTGCCGCCGGAGTCCGACGGGCGCAGCTGGATGCGGATGCCGTGCCGCAGGGACAGCCGGCCGACCACGAACAGGCCCATCCGGCGGGACACCGAGACGTCCACCGTGGGCGGGCTGGCCAGCCGCTCGTTGATGTCGGCCAGGTCCTCCGGGGACAGGCCGATGCCCGTGTCGTGGATCTCGATCAGCACCCGGCCGTCCGGCAGCGAGTGGCCGGTGACGCGGACCTTGGTCTGCGGCGAGGAGAACGACGTGGCGTTCTCCAGCAGCTCGGCGAGCAGGTGCACGAGGTCGTTGACGATGCGGCCGGTGACCTCGGCCGAGGGCACCGAGGTCAGCTCGATCCGCTCGTACTGCTCCACCTCGGAGGCCGCGGCGCGCAGCACGTCGACCAGCGGCACCGGGCGGGTCCACCGGCGGCCCGGCTCCTCACCGGCGAGGACCAGCAGGTTCTCACCGTTGCGGCGCATACGGGTGGCGAGGTGGTCCAGCTTGAACAGCGAGGACAGCTGGTCCGGGTCGGCCTCGCGGGACTCCAGTTCGGAGATCAGCGACAGCTGGCGCTGGATGAGGCCCTGGCTGCGGCGCGAGAGGTTGGTGAACATCGCGTTGACGTTGCCCCGCAGCAGCGCCTGCTCGGCGGCCAGCCGGACCGCCTCGCTGTGCACCTCGTCGAAGGCGCGGGCCACCTGGCCGATCTCGTCGCGGCTGTTGATGCCGATCGACTCGACCGAGGTGTCCACGTCCTGCGGGTCGGTGTCGGAGAGCTGCTTGACCAGCTCGGGCAGCCGCTTCTGGGCGACGTCCTGCGCGGTCTGCTGGAGCCTGCGCAGCGAGCGGATCATCGACCGGGCCACGACGAAGGCGCCGACCACCGCGACGCCGAGCACCAGCAGGATGATCGCGCCGGAAATCAGCGCCTCCCGCTTGGCCTCGCTCTGCAGCTTCAGGGCGCGCTGCTGCATGTCGTTGAGCAGCGACTGCTCGATCTGGCTCATCGCGTTGATCTTGGTCTTCGCGGCATCGTCCCAGTCCAGGTACGACTGGTGGATCTTGGTGATGCCCTCGGGGGACTTCGCGATGCGGGTCAGGTTGGCGTCGTAGGCGCTGATCGTGTCGTTGCCGCCCTGGATCGGGGCGAGCAGCTCGTCGGCGTCCTTCTTGCCGTAGATGGCCTCGAACCGGTCCAGCTGGGTGCCGCCGGTGGAGCTGGCCCAGTGCACCGTCTGGTAGTCGTTCGGCGAGAGCGTGCCGCCGGTCGCGTACGCGGCGCTGACCACGGCGCGCTGGATCGACTCGTACTCCTTGGCGGAGGAGAAGGCGGCGAGCGCGCGGGTCGCCTGGATCATCTCGTGGTTGTTCGTCGCCTGCGCCATGTCCTGGGACAGCGAGAGCAGCGACTGGATGAGGGAGTCGTACTGCGAGACGGTCTGCGAGATGCCGGCCTTGTCGCTGTACGCGGTGCTGCGCAGGGTGCTCAGCTGGCCCAGCTGCTGGCCGATGGAGAGCAGCTCGGCGCGCACGCCGCTGAAGACCGAGTCGTCCGACTGGATGTTGTCGGTGGCCTGGCTGTAGAGCTTCAGCTCCTGGTCGGTCTTGCCGCGGCTGGAGACGATCGCGTCGTTGTTCGGCTGGCCGGCCTCCAGCGGGCCGGCCGAGTCGTCCCGCTCCTCCTGGAGGGCGGAGGCCAGTGCGGTGGCGTGCTCGGTGATGTCGGTCAGGGTCTTCATGTGCTCGAGCTGGTGCATGTTGTCCAGCGAGCTCTTGATGTTCAGACCGCCGAGGGCGCCGGCGGTGACCACCGGCAGCGCGAGCAGGGAGACGAGTCTGGTGCTGATGCGCCAGTTGCGCATGGCTATTCGGGGGCCGGGCTTGCCGTCCAGGCCGGTGATGCGGCCGGCCTCGATGCCGCTGGGCGTGGTCGTCCGCCCGGCGCCCGCGACGGTGCTCGGCGTGGCGGTTCCGGAGTCGGCCGCCCCTTGCGGGGAACCGCTGCCGGTCCCGCCGGGCTGCTGCTCCGGGTCACCCGCAGCGCCGCTGTCCCTCTTGAAACGTCCCTGCACTAGCGTCGCAACCTCTGGACCAGGCGTCCCCCGCTTCGCAACGGAAGGGACGGTGTCGAGTCATGGGGGCGACAGCCGTACCGGATCTCGGATCGGCCTTGCCCTTCACCACCGCTCGGCCTCCGTGCGCGCCCCCTGCGCGCCGGCCGAAGTGACGCGGCGGTTCCGGGAATTCCAGCACAGTGCCGGATCTCCCAACAAGGCCCGTAGCCGACCTGTTGGAATGCGTCACTCGACGCATCGACTCAGCCACGCAGTGTCGAGTGGAAAAGGGTGAATTCCCCGGAAACCGGATCAAGCGGGCGAGTGTCACCTGCGCGGTCCCGCCGCCCGGTCCGGGTGCGTCCCGGGCGGAATGTCCGGTGTACTCCTGATGTCCGCTTCCCCATACCCGTGATGGTGTCCGGAATGCACGATGCGCGACGCGATTCGTGAGCAAAATCACAGCCCGTGCGAGGTCTGGACCGCCGCCGGGCGGGAAGAGGCGGCACTAGCCTGACAGTTGACAAAAACGACAGAGTGCCAAGCAGCGTGAGGGCCGTAGGGCAGATGAAGACCACCCTGATGTTCCGCCAGATGATCGCCAACCCGCGGCGCACCACCCTGGCACACCTGACCGACGCGACCGACGCCGACGCGCCGCGCCCGGCCGCCGTCCCGGTGCGGGACGCCGACGCTGCGCCGCTGCCGCAGCGCACCGCGAACCCGCGCCGCACGGTACTCACCGAGCTGCCGAAGGCCCCCACCGCGGGCTGACGCCGACCGGCGCGCGGCACGCCCTAGTGTGGCGGTATGCGCATCGCCAGGTTCTCCATCGACGGCAATGTCGCCTTCGGAGCGGTCGAGGGCGACCCCACGGGTCCCGACAGCTTCGAGGGACTCGTCGTCGACATCATCAAGGGCATCCCGTTCGCGGACTTCGAGCTGTCCGGCACCAAGGTGCCGCTGGACAAGGTGCGGCTGCTGCCCCCGGTCCTGCCGAACAAGGTCGTCGCCATCGGCCGCAACTACGCCGACCACGCCGCCGAGCTGGGCAACGAGGTGCCCGCCGCGCCCTGGGCGTTCTTCAAGCCGTCCACGTCGGTGATCGGCCCCGGCGACGCGATCGTGCTGCCGTCCTTCTCCCGGGAGGTCCACCACGAGGCCGAACTCGCCGTGGTGATCAGCCGGCTGTGCAAGGACGTGCCGCGCGAGCGGGTCAAGGACGTCATCCTCGGCTTCACCTGCGCCAACGACGTCACCGCGCGCGACACCCAGAAGACCGAGAAGCAGTGGGCCCGGGCCAAGGGCTTCGACTCCTCCTGCCCGCTCGGTCCCTGGATCGAGACCGGCGTCGACCTCGCCGCCGCCTCCGACCTGGCGATCACCGCGACCGTCAACGGCGAGCTGCGCCAGGCCGGCCGCACCAGCCAGATGCTGAACTCCATCGAGGACCTCGTCGTGAACATCACCGAGGCCATGACGCTGCTGCCCGGCGACGTCCTGCTCACCGGCACCCCGGCCGGCGTCGGTCCGCTGCGCGACGGGGACCAGGTCTCGGTCTCCATCGAGTCCGTCGGCACCCTCACCAACAGGGTCACCGCGCACCGCTAGAAGCGGCCGGGACACGCCCAGGTCGCCCTCCGCATACTCGTTTTGGAGCGCTGACCCGCATCGGGTAATGTTCTTCCTGCGCCGCCGGAGCGGGCCGAAAGGCCGGCCGGTGATCGCAAGCCGAACGAAGCCCCCTTCGGGGGGTTGAGTTTTGGTGGGGTATGGTGTAATTGGCAGCACGACTGATTCTGGTTCAGTTAGTCTAGGTTCGAGTCCTGGTACCCCAGCAGCACGTCAATAGTGCGAGCCCCCGTTGTGTAGCGGCCTAGCACGCTGCCCTCTCAAGGCAGTAGCGCCGGTTCGAATCCGGTCGGGGGTACAGATCCTTCCATTCCGTGCCCTCCGGGTCGCTCCCGGCCGGTTCGAGGCGAGGATCGCCAGGGCCCCCGTTGTGTAGCGGCCTAGCACGCCGCCCTCTCAAGGCGGTAGCGCCGGTTCGAATCCGGTCGGGGGTACGTCCGAGCGAAAAGGTCCGCGCCCCGCAGAATCCGTTCCGCGGGGCGCGGGCCTTTTTCCGTGGGCCTCAGCCACCGGGCACGCCGCCCGTGTCAGGCCGTCCACTCCTTGAGCCGGCGCACCAGCCCGGCGGGATCGCCGCCGACCGGGGTCACCTGCAGGCCGGTCACCCCGGACTCGCGGAAGGCCGCGATCCGCTCCCTGACGTAGGACGCCGGACCGACGAGGTTCACCTGCTCCAGCAGCTCCAGCGGCACCTTCGCCTCGGCCTCCTTCTTGTTGCCGTCGAGATAGAGGTCCTGGATCTGCCGGGCCTGCGCCTCGTAGCCGTAGCGGCGGATCAGGTCGTTGGAGAAGTTGCCGCCGCGCGGGCCCATGCCGCCGATGTACAGCGCGGCCTGCGGCCGTGCGAGGTTTCGAACTCGGCGAGGTGCGTGTGGACCATCTGCACCATCGACCGGTGGGGCTGCATCACGCCCTTGGGCCGCCCGGTTGTGCCGCCGGTGTACTGCAGCCACGCCACGTCCGTCTCGGCGGCGGGACCGCGGTCCAGCGGGCGGGCCGGGTGGGACTCGCCCTCGGGCAGGCCGCCCGCGGCCGGGATCACCATCAGGTGCTCCAGCGAGTCCACCTCGGCGAGGACGTGGCGCCCGTGCTCCTCCAGGGCCGCGGTCACCACCAGCACCGCGGCCCGCGCGTCCTGGCACACGGCCATGTGATCCTCGGCCGAGGCCAGCGCCTGGAGGCCGGTGAAGCGCCCGCCCAGCAGATACGTCGCCGCCTGGACGATCCACGACTCGGGCATGTTCGGGCTGAGCATCGTGACGCCCGTGCCGTGTCCGACGCCGCGCCCGCCCAGCGCGGCCGCGAACCGCGAGACCAGGTCGCGGACCTGTGCGTAGGTCAGCCGCCGGTCGCCGGCGACGAAGGCCTCGGACGAACGGTGCCGGGTCAGGGCCTGCACGATCAGGTCGCCCATCGTCACACCGGAGGAGGCCGCGGCGGCGGCCGCCGCGGCGGAAGCGCTCCGCGCGTCACGGGAACCGCGGGCGTCAGGGGGATCGTGCGCGTCGAGGTGATGAGGCATGCGTCAACGATGGGCGGCGGACGAGCGGGCGTGCCACCGTTGTCCCGCCCGCGAATACGGCCGACCCGCCAGGCCGCCAGGCCGCCGCGGCCGCCGCGCTCAGCGTGCGGTGCGCGCGGCGGAGCGGTAGCGGCCGGGAGTCTGGCCGACGAGTTCGGTGAACGCCTCGATGAAGCTGCTCGGGTTCGACCAGCCCAGCCGGATCGCGGTGTCGGTGACCGAGGCGCCCTCGCAGAGCGCGAGCAGCGCCCGCTGGACGCGCAGCAGGGTGCGCCACTGGTGGAAGCTCATGGACAGCTCGCTGCCGAACAGCCGGCTGAGAGTGCGCTCGCTCGAACCGGTCCTGTGGCCCAGCTCGGCGAGTGTCGCCGGGTTCGCCGGGTCCGCGTGCAGCAGGTCGGTGACGGCCTTGAGCCGGGGGTCGGCCGGCTCCGGCAGGCGCAGCGGCTCCCGCGGCGCGCGGACCAGCTCCGCGACGACGACCTGGAGCAGCAGCCGGCCGCGCGGGCCGTCGGCCGGCTCGCGGTCGCCGACCACCGCGAGGAACGCCTCGCGCATCAGCGCGCTGGCCGTGAACACACAGGGCTGCGCGGGCAGTTGCCCGGCCGGCCCGGCGGGGACCCCGAGCAGCCGGACGTCGGTGTCGCCGTACGAGCGGCTGCTGTGCACGCAGAACGGCGGGATCCAGGTGATCCGGCTGGCCGGCGCCACCCAGGTGCCGGCCTGGGTCGAGGTGACCAGCGCGCCCGAGGCGGCGTACCTGAGCTGGCCGAAGTCGTGGAAGTGGGCGGCGATGTCCGTGCCGTGGGCCAGGGCTTCGCAGACCGACGAGTCGTCGGTCCAGAACACCGGCTCAGGGACGGTTGCGGTCATCGGCGCCCACTGTAGTCCGCGGTCGCGGGGGGCCGCCCCTGCGCGGCGGGGGCCGCCCGTGCGCGGTTCCGCCGCCGTACGTCCCCGGTGCGCCCCGCCGCCCCTCCGCCCCTCCGCCCCGCATACCGTCCGGTCGCCAGGGCGCGCCGGTGCTGACGGGTCAGCCGTTGCGGCGCAGCGCCTCGGTGAGCCGGGCGGCGGCGTCGACCACGGCCTGGGCGTGCATCCGGCCCGGGTGCCGGGTGAGCCGCTCGATCGGGCCGGACACCGACACCGCGGCCACCACCCGGTTCGACGGCCCGCGCACCGGCGCCGAGACCGAGGCCACGCCCGGCTCGCGCTCGCCGATCGACTGCGCCCAGCCCCGGCGCCGTACGCCGGACAGCGCGGTCGCGGTGAAGCGCGCCCCCTGCAGCCCGCGGTGCAGCCGCTCCGGCTCCTCCCAGGCCATCAGGACCTGCGCGGCCGAGCCCGCCTTCATCGGCAGCGTGGAGCCGACCGGCACGGTGTCCCGCAGTCCGGACAGGCGTTCCGCCGCGGCGACGCAGATCCGCATGTCGCCCTGGCGGCGGTAGAGCTGGGCGCTCTCGCCGGTCACGTCCCGCAGGTGGGTCAGCACCGGTCCGGCGGTGGCCAGCAGCCGGTCCTCGCCGGCCGCGGCGGCCAGCTCCGACAGCCGCGGCCCCAGGATGAAGCGGCCCTGCATGTCGCGGGCCACCATGCGATGGTGTTCGAGCGCGACCGCGAGCCGGTGCGCGGTGGGGCGGGCCAGACCCGTGGCGCCGACGAGCCCGGCCAGGGTGGCCGGACCGGACTCCAGCGCGCTGAGCACCAGAGCCGCCTTGTCGAGAACGCCGACGCCGCTAGAGTTGTCCATGCAACGATACTCGCGTCTCAGAGTGTGAAACGCAAGTTCACTTTCCCGTGGAACTTGTCACGCTGGACCCACAGCGCACCACAGCACACGACGGCGCGGTGCGGGACAACCACCAATCTGCCCGCGAGGGCGCGGGCCGGGAGGACAGCGATGGGTAGGACACTCGCGGAGAAAGTCTGGGACGACCACGTCGTCCGCCGCGCCGAGGGCGAGCCCGATCTGCTCTTCATCGATCTCCACCTGCTGCACGAGGTGACCAGCCCACAGGCGTTCGACGGGCTGCGGATGAACGGCAGGAAGGTCCGCCGCACCGACCTCACCATCGCCACCGAGGACCACAACACCCCGACCCTCGACATCGACAAGCCCATCGCCGACCCGGTCTCGCGCACCCAGCTGGAGACGCTGCGCAAGAACTGCGCGGAGTTCGGCGTCCGGCTGCACCCGCTCGGCGACGTCGAGCAGGGCGTCGTCCACGTGGTGGGACCGCAGCTGGGCCTGACCCAGCCGGGCACCACGGTGGTCTGCGGCGACAGCCACACCTCCACCCACGGAGCGTTCGGCGCGCTGGCGTTCGGCATCGGCACCTCGCAGGTCGAGCACGTGCTGGCCACCCAGACGCTGCCGCTGGCCCCCTTCAAAACCATGGCGATCACCGTCGACGGCGAACTGCCCGACGGCGTCACCGCCAAGGACCTGATCCTCGCCGTCATCGCCCGGATCGGCACCGGCGGCGGCCAGGGCTACGTCATCGAGTACCGCGGCTCGGCCATCGAGAAGCTGTCGATGGAGGCCCGGATGACCATCTGCAACATGTCGATCGAGGCCGGCGCCAGGGCCGGCATGATCGCCCCCGACCAGACCACCTTCGACTACCTCGAAGGCCGTCCGCACGCGCCCAAGGGCGAGGACTGGGACGCGGCGGTCGCGTACTGGAAGACGCTGCGCACCGACGACGACGCGGTCTTCGACCACGAGGTGCGGATCGACGCGGCCGGGCTCGCGCCGTTCGTCACCTGGGGCACCAATCCGGGCCAGGGCGCGCCGCTGAGCGCGTCGGTGCCCGACCCGGCCGCCTTCGACGACCCCAGCGACCGGCTCGCCGCGGAGAAGGCCCTGGAGTACATGGGCCTCAACCCCGGCCAGCCGCTGCGCGAGGTCGCGGTCGACACCGTCTTCGTCGGGTCCTGCACCAACGGGCGGATCGAGGACCTGCGCGCCGCCGCCTCGGTGGTCAAGGGCCGCAAGGTGGCCGACGGCGTCCGCATGCTGGTCGTACCCGGCTCGGTACGGGTCGCCCTGCAGGCCGTCGAGGAGGGCCTGGACAAGGTGTTCACCGAGGCGGGCGCCGAATGGCGGCACGCCGGCTGCTCGATGTGCCTGGGCATGAACCCCGACCAACTCGCGCCCGGCGAGCGCTCCGCGTCCACCTCCAACCGCAACTTCGAGGGGCGGCAGGGCAAGGGCGGCCGCACCCACCTGGTCTCCCCGCAGGTCGCCGCGGCGACCGCGGTCACCGGCCGGCTCTCCTCGCCCGCCGATCTGTCCGACGCCCCTGCCCTGACGGAGGTCTGAGCCCGATGGAAGCCTTCACCACCCACACCGGCCGGGCCGTGCCGCTGCGCCGCAGCAACGTCGACACCGACCAGATCATCCCCGCGCACTGGCTGAAGAAGGTCACCCGCAACGGCTTCGAGGACGGGCTGTTCGAGGCGTGGCGCAAGGACCCGCAGTTCATCCTCAACGCCCCCGAGCGGGCGGGCGCCACCGTCCTGGTGGCCGGCCCCGACTTCGGCACCGGCTCCTCGCGCGAGCACGCGGTCTGGGCGCTGCAGAACTACGGCTTCAAGACCGTGATCTCCTCCCGGTTCGCGGATATCTTCCGCGGCAACTCGCTGAAGAACGGCCTGCTCACGGTGGTGCTGCCGCAGTCCGTGGTGGAACAGCTGTGGAAGCTCACCGAGGCCGACCCGGCTGCGGAGATCACCGTGGACCTGGTCGCCCGCGAGGTGCGCGCCGAGGGCGTCACCGCGGCGTTCGAACTGGACGACAACGCCCGCTGGCGGCTGCTGGAAGGGCTGGACGACATCAGCCTGACGCTCGCCAACGAGGCCGAGATCGCCGCGTTCGAGGCGCGCCGGCCGTCCTTCAAGCCGACCACCGTGCAGGTCTGAGCCGCCGCACGCACGCCGACGCACTCCCGGACGGCCGCCGGCCGTCACTCTCCGAAGCGCTCCCCGCCCGTTCTCCGCACTCCGCGGAGACCGCGGCGGGGCGCTTCGCGGTGTTTGCGGGGCCCGGTGGCGGCGGCCGGCGGCCGGCCCGGCGGGCCCCGCGACACCCGGTTGGCCCTGTAGCCCGCGACAACTCCCCGCAGATGGCACAATCGACGCATGGAACGCGACCGCCAACTCGACCTCTACGGGGTTCTGGCGGCGCGTCTGAAGCAGGCGCACACACGTGTGGCGAATGCCGAAGTCCCTGATGGGACACGGCGGGAGTTGAGTCGGCGGTTGCTCGCGGTGACCGCCGTCGCCAAGCGCGATCTCGCCGGCGCGGTACGGCGTCTGGACGTGTTAACGGCTGAGTTGGACGAGCTCGGAATCCCTGATCGCTGATCGCCGGGAGCCCCGAGTTCGTTGCGGCACAAGGGTGATTCGCCCGTTTCGTATTTGATTTGCGGTATATATCCGCCTAGCGTGCGAAATCAGCCCGTACTCATTCGCCGGGCAAAGTTCCGAAGGGGAAGACGTGAACAAGGCGCAGCTCGTAGAAGCGATTGCCGACAAGGTAGGCGGCCGGCAGAACGCCGCGGACGCGGTCGACGCGGTTCTCGACGCGATCGTCCGCGCCGTGGTCGCCGGCGACCGGGTCTCGGTCACCGGGTTCGGCTCGTTCGAGAAGGTCGAGCGTCCCGCCCGTTACGCCCGCAACCCCCAGACCGGGGAGCGGGTCCGGGTCAAGAAGACCTCCGTGCCGCGGTTCCGGGCTGGGCAGGGGTTCAAGGACCTGGTCAGCGGGTCCAAGAAGCTTCCGCGCGGCGGCGAGGTCTCGGTCAAGAAGGCCCCCAAGGGCAGCCTGAGCGGCGGCGCGTCCAGCACGGCGCGGACCACCACCAAGAAGGCGGCGGCCAAGAAGGCCACCCCTGCGAGCAAGGCGGCGGCGAAGAAGACCACCACCGCGAAGAAGACCGCGGCGAAGCAGACCGCCGCCAAGAAGACGACCGCGAAGAAGACCGCGGCCAAGAAGACCACCGCCAAGAAGGCGGCGGCCAAGAAGGCCCCGGCGAAGAAGGCCACCGCCAAGAAGGCCCCGGCCAAGCGAGCCACCCGCAAGTCCGCGGCCAAGCGCACCGCCGCGAGGTGATACGCGAGCCGCTCCCGCACCACCACGCACCACCCGCACCACCCGCACCATCGCGACGGGCCGGGCCCCCAAGGGGAACCCGGCCCGCGCTGTCTTCGGGCCGCCCTGTCGCCGCGGGCTCGCGGGATCGCGGGCTTGCGGGCTCGCCGGCTCCTCGGCGACAGGGGCGTCAGGGGCGTCAGGGCCTCGGGTCGGGGTACGTCGCGAGGGTGACGAAGACGACGCGGCGGGCGTCGCCCGCGCCCTCGGTGCGGATGCGCACCCGCTGGCCCGGGCGCAGCAGCCGCAGCGCGCCCGCGTCGAAGGCCGCCGCGTCGAACGGCAGCGGCGTCCCGTCGTCGAGCAGCACACTGCCCGCGCGGGTCTCGGCATCGAAGGTGAACGCGGTCGCCTGCATGCCGCCAGCCTAGTCACGCCGGCCGCGCGCCGGCCGCTGTGCCCACCCGCTCACACCCGCTCGCACCCGCTCGCCCCCGCTCGCACCGGTCACGCCGGCCGGCCGTGGCACGGCTCAGCAGCAGGTGGGCAGCAGGTCCGCCGTGACGGCCGCGGTCCGCGGGCCCACGCCCAGCGCGAGCGCCGCGCGCAGGTCGTCCGCGGTGTCCACGTCCTGCCGGACCGAGGGCACGTCGGCCAGCAGGATCTCGCGGGCCCCGGAGGCGAGATGGCGGGCCCGGGACGGTCCGCCGAAGCCGGGGAGAGCTCCACGCCGGCCGCGGCGCTGAGCAACGTTGTCCCCACGCCCGCCGTATCGGCCAGGAACGCCCGCTCCGGCGCGCGTGCGGCCTCCCCGAGCACCGCAGACAGCTCCGCGGGCCGCAAGGCCGGGAGATCGCCGTTCAGCGCCGCGACCGCGCGGCCCGCCGCGCGCTGCCGGGCCAGGGCCGCGCCGTGCCGCAGCGCCGCGTTCAGTCCGGCCGCCGGGGCGTCCGGCGCCACGAACGCGCCGAGCGCGGCCAGTTCCGCCCCCGCCACCGGGTCGTCGGTGACCACCGTCACCTCGCGCACCCGCGGGCAGGCCAGCGCCGCCGCCACCGTGTCCACCGCGAACGCCAGTGCCAGCGCGGCCCTGGCGTCGCCGCCGACCTCCGCGCCGAGCCTGCTCTTGGCCACCGCAAGCGGCTTGAGCGGCACGACCAGCGCCCACCCGTCCGTACTCTTCGCCGTCACCGCACCATTGTCGCCGACCGGTCCGCGACGCCCCGAAAGCCCCGGAGGCCACCCCCGTGACGCGCGCGTCGGCGTCCGCGCGGCGGGCCGGGCGCCGGGCCGGCCCCGGCCGCGAACCCCACGGGTGCCCCGGTGGCGGCGCAGACCTGGCGTTAGTCTCTGGTTGCCGCGATGCTGAGCGGCAGCGCCGTCGAAACGAAGAGGAGTCCGCGTGCCCCGCCGCAGAATCGGTTTCTGGTACCGCTTGGCGGCCATGATCGTGAAGCCGCCGCTCATTGTCCTGTTCAAGCGCGACTGGCGCGGAATGGAGAACATTCCGGCCGACAGCGGATTCCTCACGGCGGTGAACCACAACTCACACGTCGACCCGTTCGCGTACGCGTATTTCCAGTACAACACCGGCCGTGTTCCACGCTTCCTGGCGAAGGCCGGGCTGTTCACGCCGTTCATCGTCGGCTCATTCATGCGCGGCACCGGGCAGATCCCGGTCTTCCGGGCCACCGCCGACGCCGCGGCCGCGTTCCGCGCCGCCGTCGAGGCCGTGCACAAGGGCGAGTGCGTGGTCTTCTACCCCGAGGGCACGCTCACCCGCGACCCCGAGATGTGGCCGATGGTCTCCAAGACCGGCGTGGCCCGCGTCGCGCTGCTCACCAAGGCGCCGGTCATCCCGATCGCCCAGTGGGGCGCCAACGAACTGCTGCCGCCCTACGCGAAGAAGCCCCGGCTCTTCCCGCGCAAGACGCACCGCGTGCTGGCCGGCCCGCCGGTGGACCTCAGCGCCTTCTACGGCAAGGAGCCCACCGCCGAGGTGCTGCGCGAGGCGACCGCGGTGATCATGGAGGCGGTCAAGGACCTGCTGGCCGAGGTGCGCGGCGAGCCCGCGCCCGCGGGCCTGTGGGACCAGCGCAAGCGCACCCGCGTCCGCCTCGACGGCACCCCGGTGGACGCGCCGGACGACCCGACGGCGAACGACCCCGCGGTGAAGGACGCCGCGGGCGGGGAAGAGGACGGCGCATGACGGTCCGCTGCGCGGTCTACGGCACGGGTTCGTGGGGCACGGCCTTCGCCGCGGTGCTGGCCGACGCCGGCTGCCAGGTCTCGCTGTGGGGCCGGCGCCCCGACCTCGTCGCCGCGATCAACGCCGAGCGCCGCAACCCCGAGACCTTCCCCGACCGCGAACTGCCGCCCTCCGTCACCGCGACCGCCGACCCCGCGCAGGCCGCCGCCGACGCGGAGTTCGTCTTCCTGGCCGTCCCCTCGCAGTCGCTGCGCGCCAACCTCGCCTCCTGGGCGCCGCTGCTGCGCCCGGACGCCGTGCTGGTCAGCCTGATGAAGGGCGTCGAACTCGGCACCGCCAAGCGGATGAGCGAGGTCATCGAGGAGATCGTCACCGGAACGGGCACCGCCGCCGGGGCCCGCGCCGGCGGCCCGGACCCCGCCGTCGCCGGCCGTATCGCCGTGCTGTCGGGACCCAACCTCGCCCCCGAGATCGCCGCCCGGCAGCCCGCCGCCGCCGTCGTCGCCTGCACCGACGAGGCCGTCGCCCGGCGCATCCAGTCCGCCTGCCACACCGGCTACTTCCGCCCGTACACCAACACCGACGTGGTCGGCTGCGAACTCGGCGGCGCGGTGAAGAACGTGATCGCGCTGGCCGTCGGCATCGCGGCCGGCATGGGCATGGGCGACAACACCAAGGCGTCGCTGATCACCCGCGGCCTGGCCGAGACCACCCGGCTGGGCCTGGCGATGGGCGCCGACGCGCACACCTTCGCGGGCCTGGCCGGCATGGGCGATCTCGTCGCCACCTGCTCCTCGCCGCTGTCCCGCAACAACACCTTCGGGCGCAACCTCGGCCGCGGCATGAGCCTCGCCGAGACCATCGCGGTCACCAGCCAGACCGCCGAAGGCGTCAAGTCCTGCGAGTCGGTGGCCGATCTGGCCCGCCGGCACGGCGTCGACATGCCGATCACCGAGACCGTGGTCGACATCGTGCACAACGGGAAGCCACCCGTGGTAGCCGTCAAGGAGTTGATGTCACGCTCAGCCAAGCCCGAACGGTAAGGTCAAGGCGATATGAGCCACCTGCAGAAGTTCGACCGCAAACCCCGCGTCGCCGTCGTCTTCGGCGGCCGCAGCAGCGAGCACGGCGTGTCCGTGGTGACCGCGGCCAGCGTGCTGCGGGCCATCGACCGCGACAAGTACGACGTCCTGCCGATCGGCATCACGTCCGAGGGGCGCTGGGCGCTGACCGCCGACGCGCCCGAGCGGATGGCCATCGAGGAACGCCGGATGCCCACCGTCGAGCAGGTCACCGACCACGACGGCGCCGTGGTGCTGCCGGTCGACCCGGCCAGCCGCGAGGTCGTCTACACCGAGGCCGGCGCGGTGCCCAAGGCGCTCGGCGACGTCGACGTGGTCTTCCCGCTGCTGCACGGCCCGTACGGCGAGGACGGCACCCTCCAGGGCCTGCTGGAGCTGTCCGGCGTGCCGTACGTCGGGGCCGGCGTGCTCGCCTCCGCGGTGGGCATGGACAAGGAGTACATGAAGCGGATCTTCACCTCCTTCGGTCTGGCCGTCGGCCCGTACACGGTGATCCGCCCGCGGGACTTCGACCGCGACCCGGCCGCCGCGCGCGACCGGGTGCTGGCCTTCGCCGCCGAGCACGGCTGGCCGCTGTTCGTGAAGCCGGCACGGGCCGGCTCGTCCATCGGCATCACCAAGGTCGACGGCCCCGAGGGCCTGGACGCGGCGATCGAGGAGGCCCGCGGCCACGACCCGAAGGTCGTCGTCGAGGCGCTGCTGCGCGGCCGGGAGATCGAGTGCGGCGTGCTGGAGTTCGCCGACGGCCCGCGCGCCTCGGTGCCCGCCGAGATCCCGCCGAGCACCGCGCACGGCTTCTACGACTTCGAGGCGAAGTACATCGACTCCGCCGAGGGCGTGGTGCCCGCGCCGCTGACCCCCGAGCAGACCGCCGAGGTGCGGCGGCTGGCGGTCGCGGCGTTCGAGGCCGCGTCCTGCGAGGGGCTGGTGCGCGCGGACTTCTTCCTGCTGGACAGCGGCGAGTTCGTGATCAACGAGATCAACACCATGCCCGGCTTCACGCCCATCTCGATGTACCCGCGGATGTGGCGTGAGAGCGGCGTGGACTACGCCGAACTGGTCGACCTGCTGATCCAGGCGGCGCTGCGCCGCTCCACCGGGCTGCGCTGAACCGGCGCACGGGCCGGGGCGCGGCGCGGCGACGACCCGCGTCCCGCGGCCGGGGGCCGCGGTCGGCAGCCGCGGCCGGGTTCAGATGCCCTCGGGGATGGTCTTCTTGACCGCGCCGGCGAGATCGGTCAGCGGACCGAGATCGTCGGCGTACTTCCTGGGCAGCGTCACCTCGACGTACGCCTTGCGCAGCGTCGTGGTCAGCCGGAAGGCCCCGCCGGGCTCGCGCTCGATGACCCAGCCGACGCCGTCCACGTCCACGCCGTCGGCGTCCGGGTCGGCGTCCACGCCCGGCCGCGGCACCCCGCAGCGCAGCACGATCGACGGATCGCCCCAACCGGCGGTCAGGTCCGAGCGCGGCTTGAGATCATGCCGGGGCAGCCCGTCGACCTTCGACGGCAGCCGCGCGTGCAGCGCGGCGCAGTACGCGGCGACCCGCTGGTCCGGAACCGGCACGGCCACCGTCTCGTCCGTACCGGACGTGGACGCGTAGACCGCCGCCGCGGACGAGCATGCGACGGCGGACACGGCGATCAGCGCGGCCCGGCGGCGAAACATCACCGGGTGAGCATAGTGGGGGGCTAGATATGGACGACCGGGCAGGTCAGGGTTCTGGTGATGCCGTCCACTTGCTGGACCTTGGCGACCACCATCCGGCCGAGTTCGTCGACCGTGTCCGCCTGCGCCCGGACGATGACGTCATAGGGTCCCGTGACGTCCTCGGCCTGGATGACGCCGTCGAGCTTGGAGATCACCTCCGCGACTGCCGAGGCCTTGCCGACCTCGGTCTGGATCAGGATGTACGCCTGTACCACGGAACCTCCAGGGCGGCTTCGAGGATCATGTGGGAAGGGGGACGCCACGTTATCGCGTCACCGAGCGCGGCGGGGAGACCCGCGCGGTACCCGGGCCCCGGATTTGACGGGAAATACGCAGCGAAGTCCGTGCACGCGGTGCACGCAGTGAAGGGGACGGCCATATGAAGGGGACTGTGGGCGAGCTGGGGGAGTTCGGGCTCATCGGGGAACTGACCGCCCGACTCACCTCGACCCCCGCGGTGAAGATCGGCCCCGGCGACGACGCCGCCGTGGTGACCGCGCCCGACCGCCGGGTGGTCGCCACCACCGACATCCTGCTGGAGAACCGGCACTTCCGGCGCGACTGGTCCACCGCCTACGACGTCGGCCGCAAGGCCGCCGCGCAGAACCTCGCCGACATCGCCGCCATGGGCGCGGTGCCGACCGCGGTGCTGCTCGGCCTGGTGGTCCCCGCCGACCTGCCGGCCACCTGGCCGGTGGAGCTGATGGACGGCATCCGCGACGAGTGCCAGGTGGCCGGCGCCGCGGTGGTCGGCGGCGACGTGGTGCGCGGCGACACCATCACGGTCGCCGTCACCGCACTGGGGGACCTGCGCAGCCGTTCCGCCGTCACTCGTTCGGGAGGCCGGCCCGGAAACATCGTCGCGGTCACCGGCTGGCTCGGCTGGTCCGCCGCCGGCTACGCGGTGCTCTCCCGCGGATTCCGCTCGCCGCGCGCCTTCGTCGAGGCCCACCGCAGGCCCGAGCCGCCGTACCACGCGGGTCCCGCCGCCTCCGAACTCGGCGCCACCGCGATGACCGACGTCAGCGACGGCCTGGTGGCCGACCTCGGCCACATCGCGGCGGCCAGCGGCGTGGACATCGACCTGCGGTCCGCCGACATCGACGTGCCGGCCCAGATGACCGACATCGGCCAGGCGGTCGGCGTCGACCCGCTGCACTGGGTGCTGACCGGCGGCGAGGACCACGCGCTCGTCGCGCTCTTCCCGCGCGACGTCAAACTCCCGGCCCGCTGGCGGGTCATCGGCGAGACGACGGCGCCCGCGGGCCGCGCCCCGCAGGTCACCGTCGACGGCGCGCCCTGGGACAAGGCGCCGGGCTGGGACCACTTCGGCGGGGACGGGCGGGCATGACGCCGCGATCCGGGCGGCCGGACACCGCGGTGCCGCCGCCCTCGCCGCCGGCCGCGCCCGCCGCGGCGGCCCCGGCCCGGGTGCTGACCGTCGCGGGCTCCGACTCCGGCGGCGGCGCCGGCGTCCAGGCCGACCTGAAGACGATGCTCGCCCACGGCGTGCACGGCATGAGCGTGCTGACCGCCGTCACCGCGCAGAACTCCCTGGGCGTGACCGGCTCCTGGGAGCTGCCGGAGGAGGCGGTCCGCGCGCAGTTCCGCGCGGTCGTCGACGACATCGGCGTGCAGGCGGTCAAGACCGGCATGCTCTCCTCGGCCGCGCTCACCGCGGCCGTCGCGGACCTGCTCGCCGGGCACGCCGCGCGCGGCGTGCCCGTGGTGGTCGACCCGGTGGGCGTCTCCAAGCACGGCGACGCCCTGCTCGCCGCCGACGCGACCGAGGCCGTACGCGGGCTGCTGCTGCCCACGGCCACCGTCGCCACCCCCAACCTGGACGAGGTCGCGCTGCTCACCGGCGTCGTCGTGCGCGACGAGGACGGGATGCGGGCCGCGGCCGAGGCGGTGCTCGCGCTCGGACCGCGCTGGGCGCTGGTCAAGGGCGGCCACCTGCCCGGCGCGGAGCATCACGCCGAGTCCGTCGACCTGCTCAGCGACGGCCGCACCGAGCACTGGTACCGGGCGCCGCGGTACCCCAACCGGCACACCCACGGCACCGGCTGCACCCTGGCCAGCGCGCTGGCCTGCCACCTCGCGCGCGGCCTGCCGGTCCCCGAGGCGGTCGGCCTGGCCAAGGAGTACGTCACCGGCGCGATCGCGGGCGGCTTCCCGCTGGGCGCGGGGATCGGCCCGGTCGACCACGGGTGGCGGTGGCGGGGCGGTGCCGGACGCGACTGAGCGCGGGCGGGCCGGGAGAGCGCACGCGGCCGGGGGGTGCGCGGGCTGGGGAGGGGGTGCGCGGGCGCGGCGGGCGCCTACCGGGCCGCGGCACGCGGAAGAGCCGGCCCACCGCGAGGTGGACCGGCTCTTCGAGGCCGCAAGGGCTGCACTGCTACGACGTACGCGTGCGTACGAGCGCGGGACCGGTCGTCCCCGCTCGCACGGGGGCGCCGGCCAGGCTCAGCGCGAGACCTTGCCGGCCTTGATGCACGAGGTGCAGACATTGAGGCGCTTCGGCGTCTTCCCGACGACCGCCCGCACGCGCTGGATGTTCGGGTTCCAGCGACGCGGGGTACGGCGGTGCGAGTGGGAGATGCTGTTGCCGAAGCCCGGCCCCTTGCCGCAGACGTCGCAGTTGGCAGCCACGGGTCACTCCAAAGACTTCAGATGCATTTACGATGAAAAGCCCGAGAGAGCCCCGGGCAACCGGAGCAGCATACAACGCCCGCTCCCGTACAACGAAACTACCATGGTCGGCGGCCTCCTCCCGCCGCAGGCCGGGGGCGCGCACAGCGCCGCGAGGGCGCTGTGCGGGCGCCGCCGCGACTACGCTCGGGCAGCAGCCCAAGATCCGCCCGTCCCGCGCGCCCGCCCCGCCCGCCCGGTGTCCCAGGAGGAATTCGTTGCCGCCCTCGCTCGACGCTTCCGCGGTGCGCGCATGGTGCAGGCTGTCCCTGCGGGCGCTCGGCCGGGCCCGCGAGGAGATCGACGCGATCAACGTCTACCCCGTCGCCGACGGTGACACCGGCACCAACCTCTATCTGACCGTCGAGTCCGCGGCGCAGGCCGTCGAGGCCGCGTTCGACGGCCACGCGACGGCCCGCCCGCCGGCCCCGGCGCCGCGGACGCCCCCCGGCCCACCCTCACCGAGGCGTTCCGCGCGATGTCCCACGGCGCGCTCATCGGCGCCCGGGGCAATTCCGGGACGATCCTCGCGCAGTTGCTGCGCGGCATGAACGAGGCGATCGCGGCGCCCGGCGCGGGGCAGGAAGGGGCCCGCGGCGGAGCCGAGGTGCTGCGGCGGGGGCTGCGGGGAGCGGCGGAGGCGGCGTACCGCGCGGTGGCGCGGCCGGTGGAGGGGACGATGCTCACCGTCGCGGCGGCCGCCGCGGACGCCGCGGAGTCGGCGGAGGGGGAGCTCGGCGAGGTGGCCCGAGCGGCCCACGCCGGCGCGCTGGCCGCCCTCGCGGCGACGCCCGGCCGGCTCGGCGTCCTGCGCCAGGCCGGCGTGGTCGACGCGGGCGGCCTGGGCCTGGTCGCCGTGCTCGGCGCGCTCGGCGAGGCGCTGACCGGGCAGGCCGCGGTCTTCCCCGCCGGCGCGGCCACTCCCGGCGCCGGCACCTCGCTGCGCCACGAGCACGCCGCGGCGCCCGACGCGGCCCCGCCCGAGGCCGCGGCGCACGCGGCGGACGCGCTGGAGGCCGTGGCGGACGCGGCCGACGCCTTCGGCCCGTTCGGCCCCTGCACCGAGTGCACCGAGCGCACCGAGTACGCCGAGTACGCCGACGCGGCGGCCGGCGGCGAAGGCGACCGCGACGGGAGCGACGGCGGTGCGGCAAGCCGCGCAGGCAGCCGTGCGGCGAACGGCCCCGTCAGCGGCGCGGAGAGCAGCTCCGGCTCCGGCGCCGCCCCGGCCCACGCCTCCGCCCACGCCGCCCACGCCGCCCCCTCCGCCCACGCCTCCGCCCACGGTCACGGTCCCGGCTCGGGGCCCGGCTTCGAGGTGATCTACCTCCTGGAGACCGAGGGCGAGGCGCCCGTCGACCGGCTGCGGGCCCGGCTCGACGCGATCGGCGACTCCCTGGTCGTCGTCGGAGGCGACGGCCTGTGGCGCGTGCACGTCCACGTCGACGACGTCGGCGCGGCCATCGAGGCCGGCATCGAGGCGGGCCGCCCGCACCGCATCCGCGTCACCCACTTCGGCGACCAGACCCGCGGGCCCCGCGGCGAGCCCGTGCCCCGCGCGGTCGTCGCCGTGGTCCGCGGCGACGGCCTCGCCGCGCTCTGCGCCGAGGCCGGCGCGACGGTGGTCGCGGTCCGCCCCGGCGAACCGCCGGCCAGCGGCGAGATCGCGGCGGCCGTCCGCAGGGCGCACGCCCGCGAGGTCGTCCTGCTGCCCAACGACGCCGAACTGCGGCACACCGCGGCCGCCGCCGCCGAGCAGGCGCGCGCGGAGGGCGTACGGGTCGCCCTCATCCCGACCCGCTCGGAGGTGCAGGGCCTGGCCGCGCTCGCCGTCCACGAGCCGAGCCGCCGCTTCGACGAGGACGTGGTCGCGATGACCTCCGCGGCCGGCGCCACGCGCTACGCCGAACTCGCCGTCGCCGAGCACCGGTCGTGGACCATGGCCGGGGTCTGCCAGGCCGGCGACGTGCTCGGGCTGATCGACGGCGACGTCGCGGTCATCGGCCACGACCTGGCGAGCGCGGCCACCGCGGTCCTGGACCGCATGCTCGCGGCCGGCGGCGAACTCGTCACCCTGGTCCCCTCCGCCGCCGCGCCCCCCGACCTCGCCCCCACCCTGGAGGCCCACGTCCGCGACACCCACCTGGCCGTGGACACCCTCGTCTACGACGGCGGCCACACCCCCGTCCTCCTCCACATCGGTGTCGAGTAGCCCCCGCCCGCCGGCGGACCCGGGGGGCCGCGAGCGACGCCGGGCGCCCGCCCGGCCGGCTCCGCGGGGTTACGGCCGCATGTCGGCGGGGTGGGGGAGGATGGGCGGGATGAATCCTCTCGACGAACCGCTGCGCAAGCTCGTCGGCGACCGCACCGCGAAGGTGCTCGGCGAGCACCTCGGGCTGCACACCACCGGCGATCTGCTGCACCACTACCCGCGGCGGTACGCCGAGCGCGGGGAGCTGACCCGGCTCGCGGACCTGCCGGTGGACGAGTACGTCACGGTGGTCGCGCGGATCGCGAAGGCGGACAAGCGGACGTACGGCGGCGGCAAGGGCGTACGCCTGGAGGTCGTGGTCACCGACGGGAGCGGCTCGCTGACGCTGGTGTTCTTCAGCAAGGCGGCCCACGCCCACGCGCACCGGCTGATCCCGGGCCGGCGCGGGATGTTCTCCGGCAAGGTCTCGGTCTTCAACCGGGTACGCCAACTCGCCCACCCCGACTACCAGTTGCTCGACGCCGAGGACGGCGACGACGCGCAGGCGGTCGACGCCTTCGCCGGGCGGCTGATCCCGCTGTACCCCGCGGTCAAGCAGATCACCTCCTGGCGCATCGCCCAGGCCGTCGACACCGCGCTCAACTCGCTGGGCGCGACCGGCTGGAGCGGCGTGGGCGAGCCGCTGCCCGGGGAGCTGCGCGCCGCACGCGGCCTGCTGCCGCTGCCCGAGGCGCTGGAGAAGATCCACCGGCCGCGCAGCAAGGACGACATCGCCGCCGCCAGGCACCGGCTGAAGTGGGACGAGGCGTTCGTGCTCCAGGTCGCGCTGGCCCGGCGGCGGGCCGACGAGGCCGCGCTGCCCGCCGTCCCCCGCCGCCCCGCGCCGGACGGGCTGCTCGCCGCGTTCGACGCCCGGCTGCCGTTCACCCTCACCGAGGGCCAGCGGACGGTCTCGGATGAGATCTTCGCCGACCTCGCCACCGACCACCCGATGCACCGGCTGCTCCAGGGCGAGGTCGGCTCGGGCAAGACGCTGGTGGCGCTGCGGGCGATGCTCGGCGTGGTGGACGCCGGCGGCCAGGCCGCGATGCTCGCGCCCACCGAGGTGCTCGCCCAGCAGCACCACCGGTCGATCACCGAGATGATGGGCGACCTCGCCGAGTCCGGCATGCTCGGCGGCTCGGACCTGGGCACCAAGGTCGTGCTGCTGACCGGCTCGATGGGCGCCGCGGCCCGCCGCACGGCGCTGCTGGACCTGGTGACCGGCGAGGCCGGGATCGTCATCGGCACGCACGCGCTGATCGAGGACAAGGTCGCCTTCCACGACCTCGGCCTGGTCGTGGTGGACGAGCAGCACCGGTTCGGCGTGGAGCAGCGGGACGCGCTGCGCGCCAAGGCCGAGCAGCCGCCGCACCTGCTGGTGATGACCGCGACGCCGATCCCGCGCACGGTCGCGATGACCGTCTTCGGCGATCTGGAGACGTCCGTGCTGGACCAGCTGCCGGCCGGCCGCTCGCCGATCGCGACGCACGTGGTGCCGGCCGCGGAGAAGCCGCACTTCCTGGCCCGCGCCTGGGAGCGGGTGCGCGAGGAGACCGAGAGCGGCCACCAGGCGTACGTGGTGTGCCCGCGGATCGGCGACGAGGACGAGGCCGAGGACGGCGGCGCGAAGGGCGGCCGGAAGGGCTCCACGGCCGCGAAGAAGGCCGCCGGCGGCGCGGACGACGGCGAGCGCCGGCCGCTGCTCGCGGTGCTCGACGTCGCCGACCAGCTCGCCGCCGGACCCCTGAAGGGCCTGCGCGTCGAGGCGCTGCACGGCAGGATGGCGCCGGACGCCAAGGACGACGTGATGCGCCGCTTCGCCGCCGGCGAGGTGGACGTCCTGGTCGCCACCACCGTGATCGAGGTCGGCGTGAACGTGCCGAACGCCACCGCCATGGTGATCATGGACGCTGACCGCTTCGGCGTCTCGCAGCTGCACCAGCTGCGCGGCCGGGTGGGCCGCGGCTCCGCGCCCGGCCTGTGCCTGCTGGTCTCCGAGGCGCCCGAGGCGAGCCCGGCCAGGACCCGGCTGGACGCGGTCGCCCGCACCCTGGACGGCTTCGAGCTGTCCGAGATCGACCTCGAACAGCGCCGCGAGGGCGACGTGCTCGGCCAGGCCCAGTCCGGCAGCCGCTCCTCGCTGCGGGTGCTCGCCGTGATGGACGACCGGGACGTCATCGAGGCGGCCCGCGAGGAGGCCGTCGCGCTGGTGCGCGCCGACCCGGAGCTGTCCGGCAGCCCCGATCTGCGCAGCGCCCTGCAGAGCCTGCTCGACGCCGACCGCGAGGAGTATCTGGACAAGGGCTGACCGCCGTCCGCTCGGACGCCGTCCGGATACCGCCCGGCCGCCGCCGCGCCGGTCGGACGGAGCCGGCCCCGCCCGGCCGGTATGGTCGGGGCGTGAGCAGCTCATGACCCGCGTGATCGCCGGCGCGGCCGGCGGACGACGCCTCGCGGTGCCGCCGGGCACCGGCACCCGGCCGACCTCCGACCGGGCCAGGGAAGCGCTCTTCTCCACCTGGGAGGCGCTGCACGGCCCGCTCGCCGGGACCAGGGTGCTCGACCTGTACGCCGGCTCCGGCGCGGTCGGCCTGGAGGCGCTGTCCCGCGGCGCCGCCCACGTCCTGCTGGTCGAGGCCGACGCCAGGGCCGCCCGCACCGTCCGCGAGAACGCCGCCGCGCTGGGCCTGCCCGGCACCGAAGTGCGCTCCGGCCGGGCCGAGAAGACGGTCGCGGGACCCGCTCCCGCGCAGCCGTACGGCGTGGTCTTCCTCGACCCGCCGTACGACGTGCCGGACGCCGACCTGCGGGAGATTCTGCTCACACTCGCCGCCAACGGCTGGCTGACCGCCCGCGCGCTGGTCACCGTGGAGCGCAGGACCCGTGGCGGAACGTTCCACTGGCCCGAGGGTTTCGAGGAGCTGCGCTCCCGGCGCTACGGCGAGGCGACCCTTTGGTACGGTCGCGCCGCCGACGTTACCGACGGGTCATGAGCCCGTCCGGAGAGGAGCCAGTTGTGCGCCGCGCAGTCTGTCCGGGGTCCTTCGACCCCATCACCAACGGACACCTCGACGTGATCGCCCGCGCCGCCCGGCTGTACGACACGGTCCACGTGGCCGTGATGATCAACCAGGCCAAGAAGGGCCTGTTCACCATCGAGGAACGCATCGGGCTGATCGAGTCCGTCACCTCCGACCTGGGCAACGTGAAGGTCGAGTCCTTCCACGGACTGCTGGTGGACTTCTGCAAGCAGCGCGAGATCCCCGCCATCGTCAAGGGCCTGCGGGCGGTCAGCGACTTCGACTACGAGCTGCAGATGGCCCAGATGAACATGGGCCTGACCGGCGTGGAGACGCTCTTCGTCCCCACCAACCCCGCCTACAGCTTCCTGTCCTCCAGCCTGGTCAAGGAAGTCGCCCAATGGGGCGGCGACGTCGCGCACTTGGTGCCCCCGCAGGTCCTCGACTCGCTCAACGCGAAGCTGCAGCAGCAGTAGGCTTCCGCCCGTGGACGTCCAGAAGAAGCTCGATGAGATCGCGGCCACCGTGGCGAACGCCCGGTCGATGCCGATGTCGGCCTCCTGCGTGGTGAACCGGGCCGAGCTGCTCGCCCTGCTCGACGAGGTGTCCGCCGCGCTGCCCGAGTCGCTGGCGCAGGCCCAGGAGCTGCTCGGGGACCGCGAGCAGATGGTCCAGCAGGCCCGCACCGAGGCCCAGCGGATCATCGAGTCCGCGCACGCCGAGCGCGGCTCGCTGGTCTCCGACACCCAGATCGCCCGGCAGTCCCAGGACGAGGCCGAGCGCATCCTCGCCGAGGCCCGCCGCGAGGCCGACGAGATCCGCGCCGAGGCCGACGACTACGTCGACAGCAAGCTGGCGAACTTCGAGGTGGTCCTCACCAAGACCATCGGCTCGGTGGACCGGGGCCGCGAGAAGCTGCTCGGCCTCGACCCGTACGCCGGGGACGACGGCCAGGGCTACGCCGAGGACGACCCGGACGCCCCCGAGCGCAGCAGCGACCCCGAGACGCTGCGCCGCCGCGCCGACGAGTACGTGGACGCCAAGATGCGCGCCTTCGAGGCGGTGCTCAGCAAGACCCTGGAGGCGGTCGGCCGGGGCCGGCTCAAGCTGACCGGGCACAACCCCATCGACGACCTGGCCGCGCAGATCGCCGCCGCCGACGCGGCCGAGGGCGGCGGGCTGCGGCAGTCCGACGCCGAGTACCTCGCCGGTCTCGCCGCGCCCGCCGACTCCGGGCAGGCCGACCTCGCGCAGTACGGCTACGAGCCGCAGCAGGCCGTCCCGCAGGCCGTGCCGCAGTCCCCGCAGCAGCAGCCCGCGGCCCAGCAGGAGCCGGCCTACGGCTACCCGCAACAGCCGGAGTACGCCCCGCAGGGCTACGCCGACCAGCAGGCCGGCTACGCGGACCCGTACGCGCAGGCGGTGCCGCAGCAGCTCGCGCCGGGCTACGACCCGCAGGGCGGCCAGGGCTACGACCCCGGCTACCCGCAGCAGGGCTACGACCCGCACACCGGGCAGTCGGTCGACCCGTACGGACAGCCCCTGCCGTACCAGCAGGGCCGTCCCGACCAGCACGGTCAGCAGGGGCAGGTGCCGCAGCCGGCCGCGCTTGACGAGACCAGCTTCTTCGACACTGGGATGATCGACCTCAACCGGCTGCGGGAGCTGGAACAGGGACTGTGAGGCCCGGCGGCCCGCGCGGAGCCGGGCCGATGCTCCCGTTTGGGCGGGGGCGGCGCGTCCAGTATCCTGTCCACTCCAGCCGTGTGAATCGCCGGCGCTTCGGCCTGCCCGCTGCCGGAGGAGTCCCGCAGGGACCTCCCGGGCCCGCGGACGGCCGTACCGATGAAAGCAGGAAGCCCTGAACGCCCGTCTCGACCACCGTGACCCGCTCGTGTTCGACACGCACGAGCTGGGCCGCCGTCCTGGCGCGATGAAGAAGGTCTCCCGCTCGGTGCCGGCCCCCCAGGACCTCGGCGTCGCCGGGGTCGTCGGGGTGCCCGAGGGCGCGGACGTCGCGCTGGACCTCCGCCTGGAGTCGGTGATGGAGGGCGTACTGGTCACCGGTACCGCCCGGGCGCCGGTCGAGGGGGAGTGCGTAAGGTGTCTGGAGCCCGTCGGGTGGCAGCTCGACGCGGACTTCCAGGAGATGTTCTCCTACCCCGACGCCGACACCCGGACCGCCCGCAGGGACGAAGCCGGTGACGACGCCGAGGACGAGGACGACACGCCGCAGCTCGAGGACGACCTGTTCGACCTCGAACCGGTGCTGCGCGACGCCGTGGTGCTCGCGCTGCCCATGCAGCCGGTGTGCCGGGACGACTGCCCGGGTCTGTGCTCCCAGTGCGGGGCGCGGCTCGCGGACGACCCGGACCACCACCACGAGGTCACCGACATCCGGTGGGCGGCCTTGCAGGACCTGAAGGACCAGGACAAGAACGGTGCCGGAGACGGCTCCGACGACGAGCAGGAGAAGTAGCCGTGGCTGTTCCCAAGCGGAAGATGTCGCGCAGCAACACGCGCCACCGCCGTTCGCAGTGGAAGGCTGCGCCCGTGAGCCTGGTGGCGTGCGAGCGCTGCCACGAGCCGAAGCTGCAGCACATCGCGTGCCCGAACTGCGGCACCTACAACCGCCGTCAGGTCCTCGAGGTCTGATCGGCAGGTGACAGGCCCAGTGTCCTCAACGCCCGACGCGGCCGCGTCGCACAAGAAGGCCGGCACGGACAGAGCCTCGTCCCACACGCTCCTGGAAGGGCGGCTCGGGTACACCCTCGAGCCCGCCCTTCTGGTGCGTGCGCTCACCCACCGCTCGTACGCGTACGAGAACGGCGGGCTGCCCACCAACGAGCGGCTGGAGTTCCTCGGGGACTCGGTGCTCGGCCTGGTGGTCACCGACACCCTCTACCGCACCCACCCGGACCTGCCCGAGGGCCAGCTGGCCAAGCTGCGGGCCGCGGTGGTCAACTCGCGGGCCCTGGCCGGGGTCAGCCGCGGGCTCGACCTGGGCGCGTTCATCCGGCTCGGCCGGGGCGAAGAGGGCACGGGCGGACGGGACAAGGCGTCGATCCTCGCCGACACCCTGGAGGCGGTGATCGGGGCGGTCTACCTGGACCAGGGCCTCGACGCGGCCTCCGAGCTGGTGCACCGGCTCTTCGACCCGCTGATCGAGGAGTCCTCCAACCTGGGCGCCGGCCTGGACTGGAAGACGTCCCTGCAGGAGCTGACCGCGACCGAGGGGCTCGGCGTGCCCGAGTACGCGGTCACCGAGTCCGGCCCCGACCACGAGAAGACCTTCAGGGCTGCCGCCTGCGTCGGTGGTGTCGAGTACGGCGCCGGCACCGGCCGCAGCAAGAAGGAAGCGGAGCAGCAGGCCGCCGAGGCGGCCTGGCGCGCCATCCGCAAGGCGTCGGCCGATGCCGCGGGCGACGCGTCGGGCGCGGCGCCGAGCGCGGCGTCGTCCAACGGGACGGGCGCGGCGGCGTCCGGGTCGTCTGCGGCGTCCGGGGCGTCCGGACCGTCCGGACCGTCCGGGGCCTCGTCGGCCACGAAGGCCGCGGGCTGACGCGGTGCCGGAGCTGCCCGAGGTCGAGGTGGTGCGGCGCGGCCTGGCCCGCTGGGCGGCCGGCCGCACCGTCGACGAGGTCGCCGTGCTGCACCCGCGTGCGGTGCGGCGGCACCTCGCCGGCGCGGCGGACTTCGCCGCCGCGCTGCGCGGCGTCACCCTCGGCGAGCCGCGCCGCCGCGGCAAGTACCTGTGGGTGCCGCTGCCCGGCGGCCCGGGGGAGCGCGACGGGGGTGGGGACGCGTACCAGGAGGGTGACGCGCCGCTCGCGCTGGTCGCCCACCTCGGGATGAGCGGCCAGTTCCTGATCCGGCCGCGGGACGCCGCCCCGGAGCCGCACCTGCGGGTGCGGTTCACCTTCCGCGACGACCAGGGCACCGACCTGCGCTTCGTGGACCAGCGGACCTTCGGCGGGGTGTCGCTGAGCGCGTGCGTGCCGGGCGATCCCGACGGACTGCCGGTGCCGCTGCGGCACATCGCACGCGACCCGATCGACCCCGCCTTCGACGACGACGCCTTCCACCGGGCGCTGCGTGCCAAGCGCACCACCATCAAACGCGCCCTGCTGGACCAGTCCCTGGTCAGCGGGGTCGGCAACATCTACGCGGACGAGGCGCTGTGGCGCACCCGGCTGCACTACGAGCGGCCGACCGCCACGCTGACCCGGCCGCGCACCGCCGAACTCCTCAGCCACATCCGCGCGGTGATGGGCGACGCGCTGGCCGCCGGCGGCACCAGCTTCGACAGCCTCTACGTCAACGTCAACGGCCGGTCCGGCTACTTCGACCGGTCGCTGGACGCGTACGGGCGCGAGGGCGAGCCCTGCCGCAGGTGCGGAACGCCGATCAGGCGGCGCGCCTGGATGAACCGCTCCAGCCACTTCTGCCCGCGCTGCCAGCCCGCGCCGCGCGGCACGGGCGCCGCGGCCGCGGCCGTTCAGCGCGCGGCGGCCCCGCGGACCCCGGGCGTCTCGCGCTCCCGCGCCTCGTCGTAGCGCTCGCGCGCGGCCAGCACTTCGGGCATCCGCCCCTCGACGAGTTCGATCAGCGCCAGCAGCCGCCGCGCGGTGTCCGCGCCCAGCGGGCTGAGCCGGTACTCCACGTGCGGCGGGTTCGTCGGCCGGGCGTCCCGCAGCACCAGCCCGTCGCGCTCCAGCGCGTGCAGCGTCTGGGAGAGCATCTTCTCGCTGACCCCGTCCACGCGGCGGCGCAGCTCGTTGAACCGCAGCGCGTCCTCGGCCAGCGCGGACAGCGTGAGCGCGCCCCAGCGCCCGGTGACGTGCCCCAGCGTCTCCCGCGACGGGCATCCCCGCGCGAACACGGAGAACGCGTCGACGGCGTCGACGGCGTTCACAGCGCCCACGGCGTCCGCAGCGCCCACGGCGTCGGACACTCCGGCCGGCTCGGTCATCCTCCCAGCGTACCGTGGCACAGCGCTTTCGAAAGGAAAGCTTCAGCGGCCGGGGCGGCGCTCAGAAGCCGAAGTCCTGGGTCCACCAGGGTCCGTCGGGGCCGTAGTGGACGCCGACGCCCAGCGTGGTGTAGTCGCAGTTCAGGATGTTCGCGCGGTGGCCGGGGCTGTTCATCCAGGCGTCCATCACGGCCTGCGCGTCGGCCTGGCCGCGGGCGATGTTCTCGCCGCCCAGGTCGGTGATGCCCAGCGCCTTGGCGCGGTCCCAGGGGGTCTTGCCGTCGGGGTCGGTGTGGTCGAAGAAGTTCCGCGCGGCCATGTCGTCGCTGAATGCCTGGGCCAGCCCGTCCAGCGCGGAGCCGGCGCTGAGCGGCTTGCAGCCCGCGGTCGCCCGCTGCTGGTTGACCAGCGACAGGATCTGCGCCCGCGCGGCCTGGATCGCGCTCGCCGAGGCGGGCGGCGTGGTCGGCAGCGCGGTCGGCGCCGCCGGGGTCGTCACCACCGGGGTGGTGGGGGCCGCGGTGGTGCGCGTCGGCGTCGGCGCGGGCGCGGCGGTGCGGGTGGCCGTGGGGGCGGGCTTCGCGGGGGTGCGCGCGCCGCCGGGGGCGGTGCTCGCGGGCGCGGTACGGCCGGGGCGGCCGGTCGTCGGCGCGCCGCCGCCGGTGGCGGAGGGGTCGGGCGCGGCCGTGGTGGTGCCGCCGAGCGGCGAGGGGGAGTCGCTGCCGACGCTCGCCGCGTCGGGGCCCCCGGCCTGCGTGCCGGTCGGGTCGCCCTCGGCGTAGTGCAGCGTGTCGCTCAGCTGCGAGGACAGCCCGGTCAGCATCCCGGAGGAGGTGGCGACCGCGCCGACCGCCATCGCGGCCGAGGAGGCGAGCAGCCCGGTGCGTACCGGGTGGTGCCTGCGCGTGCCCCGGTGGCCGCCCGGCGCCTGCGGCGGCGCCGGAGGCACCGCGTGACGGCTGTGACGCCCCATCTCCCGCTCCTCACTCTCACACCGCTGCCGCGTACGGCCCCGGCCCCCGGAACGGCGCCGCGGCGCCGCGGTCATCCGGGTTCATCCGAACGAGTGAACTGTCGTTGCGGGGGACTGTAGCGAATGACGGCCGGCGCGGGGGCCGATGCGTGCGGAAGCGGTCCGGGGAGGGTGGCCGCGGAGGCGATACGTTGCCGTGCATGGCGTACATGAACGACAATGTCCGGCTCACCGCCTGGGTGCGCGGCCGGGTGCAGGGGGTCGGCTTCCGCTGGTGGACCCGTGCGACCGCGCTGGAGATCGGGTCCCTGAGCGGCTACGCGGGGAATCTGGACGACGGCCGGGTGCAGGTCGTCGCCGAGGGCCCGCAGCCGGACTGCGAACGCCTGCTCGACTGGCTGCGGCACGGCGACACGCCCGGGCGCGTCGACGGCGTGACCGAGATCTGGGGGGTGCCGCGGGGCGGCTATCCCGGATTCGAGATCCGGTGAGCACAGACTGTTGCCATATGACGGATGCCGTGTCAGGCTGCCCCCATCGAGAATGATCTCGGTGCCCGACCGGGTGGCCCACGGCAGCGTTCAGCGCCGTGCTTTCTGAGGCGGACCCGACGCCTGGGCTGTGATCGTGTTGACCGTCCCCCCATTTGGTGAGACGCTGGAAGCCCCGCGCATCGTGACTCTCACAGATGTCGCGTAGCGGTCACGGCCACCCTGAAACCGTGCGCGCGGGAGCCTAACCCCTCACCCACGACCCACCAACGCTTCGGTCGGTCACTCAGCGTGGAGGACCATCCATCATGGCAAAGGCGCTTCTCGGTTACGTCGGCGGTCCCGACCCGCGACTCCTCGCCGAGATGCGAAGGCTGCAGCAGCGCGTTCAGGACCTGGAATCCGAGCTCCTCCGGATGCAGGCCGAGAACGACGCGCTGACTGTCGCGTCGCGCGAGGACTCGCTGCTCGACGGCATCGACGTTGCTCACGCGGAGCCTGTCCTGGCCTGATCCGGCGTTCCGCCGGTCGGGTGTCCCGGACACCGCCTGAGAGCTGCAGTACGCGAATCTGCGGCATCCACAAGGGACGCTTCGGCGTCCCTTCGTCGTGTCGTCTCGCCGTGTCGTCGCCCTGTCGGCCTCCCCCCGTCGCCCTCCCCTCGACGCCCTGCCCCGCTCCTTAACGTCTGATGTGCCCTGCACGTTCATCAGTGAAACCGGGAACGGCGGGCGGAGACGGGTAGAGTCGACCGGCGTGCATCTGAAAAGCCTCACGCTGCGCGGGTTCAAGTCGTTCGCCTCGGCGACGACCCTGCGCTTCGAGCCCGGGATCACCTGCGTCGTCGGCCCCAACGGGTCCGGCAAGTCCAACGTGGTGGACGCGCTGTCCTGGGTCATGGGCGAGCAGGGCGCCAAGTCGCTGCGCGGCGGCAAGATGGAGGACGTCATCTTCGCCGGCACCACCGGCCGCCCGCCGCTGGGCCGCGCCGAGGTGTCGCTGACCATCGACAACAGCGACGGCGTGCTGCCCATCGAGTACGCCGAGGTGACGATCACCCGGATCATGTTCCGCAACGGCGGCAGCGAGTACCAGATCAACGGCGACACCTGCCGGCTGCTGGACATCCAGGAACTGCTCTCCGACTCCGGCATCGGCCGCGAGATGCACGTCATCGTCGGCCAGGGCCAGTTGGACTCCGTGCTGCACGCCGACCCGATGGGCCGCCGGGCCTTCATCGAGGAGGCGGCCGGGGTGCTCAAGCACCGCAAGCGCAAGGAGAAGGCGCTGCGGAAGCTGGACGCCATGCAGGCCAACCTCGCCCGGGTGACCGACCTCACCGGCGAGCTGCGCCGCCAGCTCAAGCCGCTCGGCCGGCAGGCCCAGGTCGCCCGCCGCGCCGCGGTCATCCAGGCCGACCTGCGCGACGCCCGGCTGCGGCTGCTCGCCGACGACCTGGTCACCTTGCGCGAGGCGCTCCGCGCCGAGATCGCCGACGAGGCCGCGCTGAAGGAGCGCCGCGACGTGGTCCAGGCGCAGCTGGCCGAGTCGCTGCGCCGCGAGGCCGTACTGGAGGAGCAGGTCCGGGCGCTGACCCCGCGGCTGAACCGCGCCCAGTCCACCTGGTACGAGCTGTCCCAGCTGGCCGAGCGGGTGCGCGGCACCGTCGGCCTGGCCGAGCAGCGGCACCGGCACGCCACCGCGCAGCCCGCCGACGAGCGGCGCGGCCGCGACCCGGAGGACATGGAGCGCGAGGCCGCCAGGATCCGCGAGCAGGAGGCGGAGCTGGCCGAGGCGCTTGAGGCCGCCCAGCGCGCCCTGGACGACACCGTCGGGCACCGCGCCGAACTGGAGCGTCGGCTCGCCGAGGAGGAGAACCGGCTCAAGGCCGCCGCCCGCGCCATCGCCGACCGCCGCGAGGGCCTGGCCAGGCTCGGCGGCCAGGTCAACGCCGCCCGCTCCAAGGCCACCGCCGCCGAGGCCGAGATCGGCCGGCTCGCCGCCGCCCGCGACGAGGCCCGTGAGCGCGCCGAGTCCGCGCAGGCCGACTACGAGGAGCTGCGCGCCCAGGTCGAGGGACTGGACGCGGACGACTCCGAGCTGGAGGCGCTGTACGAGGCCGCGCGCGCCGAGCAGGCCGCCGCCGACGAGGCGTTCACCGCCGCCCGCGAGGCCGCCACCGCGGCCGAGCGCCGCCGCGCCGCCGTCGCCGCCCGCCGCGACGCCCTCGCGCCGTCGCTGCGCCGCAAGGACGGCACCGGCGCCCTGCTGGCCAGCGGCACCGGCTTCGCCGGCGACGGCGAGGGCAGCCCGGCGCTGTCCGGTGTGCTGGGTTCGGCCGCCACGCTGCTGCGGGTCGCGCCCGGCTACGAGGTGCCGGTGGCCGCGGCGCTCGGCGCCGCCGCGGACGCCGTCGCCGTCTCCGGGCCGGCTGCCGCCGCCGACGCGCTGCGGCTGCTGCGCAAGGACGACGTCGGCCGCGCCGCGCTGCTCCTGGCCGGCGCGCCCGAGCCCGAGCCGTACCCGGAAGGCCCCGCGCCGCCCGGCGCCCGCTGGGCCGCCGACCTGGTGACCGCGGACGGCGACCTGCGGGCCGCGGTCCGGCGGCTGCTGCGCGCGGTGGCCGTGGTGGACGCGCTGGAGGACGCCGAGGCGCTGGTCACCGCGCGCCCCGAGCTGACCGCCGTCACCGCCGAGGGCGACGTGCTGGCCGCGCACACCGCGGTCGGCGGCAGCGCCAAGGCGCCCAGCGTCCTGGAGATCCAGGCACAGGTCGACGAGGCCGAGGCCGAGCTGGAGCGGCTGGAGGCGCAGTGCGCGGAGCTGGCCGCCGAGCAGCAGCGCGCCAAGGAACGCAGGGCCGCCGCGGCCGGCACGGTCGACGAGACCGGCCGGCGGCGCAGGGCGGCGGAGAAGGAGAAGGCGTCGGTCGCCCAGCAGCTGGGCCGGTACGGCGGGCAGGCGCGCGCCGCGGCCGGCGAGGCGGACCGCGCGGCGGCCGCGGTGGTCCGCGCCGAGGAGTCGCTCGCCGCGGCCCGCGAGGAGCTGGAGGAGCTGTCGTACCGGCTCGGCGAGGCCCAGCAGGAGCCGGGCGAGGAGGAGCCGGACACCCACCTGCGCGACCGGCTCGCCGCCGACGGCGCCAACGCGCGGCAGACCGAGATGGAGGCCAGGCTCCAGGTCCGCACCCACGAGGAGCGGGTCAAGGGTTTGGCCGGGCGGGCCGACGGCCTGGACCGGGCGGCCCGCGCCGAGCGCGAGAGCAGGGCGCGCGCCGAGCGCCGCAGGGCCCGGCTGGCCCACGAGGCGTCGGTGGCCGCGGCCGTCGTGGCCGGCGCCCGCACCCTGCTGGACTGCGTGCAGGTGTCGCTGGCCCGCGCCGAGGCGGAGCGGGAGCAGGCCGAGCGCGCCCGCGCGGAGCGGGAGGCCGAACTGGGCGCCGAGCGCCGCCGCGGCCGGGAGCTGAAGTCCGACCTGGACCGGCTCACCGGCGACGTGCACAAGGGCGAGGTGCTCGGCGCGGAGAAGCGGCTGCGGATCGAGCAGCTGGAGGCCAAGGCGCTGGAGGAGCACGGCATGGAGCGGCCGGCCTGGTCGCCGAGTACGGCCCCGACCAGATGGTGCCGCCCTCGCCGCCGGCCGAGGGCGAGGTGCTCCCCGAGGACCCGCAGGACCCGCGCAACCAGCAGCGCCCCTACGTGCGCGCCGAGCAGGAGAAGCGGCTGAAGGCGGCGGAGAAGGCGTACGCCCAGCTGGGCAAGGTCAACCCGCTGGCGCTGGAGGAGTTCGCGGCCCTGGAGGAGCGGCACAAGTTCCTCACCGAGCAGCTGGAGGACCTGCGCAAGACCCGCGCCGACCTGCTCCAGGTGGTCAAGGACGTGGACGAGCGGGTGGAGCAGGTGTTCACCGCCGCCTTCCACGACACCGCGCGCGAGTTCGAAGGCGTCTTCTCCCGTCTTTTCCCAGGTGGCGAGGGTCGGCTGCTGCTCACCGACCCCGACAACATGCTCACTACAGGTGTCGAGGTTGAGGCACGGCCGCCCGGGAAGAAGGTCAAGCGGTTGTCGCTCCTGTCGGGAGGCGAGCGCTCGCTGACCGCGGTGGCGATGCTGGTGTCGATCTTCAAGGCACGGCCCAGCCCGTTCTATGTGATGGACGAGGTCGAGGCCGCGCTGGACGACACCAACCTGCAGAGACTGATCCGGATCATGGAGGAACTCCAGGAGAGCTCGCAGCTGATCGTCATCACCCACCAGAAGCGCACGATGGAGGTCGCCGATGCCCTGTACGGCGTATCCATGCAGGGCGACGGTGTGTCCAAGGTGATCAGCCAGCGGCTGCGGGACGGCAGGCGAAAGAGCGCCTGAGCCCTCTCGCGGGCGACGCGGTTCGAGTGGTGCCCCGGTTGCGGGCGGCCGAGACTGTGGTGATCGGGACCCTCACGGGAGGGTTCCGGCCGTCACTGCCTGCCGCCGACGCCCGGGGAGCATCTGAGGAGCGCCTCCGCACAGCCCGAGGAGACCACCTTGACCAGCACCGCACGAGGAACCGGGACAGCGCAGCCAGCGCCGATCCCGAGCACCTCGGCCACGTCGTGTTCATCACCGCCGCCGCGGCCATGGGCGGCTTCCTCTTCGGCTACGACAGCTCGGTCATCAACGGCGCCGTCGAGGCCATCCGGGACCGGTACCACATCGGCTCCGCGGCCCTGGCCCAGGTGGTGGCGATCGCCCTGATCGGCTGCGCCATCGGCGCCGCCACCGCCGGCCGGATCGCCGACCGCATCGGCCGCATCCGCTGCATGCAGATCGCCTCGGTGCTGTTCACCGTCAGCGCCATCGGCTCGGCGCTGCCGTTCGCCCTGTGGGAGCTGGCGTTCTGGCGGATCGTCGGCGGCTTCGCCATCGGCATGGCCTCGGTCATCGGCCCCGCCTACATCGCCGAGGTCGCCCCGCCCGCCTACCGCGGCCGGCTCGCGTCCTTCCAGCAGGCCGCGATCGTGCTCGGCATCGCCGTCTCCCAGCTGGTCAACTGGGGCATCCTCAACGCCGCGAACGGCGACCAGCGCGGCAGCCTGATCGGCGTCGAGGCCTGGCAGGTCATGCTCGGCGTGATGGTGATCCCCGCGGTGATCTACGGGCTGCTGTCCTTCGCCATCCCCGAGTCGCCGCGCTTCCTGCTCACCGTGGGCCGCGAACGCGCCGCCCGCGAGGTGCTCGCCGACGTCGAGGGCGCCGACGCCGACCTGGACGCGCGGGTGGACGAGATCCGCACCGCGATGCACCGCGAGCACAAGGCCAGCTTCAGCGATCTGCTCGGCGGCCGGTTCGGCTTCCTGCCGATCGTCTGGATCGGCATCGGCCTGTCCGCGTTCCAGCAGCTGGTCGGCATCAACGTGGCCTTCTACTACTCCTCCACGCTCTGGCAGTCGGTCGGCATCAACCCCAGCAGCTCATTCTTCTACTCCTTCACCACCTCGATCGTGAACATCATCGGCACGGTCATCGCGATGATCTTCGTGGACCGGATCGGCCGCCGGCCGCTGGCGCTGGTCGGCTCGGCCGGCATGGCGATCGCGCTGGCCCTGGAGGCGTGGGCGTTCTCCTCCCGGAACGGCGACACGCTGCCCAACACCCAGGGCACCGTCGCCCTGATCGCCGCGCACTGCTTCGTGCTGTTCTTCGCGCTGTCGTGGGGCGTCGTGGTCTGGGTCTTCCTCGGCGAGATGTTCCCGAACAAGATCCGCGCCGCCGCGCTGGGCGTCGCCGCGGCCGCCCAGTGGATCGCCAACTGGGCGATCACCGCCAGCTTCCCGAGCCTGTCGGACTGGAACCTGTCGGCCACCTATGTCATCTACTGCTGCTTCGCGGTGCTCTCCATCCCCTTCGTGCTGCTCTTCGTCCGCGAGACCAAGGGCAAGACGCTGGAGGAGATGGGCTGACCGGGCACCGCCCGCGCCGAGCGGTCCCGCTGCCCGGCGCAGGCGGCCGCGGTGGATTCGATCAGGGCCAGGGACAGCTCCGGGGAAGGGCTGCGGTGATGAGGAGGTCGTGGGTGAGCCGGGCGAGGGCCACTGCGGCCGGGTCGGTCTGGTGGATGCCGGTGTGGTGCGTGGCGAAATGCAGGATCGGATTCTCGCCGTCGTACGTCATGACACGCAGCGCCCCATCGGTCGCGGCCGGGTGCGGGGTGGCGGTCAGCGGCAGCACGTGCAGGGTGATGCGCCGGCGCCGTACCAGGGCTGCCAGGTGCTGCAACTGCTCGGCCATCACCGCGGGTCCGCCGAGCGGGCGGTGCAGCGCCGCCTCGCCGAGTACCGCGGTGTAGCGCGGGCCGCGCGGGTCCAGCAAGACCGGGGTGCGCGACAGCCGCGCCTCCCAGCGGTGGCGGGCGGGGCGAGCCGTCCGGGCGTGGGTGCGGAGCGGGCAGCCTCGATGTTGCGCTCGAAAAAGCCGCAGGAGTCGAGGAGTTCGTCCACCACCGTGGCCAACTCGTCGGGCAGTCGTCGCTCGCCCTGCTCGATCCTCGCCAGGAACGACATCTCGATGTGCAGTTTCGCCGCCAGTTCCACGAGGCTCAGCCCGGCCCGCTCCCGGTAGTACCTCAATTCCGCGCCGTACAGCGCCCGCGCGGACAACGTCGTGTCCGCCCTCAGGCGTTCACCAGGAGGCTGCCGATCCGCATCGGCCTCCCGAGCCTCCGTGTCCGAGCCACCGGCGCTTAGGCTGGCGGCGGGGCGAGGCCCGGGCCCGACCGGCGAGGAGGCAACTGTGGGCAGCGGCGAGTGGGTGCACACGTCGGCGTCGTACGTGGGGGCGCGTGCGGCGGGGGAGCAGGACGCGTGGGGCGCGCAGGCCGCAGCGCGGGGGCGGGCCGGAACGCAGCGCATCATCAGGGCCGGGGAGACGGCGGCTCCCGCGGAAGTGGCGGCGCTGCTCGGCCTGGTGGCGGGCGACGCCGTGGTAGAGCGGTCCCGGCTGATCCTGCTGGACGGCGAGCCCACCGAAGTGACGACCACCTACTACCCCGTCGGCATCGCGCGAGGCACTCCGCTTGAGCGCGCCGCGAAGATCCGCGGCGGCTCCGTCACCCTGCTCGCCGAGCTCGGTCACCGGGCCCGCACGGTACGCGAGGACGTCCGCGCCCGGTTCTCGACGCCCGCGGAGCAGCAGACCCTCGGCCTTCCCGGACCCGAACCCGTCCTCGAACTGGTCCGTGTCAGTCTCGACGCCGAGGGCGCTCCCTTCCAAGTCGACGTCTCGGCATTCCGCGCCGGCGGGCAACGGCTCCACTACGAGATGCGGGTGCACTGACGTGCCCGGGACGGAAGACCGGATGTTCGACCGTCGGCCGCTTCACGAACGTATCGCTGCCGACCTCCGCGACGAGATCATGTCCGGCGACCTTGCTCCCGGCAGCAGCCTCCCCTCCACGCAGCAGCTCAAGAACCGGTTCGACGCGGCGAGCGCCACGGTCCAGAAGGCTCTGCAGCTGTTGAAGAGCGAGCAGTTGGTGGTCGGGAGGGCGGGGTCCGCCGTCACGGTGCGTCCGCACCGGCAGGAGACGGTGCGACCGGCCGCCTTCTCCCAGCCGGTCGCGCCGGGCGGCCCGTCCCCGTTGGTCGCCGAGGCTGTTGCACGCGGCAGGAGCGCGGTCGTCCGCCTGCTGGAAGTGGGTGAGGTGCGCCCGCCTGCGGACGTGGCGGCGGCCCTGCGACTGCACGGCGATGACACGGCCGTGATGCGCCACCAACTGCTGCTGCACGACGGCGAGCCGGTCGAACTCGGCTATCCGCCGCGCCGCACCGTCGACCTGGTGTCGGCGCGCGTCCCCACCCAGGAGCAGTACGAAGCGCTGCGGCTGCCCGGCAATCTGCCCGTGCTGCGTACCCTGCGAGTGGTGCACAGCGACGACGACCTCCCCGTCGAGGCCACCGTCATGGCGAAGGCCGGCCACCTGCACGAGCTGCGGTACGACTTCACCTGACAGCGGCCGGCGGGCGCGTGGCACGATGCGCATCGCCTCCGGACGGCCCGATCCGAGGCTCGGGCACCGGATGGGACGGCGGCGGCCCGGAAGTAGGGATACTGGGGGGGTTATGGAAATCGTGATCCTTGCCGTCGTCATCGCCCTGGTCGTGATCCTCGGGCCGGCGGGCTGGTGATCGGCAGCCGCCGCAGGAAGCACCGGCCGCTGCCGCCCGCCCCGCCGAGCGCTCCGGACGTCACCGCACCTCCCGCCGAGCCGCAGGTCGGCGAGGAGGCCGAGACCCCGCGGGAGGAGTCCCGCAGGACCCTGGAGGACGTCCCGCTGCCCGCGGCCGGCGCCACCGCCGCACCCGAGGCCGCCGAGGAGGTGCCGTTCCCCGAAGCGGCGCCGATCGAGCAGCCCGAGCCGTCCGCGGGCCGCCTGGTCCGGCTGCGCTCGCGGCTGTCGCGCTCGCAGAACTCCCTCGGCAAGGGCCTGCTCACCCTGCTGTCCCGGGAGCGGCTCGACGAGGAGACCTGGGAAGAGGTCGAGGACACCCTCATCACCGCGGACGTCGGCGTCGCCCCCACCCAGGAGCTGGTGGACCGGCTGCGCACCCGCGTCAAGGTGCTCGGCACCCGCACCCCCGACGAGCTGCGGGCGCTGCTGCGCGAGGAGCTGGTCGCCCTGGTCGACCCGTCGCTGGACCGCACCCTGCACACCGAGGGCCGCGAGGACGCCCCGGCCGTGCTGCTGGTCGTCGGCGTCAACGGCACCGGCAAGACCACCACCACCGGCAAGCTCGCCCGCGTCCTGGTGGCCGACGGCCGCAGCGTGGTGCTGGGCGCCGCCGACACCTTCCGCGCCGCCGCCGCCGACCAGCTCCAGACCTGGGGCGAGCGGGTCGGCGCACGCACCGTGCGCGGCCCCGAGGGCGGCGACCCGGCCTCGGTGGCGTTCGACGCGGTCAAGGAGGGCGTCGCCGCGGGCGCGGACACCGTGCTCATCGACACCGCGGGGCGGCTGCACACCAAGACCGGCCTGATGGACGAGCTGGGCAAGGTCAAGCGGGTGGTGGAGAAGCACGGCCCGGTCGACGAGGTGCTGCTGGTGCTCGACGCCACCACCGGGCAGAACGGCCTGGTGCAGGCGCGAGTGTTCGCCGAGGTGGTCGACATCACCGGCATCGTGCTCACCAAGCTCGACGGCACCGCCAAGGGCGGCATCGTCGTCGCCGTCCAGCGCGAACTGGGCGTGCCAGTCAAGCTCGTCGGGCTCGGCGAGGGCGCGGACGACCTCGCGCCGTTCGAGCCGGAGGCGTTCGTGGACGCGCTGATCGGCGAGTAGCGCCAGCGGTACGAGGTGATCGGTAAGGGGCGCCCACCCACGGTGGGCGCCCCTTACGTATACCGGTCAGCGGTCAGCCGTCAGCCCGGCGTGGGCCGCTCCGCAAGTCCGCCCTCAGCCCCGCGTGGGCTGGTCCGCCGTAAGCCGTAAGCCGTAAGCCGTAAGCCGTCCGCCGCGGCCCCGCCCGGCCCGCTCACGCATGGACCCGCGCCCGATGGCACACGTACGCCAGCGTCCCCAGCAGCAGCCGCGCCTCCGGCGGCGCCTGCGCCGCGCCGCGCGGCCCCGGCCGCGGCTCGCGCAGCCACCGGACCGGACCGAGCCCGCCCAGGTCGGAGGGGGGAGCGGTCACGTGGTCGCCCGGCCCCAGGCAGCGCAGGTCCAGCTCGGCGTCGTCCCAGCCCATGCGGTACAGCAATTGCGGCATCTGACGGGCGGCGCCCGGCGCGACGAAGAACTGCGCCCGGCCGGCCGGCGTCAGCAGCACCGGCCCGACGTGCAGCCCCATCCGCTCCAGCCGGGCCAGCGCCCGGCGCCCCGGCTCCCGCGCCACGTCGATCACGTCGAAGGCGCGCCCGGCCGGCAGCAGCACCGCCGCCCCCGGCACCCGCGACCACGCCCGCGCGGCCTCCTCGCCGCAGGCCCCCGCGGGGACCTCCCCGGCGAAGGCCAGCGGATGCGCCCCCGGCCGCGCGCAGGCCGCGTCGCCGCACGAGCAGGCGCCGCCGCCGCGGGTGGCGCGCGCACCCGGCGCCACCGCCCAGCCGAACCGTCCGGTGTACTCCGCGACAGCCGCGACGGCCGCACCCGCCCGCGTCTGCCGCATGCTGCCGATCGTGAACACCATGTCACCTCCAACGGATCGCCGCCGCCGATGGTTACGCACGCCCCTGGCCTCGTTCATCGGGCATGTGTCAAGTGAATCGCCTGTCGCGACACCGGAGTTCATCCGTGGGGGTGGCGAATGGTGGCGATTCTGCAATTGCAGTCGCCCAGTGGTGACCGGGGGACTACTTTGAGTCGACGGGTCCCGGCGTGGGACGCGTGCCTCGTCGGTTATGCCGCAGGCACCGGCGTATCGCACACGTGATCGGCACACCTGCACGGCACGCACACAACGCACACGCGGTGCGCACGGACGCCGCGCACCGCCCCCGCGGTGCGCGTCCGGTGACGATCCGGTGGCACGCGCCGCGCGACCCGACCGCCCCTGGTAGGCAAGGGGCCGACGACACAAGCGGGATGGGGGCTCGACCGTGGGCGGGACAGCCGAGAAGCAGCCCAACGCACGACTGACCTCGTGGTTCGTGCGCAGCGGCTGGTCCAAGGGCGAGCTGGCCCGCCAGGTCAACCGCAGAGCGCGCCAGCTGGGCGCCCACCACGTCAGCACCGACACCTCGCGGGTGCGCCGCTGGCTGGACGGCGAGCAGCCGCGCGAGCCGATCCCGCGCATCCTGTCCGAGCTGTTCTCCGAGCGCTTCGGCTGCGTCGTCCCGGTGGAGGACCTCGGGCTGCGCTCGGCCCACCAGCCGCCCGCCGGCGGCGACATCGACCTGCCCTGGGCCGGGCCGCAGACCGTCCAGCTGATCAGCGAGTTCTCCCGCAGCGACCTGATGCTCGGCCGCCGCGGTTTCCTCGGCACCTCCCTCGCGCTGTCGGCGGGACCCGCGCTGCTCGAACCCATGCAGCGCTGGCTGGTGCCCACCGCGCAGGGCCCGGCCGGCGTGCTCGGCGCGCCCAAGGACGGGCCGGGCCGCCCCTCGCGGCTCTCCGAGCAGGAGCTGGAGCTGCTGGAGGCCACCACCGCGATGTTCCGCGAGTGGGACAACCAGTGCGGCGGCGGGCTGCGCCGCAAGGCCGTCGTCGGCCAGCTGCACGAGGTCACCGACCTGCTGCAGGAGCAGCACCCCGAGCCGGTGGCGCGCCGGCTGTACCGGATCACCGCCGACCTGGCCGCGCTCGCCGGCTGGATGAGCTACGACGTGGGACTGCACCCCACCGCCCAGAAGTACCTGGTGCTGGCCCTGCACGCGGCCAAGGAGGCCGGCGACCGGCCGCTGGGCGCGTTCATCCTGTCCTCGATGAGCCGGCAGATGATCCACCTGGACCGGCCGGACGACGCGCTGGAGCTGATCCACCTCGCGCAGTACGGCAGCCGCGACACCGCGGGCGCCACCACCCAGGCCATGCTGCACTCCCTGGAGGCAAGGGCGTACGCCAACCTCGGCCAGGTCAACAAGTGCCACCGCGCGGTCAGGATGGCCGAGGACACCTTCGCCGACGCCCAACCCGACCAGGACCCCGCCTGGATCAGCTTCTTCACCGAGGCCGAACTGCACGCGGAGAACGCCCACTCCTACCGCGACCTGGCTTATGTCGCCGGCCGCAGCCCCACCTACGCCTCGCTGGCCCGCCCCGAGATGCAGAAGGCCGTCGACGGCTTCCGCGACGACCGGGTGCACCAGCGGGCGTACGCCCTGAACCTGGTCGGCATGGGCACCGTGCACCTGCTGATGCGCGAGCCCGAACAGGCCGCGCACTGCACCGACCACGCGATCAGCGTCGCCAAGCGGATCCGCTCCGAGCGCGTCAACACCCGTATCCGCAAGACCGCGCAGACCGCCGTGCGGGACTTCGGCGAGGTGCCGGAGGTGGCCCGGCTCGCCGAGCGCCTCGCGGTGGAACTCCCCGAGGTCGCCGAGTCCGCGTGAGCCCCCGGGTGACCCCACACGTCACCCGGGATCACCCGTATACATCCCTCACCACACCGCCGGGACGGTTCATCCCGGCGTAACACGCGCGACTTCTTCGTCACGGCCGCGAAACACCGGGCAGCATCGGCGGAAACCCGGCTGAGCCAACCTCATGGCGAAAACCGGCCCACCCCCTGCACCGCCCGCACGGGCCGTTCCGGATGACGAGGAGACGCCGATGGCACCAGCCATCATCACCCTGGCCGCGGATGCGCCCAAGCTGGACTCCGGCAACACCGCCTTTCTGCTCCTGAGCTCCGCGCTCGTGATGCTGATGACCCCGGGCCTGGCCTTCTTCTACGGCGGCATGGTCCGGGTCAAGAGCACCCTGAACATGCTGATGATGAGCTTCATCAGCCTGGGCATCATCACCCTGCTGTGGACCGGCTACGGCTTCAGCTTCGCCTTCGACGGGGACCACGGCGGGTTCATCGGCGGCACCAACTGGCTGGGCCTGCGCGACATAGCGCCGGACGACCTGTGGGGCAGCACCGGCACGCCGATCTTCGCGTTCGCCGCGTTCCAGCTGATGTTCGCGATCATCACCCCCGCGCTGATCAGCGGCGCCCTCGCGGACCGGGTGAAGTTCACCGCGTGGTCGCTGTTCATCGTGCTGTGGGCGACGATCGTGTACTTCCCGGTGGCGCACTGGGTCTGGGGCGGCGGCTGGCTCGGCCAGAAGGGCGTGATCGACTTCGCCGGCGGCACCGCGGTGCACATCAACGCCGGCGCCGCGGCCCTCGGCGTGATCCTCGTGATCGGCAAGCGGGTCGGCTTCAAGCGCGACCCGATGCGCCCGCACAGCATGCCCTGGGTGATGCTCGGCGCCGGCCTGCTGTGGTTCGGCTGGTTCGGCTTCAACGCCGGCTCCGAGATCACCTCCGACGGCGTGGCCTCCACGGTGTTCATCAACACGCAGATCGCCACCGCCGCCGCCATGGTCGGCTGGCTGCTGTACGAGCGGCTGCGGCACGGCTCGTTCACCACCCTGGGCGCCGCCTCCGGCGCGGTCGCCGGTCTGGTCGCCATCACCCCGTCCTGCGCCTCGGTCAGCCCGCTCGGCGCCATCGCGGTCGGCGTCATCGCCGGCGTCGCCTGCGCCGCCGCGGTCGGCCTGAAGTTCCGCTTCGGCTACGACGACTCGCTCGACGTGGTCGGCGTCCACATGGTCGGCGGCATCATCGGCTCCCTGCTGATCGGCCTGTTCGCCACCGGCGGCGTCGGCCAGGACGTCAAGGGCGTCTTCTACGGCGGCGGCTGGCACCAGCTGGGCATCCAGGCCATCGGTGTCTTCTCCGTCCTCGGCTACTCGCTGGTCGTCTCCGCGATCCTGGCCAAGGGCATCGACCTCACCATGGGCTTCCGGGTCCCCGAGGAGATCGAGGTCAGCGGCATCGACCAGGCCGAGCACGCCGAGACCGCCTACGACTTCACCGGCGTCGGCTCGGCCGGCCGCAACGCCGCCCCCGTGGCCGTCGAGACCGCTACCAGCAAGAAGGTGGACGCGTGAAGCTCATCACCGCCGTCGTCAAGCCGCACCGGCTGGACGAGATCAAGGAAGCCCTGCAGGCGTTCGGCGTGCACGGCCTGACCGTCACCGAGGCCAGCGGCTACGGCCGGCAGCGCGGCCACACCGAGGTCTATCGGGGCGCGGAGTACACCGTCGACCTGGTGCCGAAGATCCGCATCGAGGTCCTGGTCGAGGACGCGGACGCCGACCAGCTCATCGAGGTGGTGGTCAAGGCGGCCAGGACGGGCAAGATCGGAGACGGCAAGGTGTGGAGCCTGCCGGTCGACACCGCGGTACGCGTCAGGACCGGGGAGCGCGGACCCGACGCCCTGTGACGGCCGGGGCCCGGCCGTCCTCCCCGCGGCCGGGCCACCAGCCGGGCACCAGCCGGGCCTTCCCCAGGCCTTCCCGGGTCTCCTCCCCGGACCCCGGCCCGGACGCCGGCCCGGACGCCGGGCCCGCCCCGGCCCGGACCCCGCGACCGCGTCCCGTGGTCCCCGAAGCTGGAGAACGAGTGACCGAAAGCGCCGAAGCCCAAGGCCACGACTACGCGGCGGCCCGACTGCGCCTCCTCACCGAGGACGCGCGGTCCGGGCCGCCGCGCCGCGCCGCCCTGGCCGCCCTCACCGACCGGTGGCTGGCCGCCCTCGCGGTCCAGGCGGCCGAAGCGGCCGGCGCGGGCGGCCCCGGCGGCGCCCCCGGACCCGCCCGCTGGGCGCTGGTCGCCGTCGGCGGCTACGGCCGCGGCGAGCTGTCCCCGCGCAGCGACCTCGACCTGGTGCTGCTGCACGGCCCCGCCGCGGGCAAGGACGCCAAGGCCGCCGCGCAGGCGGTCGCGGGACTCGCCGACCGCCTGTGGTACCCGGTGTGGGACCTCGGCCTGGCCCTCGACCACTCCGTGCGCACCCTGGCCGAGGCCCGCGAGGCCGCCGCCGACGACCTCAAGGTGCAGCTCGGCCTGCTCGACGCCCGCCACCTGGCCGGCGACGGCGCCCTCACCGCGGAGCTGCGCGGAACCGTGCTGGCCGACTGGCGCAACCAGGCCCCCGCGCGGCTGCCGGAACTGCGCGCCATGTGCGCCGAGCGCGCCGAACGCCAGGGCGAGCTGGCCTTCCTGCTCGAACCCGACCTGAAGGAGGCCCGCGGCGGCCTGCGCGACGCCACCGCGCTGCGCGCCGTCGCCGCCTCCTGGCTCGCCGACGCCCCGCGCGAGGGGCTGGAGCAGGCCCGTACCCGGCTGCTCGACGCCCGCGACGCGCTGCACCTGGTCACCGGCCGCGCCACCGACCGCCTCGCCCTCCAGGAACAGGACCAGGTCGCCCACGCCCTCGGCCTGCTCGACGCCGACGCACTGCTGCGCCAGGTCTACGAGGCCGCGCGCCGCATCGCCTACGCCGGCGACGTCACCTGGCGCGAGGTCGACCGGGTGCTGCGCGCCCGTGCCGCCCGCCCGCGCCGCCGGCTGCTCGGTCGCGGCCGCCCCGCGCCCGCCGCCGCGCCCGAGCGGGCGCCGCTGGCCGAGGGCGTGGTGGAGCAGGAGGGCGAGGCCGTCCTCGCGCTGGCCGCCAAACCCGACCGCGACCCGGTGCTGCCGCTGCGCGCCGCCGCCGCGGCCGCCCAGGCGGGGCTGCCGCTGTCCCCGCACGCCGTGCGCCGGCTGGCCGCCGCTGCCGCACCGCTGCCCGTGCCCTGGCCGGCCGAGGCCCGCGAACAGCTGGTGACGCTGCTGGACGCCGGCGAGTCCGCGGTGCCGGTGTGGGAGGCGCTGGAGGCCGAGGGCCTGATCACCCGGCTGATCCCGGACTGGGAACGGGTCCGCTGCCGCCCCCAGCGCAACGCCGTGCACCGCTTCACCGTCGACCGCCACCTGGTGGAGACCGCCGTGCGGGCCTCCCGCCTCACCCGCCGCGTGCACCGGCCCGACCTGCTGCTCACCGCGGCCCTGCTGCACGACATCGGCAAGGGCTGGCCCGGCGACCACAGCCAGGCCGGCGAGGTCATCGCCCGCGACCTGGCCGCGCGCATCGGCTTCGGCCCCCGCGACACCGAGACCCTCGCCCTGCTGGTCAGGCACCACCTGCTGCTCATCGACACCGCCACCCGCCGCGACCTGGACGACCCCGAGACCATCCGCACCGTCGCGGAGACCGTGCGCGACACCCCGACGCTGGAACTGCTCGCCGCTCTCACCGAGGCCGACGCCCTCGCCACCGGGCCGGCCGCCTGGAGCACCTGGCGCGCCTCGCTGCTGACCGACCTGGTCGACCGGGTGGCCGGCGCGCTGCACACCGGCGAACTGCCCGGCAGCGCCGAGAGCGAGCCCACCGCCGAGGAGGAGCGCCTGGCCATCGAGGCCGCGCGGACCGGCGGCCCGGTGGTCGCCCTGCACGCCCACGCCGAGGAGGAGGCCGAGGGCGCCGCGGACGGCGACGGGCGGCAGGCCCTCGGCGTGGAGCTGCTGCTCGCGGTGCCCGACCGGCCGCACCTGGTGGCGCAGGCGGCCGGCGTCCTCGCGCTGCACCGGCTCACCGTGCGCGCCGCCGACCTGCGCTCCTTCGACCCCGTCGGCGAGGGCCAGGTCGCCCTGCTGAGCTGGCGGGTCTCCGCGCAGTACGGCGCGCTGCCCGAGGCCGCCCGGCTGCGCGCCGACCTGGCCAGGGCCTTCGACGGGACGCTGGACATCGAGGCGCGGCTGGCCGAACGCGAGGCCGCCTACCCGCGCCGCCGCGGCATCACCCCGCCGCCGCCCCGGGTCACCGTCGCCCCCGGCCACACCTCGCAGACCGCCACCGTGCTGGAGGTCCGCGCCCACGACGCGCCCGGCCTGCTGCACCGCATCGGACTGGCGCTGTCCGCGGCGTCGGTGACCGTACGCTCCGCGCGCATCTCCACGCTGGGCGCCAACGCCGTCGACGCGTTCTACGTCGTCGGCAAGGACGGCGGCCCGCTGCCCGACGCCCGCGCGGCCGAGGTCGCCCGCCAGGTGGAGGCGGCGCTGCGCTGAGGGCGGGGGAGCGGTCCGGCGCGGCACGTACCGCGCCGATCCCGGCGGCGCGTTCCGCGCGGACGTTGCCGTCCGGGACCCCCTGGAGCGGGGGCGGCCAAGTACCCTTGAGGACGACCAGTGCCCACTCCCGACGCGAGGACCCGCGACCACCGTGTTCGATACGCTCTCAGACCGCCTTGCAGCGACCTTCAAAAACCTCCGGGGCAAGGGCCGTCTTTCCGAGGCGGACATCGACGCCACCACGCGTGAGATCCGGATCGCGCTGCTGGAGGCGGACGTCGCCCTCCCCGTGGTGCGGGCGTTCATCGCGAACATCAAGCAGCGCGCGGCCGGCGCCGAGGTCTCCAAGGCGCTGAACCCCGCGCAGCAGATCATCAAGATCGTCAACGACGAACTGGTCGCCATCCTCGGCGGGGAGACCCGCCGGCTGCGGTTCGCCAAGCAGCCGCCGACCGTGATCATGCTCGCGGGCCTCCAGGGCGCGGGCAAGACCACCCTGGCCGGCAAGCTCGGCCAGTGGCTGCAGAAGCAGGGCCACACCCCGCTGCTGGTCGCCTGCGACCTCCAGCGCCCCAACGCGGTCAACCAGCTGAGCGTGGTCGCCGAGCGGGCCGGCGTCGCCGTCTACGCCCCCGAGCCGGGCAACGGCGTGGGCGACCCGGTGAAGGTCGCCGCGGACTCCGTCGAGCACGCGAAGACCCAGCAGTACGACATCGTCGTGATCGACACCGCCGGCCGGCTCGGCGTCGACCAGGAGCTGATGCAGCAGGCCGCGGACATCCGCGACGCGGTCCACCCCGACGAGATCCTCTTCGTCGTCGACGCGATGATCGGCCAGGACGCGGTGAACACCGCCGAGGCCTTCCGCGACGGCGTCGGCTTCGACGGCGTGGTGCTCTCCAAGCTGGACGGCGACGCCCGCGGCGGCGCCGCGCTGTCCATCGCGCACGTCACCGGCAAGCAGATCATGTTCGCCTCCAACGGCGAGAAGCTGGACGACTTCGACGCCTTCCACCCCGACCGGATGGCCTCGCGCATCCTCGGCATGGGCGACGTGCTCTCGCTGATCGAGCGGGCCGAGCAGACCTTCAGCCAGGCCGAGGCCGAGAAGATGGCCGCGAAGCTGGCCAAGGGTCCCAAGGAGTTCACCCTCGACGACTTCCTCCAGCAGATGGAGCAGGTCAGGAAGATGGGCTCGATCTCCAAGCTGCTCGGCATGCTCCCCGGCATGGGCCAGATCAAGGACCAGATCAACAACCTGGACGAGAAGGACGTCGACCGCACCGCGGCGATCATCAAGTCGATGACGCCCGCCGAGCGCTCCGACCCGCACATCATCAACGGCTCCCGCAGGGCCCGTATCGCCCGCGGCTCCGGCGTCGAGGTCAGCGCGGTCAAGAGCCTGGTCGAGCGGTTCTTCGAGGCCCGCAAGATGATGTCCAGGATGGCCCAGGGCGGCGGCATGCCGGGGATGCCGGGCATGCCCGGGATGGGTGGCGGCCCCGGCCGGCAGAAGAAGCAGCAGAAGCAGGCCAAGGGCCGCCGGCAGTCCGGCAACCCGATGAAGCGCAAGGCCGAGGCGGCCGCCGCGCAGGCCCGCCGCGAGCAGCAGGCCGCTCAGGGCGGCCAGGGCGGCCAGGACAGCCCCTTCGGCCTGCCCGGCGCCGGCCAGGACTTCGAACTGCCCGACGAGTTCAAGAAGTTCATGGACTGATGCGCGTCTCCATCCGCGCGCCGCGGCCCGAGGACGCCCCCCTGCACCGCGCGGCCGTGCTGCGCTCGGTGGAGCACCTGCGCCCGTGGAACCCGGTCGATCCCGACGGGTTCCACGAGCTGCTCCGCCGCCAGGGCCCGGACCTGCGCTCCTTCCTCATCGTCAACGACGAGGACGGCGGCCTGGTCGGCACCTGCAACGTGGCGAACATCGTCCGGGCGCGCTTTCGCAACGGCGCGCTCGGCTACGACAGCTACCTGCCGTACAGCGGCACCGGCCGGATGAGCGAGGGCATGCGGCTGGTGGTGGACCGCTGCTTCGCCTCCTACCCGGAGGGTCTCGGGCTGCACCGGCTGGAGATCAACGCCCAGCCGGACAACGTGCGGTCCATCGCGCTGGCCAAGCGGCTGGGTTTCCGGCACGAGGGCACCTCGCCACGGATGCTGTACATCAACGACGCGTGGCGCGACCACGAGCGGTTCGCGCTGACCGCGGAGGAGTGGCCGGGCGTCACGCCGTAGCGGCGGCCCGGCACCGGCCGCCGGGGACGGCCCTCGTCCCCGGGGACGGCTGTCGTCCGGCCGAGCGTCACGCGAGCAGCGCGGGCAGGCGGCCGGCGCGGGCCAGCGCCTCCAGCTCGTCCAGCGCGGCGCGCGCCGCCCGCGCGGCCCGCGGGTCCCGTGCCTCCAGGCCGCTCGCGGCGAACTCGTCCTCGTCCAGCCTGCGCACGTCCCGGCCGTCCGCGGACACCCACAGGTCCAGGTCGAGGTCCTCGCTCACCAGCTCGCCCGGCGCGGTCCGCACCGGCCGGGTGACGTCGCAGTACCAGCCCTTGAGCACGCCGCGCGCGTCCCGCACCTCCTTCACCGCGTACCAGCGGTCCCGCCAGTACGCCTCGGTGAACACGTCGCCCGGCGCGAACGCGACGAACCCGAAGTCCCGCACGTCCGGCAGCGACCAGGGCGCGGTGACCAGCACCCGCGCCCCGTCGTCGGCCCGCACCTCGGCGTCGTAGCGCACCTTCTCGCGGCCGGCCTTGACCAGCCGCACGGTGACCGCGCCGCCGGGGGACAGCAGAGCCGGCGGCGGTTTTGCCGACGCTCCGGACACGGGCTCGGACGCCGGTACGGACAGGGGCTCGGGCACGGGCTCGGGCAGCGGTTCTGGCATGCGCCCAGCCTCGCGCACCCCGTACGGCCCGGCCAGCGGATTACCCGCCCGCGCCTCAGACGCGCGCCACCACGTACCGGAAGACGTTCTCCATCCGGACCGAGCCGTCCGGCCGACGGTAGGGGTGCAGCGCCTCGGCGATCTCCTTGCCGACCTGGCCGCGGTCGGTCGCCGCCACCGCCGCGTCGAACAGCCCGGTGGACACCAGGCCCCGCACCGCGCTGCGCACGTCCGGGTAGCCGAACGGGCACGACACCCGGCCCGAGCCGTCCGGCCGCAGCCCCGCCGCGCGGGCCAGCTCCTCCAGGTCGTCGCGGCCGCTGAGCCGCAGGTCGTAGGCGCTGGGCCCGTCCGGCGCGGCCAGCCGGGCCGCGACCCGCAGCACCCGCGAGGTCGCGCACCGCTCCGGCGGCCCCCACCCGGCCAGCACCACCGCGGCGCCGCGCCGCACCCGGCCGGCCAGCGCGTCGAGCGCGGGCCGCAGCTCCGCCTCGGGCTGCGCCGGGTCGAAGGCGGTGACCACGTCGTAGCCGCCGCCCAGGTCCGCCCGCGCGGGCGGACCCTGCACCAGGGTCGCCGCCGGGGCCGGGCGGCGGGCCGGCGCGTCCCACCCGGGGGCCGGCGCGAACCGCGCCCGGGCCAGCGCCAGCCGGCTCGCGTCCGTGTCGCAGCCGGTGACGGCCGCGCCGCGGCCCGCCGCCAGCAGCAGCGCGAGGCCGCTGCCGCAGCCCAGCGCCAACAACCGTGTGTCCGAACCGACTTCCAGCCGGTCGTACACACTCTCGTAGAGGGGGACCAGCATCCGTTCCTGGATCTCCGCCCAGTCGCGGGCCCTGGCCTCGACTTCGGGCCGGGAGGCGCGGTGGAGCGTGGACGCCATGGCAGCTCCCATCAGCCGCTCGTGCCGGGGAAATACTGACGAAAGCCAGACAACTGCTGATTCGCCCCGCCGTCCAGGGGGCGGATGAGGCGTTCTTGTTAACTTCCGGGAACCGGCCGGTACCCACCGGTGCCCGGCCGCCGATTCACGCATCGGCGGCACAGGGCCGTACCATCGCCCCCATGGCAAAGGCTCCCGTTCTCACCCTCCAGGCGGACGACTTCCCGCGCTGGTACCAGGACCTGATCAACAAGGCCGAACTGGCCGACAACGGCCCGGTGCGCGGCACCATGGTCATCCGTCCGTACGGCTACGGGCTCTGGGAGCGCATGCAGGCCGACATGGACGCGCGGATCAAGGGCGTCGGCGCGCAGAACGCCTACTTCCCGCTGTTCATCCCGCAGTCCTACCTGACCCGGGAGGCCGAGCACGTCGAGGGCTTCGCCCCGGAGCTGGCGGTGGTCACCCACGGCGGCGGCAAGGAGCTGGAGGAGCCGATCGTGGTGCGGCCCACCTCCGAGACGATCATCAACGAGTACTTCTCCAAGTGGGTGCAGAGCTACCGCGACCTGCCGCTGCTGATCAACCAGTGGGCCAACGTGGTCCGCTGGGAGCTGCGGCCCCGGCTGTTCCTGCGCACCACCGAGTTCCTGTGGCAGGAGGGGCACACCGCACACGCCACCCAGGAGGACGCCCGCGAGTTCGCCTCCCGCATCCAGCGCGAGGTCTACGGCGACTTCATGGAGAACGTCCTGGGCATGGACGTGGTGCTGGGCCGCAAGACCGTCAGGGAGCGGTTCGCCGGCGCCATCAACACCCTCACCCTGGAAGGGATGATGGGCGACGGCAAGGCGCTGCAGCTGGGCACCAGCCACGAGCTGGGGCAGAACTTCGCCAAGGCGTTCAACACCTCCTACCTGTCCAAGGACGGCGCCCAGGAGCACGTGTGGCAGACGTCCTGGGGCAGCACCACCCGCATGATCGGCGCGCTGGTGATGATGCACGGCGACGACAACGGCCTGCGGGTGCCGCCGCGGCTGGCCCACGTCCAGGTCGTGGTGCTGGCCATCAAGGACGACGAGGCGGTCGTCGCCAAGGTCCGCGAGGTCGGCGAGCGGCTGCGGGCCGCGGGCGTGCGGGTGGTCGTCGACGACCGCACCGACACCCCCTTCGGCCGCCGCGCGGTCGACTGGGAGCTCAAGGGAGTGCCGCTGCGCGTGGAGATCGGGCCGCGCGACCTGGAGGCCGGCACCGCGTTGCTGGCCCGCCGCATCCCCGGGGGCAAGGAGCCGGTCGCCCTGGACGCGCTGGCCGACCTGCTGCCGAAGGTCCTGGAGGAGGACCAGGCGCGGCTGCTCCAGGAGTCCCGCGAGCGGCGGATCGCGCGCACGGTGGACGTCTCCACGATCGACGAGGCGGTGGAGGCCGCGGCCACCGGCTGGGGCCGGATCCGCTGGGCGGACCTGGGCCCCGAGGGCGAGGCCAAGCTCGCCGAGCAGGGCGTGTCGGTGCGCTGCCTGGTCGCCGAGGACGGCTCGGTGCCGACCGCGGACGACGCGCCGGGCACGGTCGCCGTGGTGGCGCGCGCCTACTGACCGGCGTGGTGGCCCGCACCTACTGACCGGTACGTGCGACTTGTGGCAATGGTGCTACCTGCGGCTGCAAAGTGACGCATGTGGTGCCTGGTGCCGCCTTGAGGGCGGGTGCGAGGGATGACAGGTGTTCGCCTGTGTCCTCCGCACCCGCCCTGCGTCATGCCCATCGCGGCTGCGTTATCCGGAACTGACCCATCAGTGCAAATTAATTGGACTGGCCCGGAATCGGAACACAGGGGGCGTCCGGCTCGTTGATACGGCGTGAGCACGACACCACCAGTCCTCGCCGCCGAGCTGGCAGTCGCCTGGGCCGACATTCAACGGCACCATCCCGAGCTGCCCGACCTGGCCGCCCCAGAGTCCCTGATCGGAGAATCGTCGTCCGCGTGCGGCAACGAGCTCTCCTTCGAAAGGCTGCTGCACGAGGCCGTGCACGGAATCGCCGCCGCCCGCGGCATCCGCGACACCTCGCGCGCCGGCCGCTACCACAACCGACGCTTCCTCGCGATCGCCGACGAGATGGGCCTGGACCACGCCGAGGAGCCGCATCCCAGCAGCGGCTTCTCCCTCGTGGCCATGCGACCCGACACGCGTAAGCGATATCGGCCGACGATCGAGCGGCTGCAGCGTGCGCTCAAGGCGCACACCGCGGCCACCACCACCGACACCGGGCGCTCCTTCCGCGGACCGGCCGCGCGGCACGGCTCCTCCGGGGGCGGCGTACGCGTCAAGGCCGTCTGCGACTGCGGGCGCAACGTCCGGGTGGTGCCCTCGGTGCTCGCCCAGGCGCCCATCATGTGCGGCGCGTGCGGCCAGCCCTTCCGCATCCCGGAGGTCGTAGGGGTCGGCTGAATGTGGCACAATGTTCAGCTGAGAACTCGACAGCCGTGCAGGAACCCTCTCTCCTTCGGCTGACGCGTCCGTCGGGCGCACGATTCCCACCACCCCACGTGGCATGTCGTCGTGCCCAACCACGTCAACACCAGGAGAACCCACTCCCGTGGCAGTCAAGATCAAGCTGAAGCGTCTGGGCAAGATCCGTTCGCCTCACTACCGCATCGTCGTCGCCGACTCCCGTACCCGCCGTGACGGCCGGGCCATCGAGGAGATCGGCCTGTACCACCCGGTGCAGAACCCCTCGCGCATCGAGGTCGACTCCGACCGCGCGCAGTACTGGCTCTCCGTCGGCGCGCAGCCGACCGAGCCCGTGCTGGCCATCCTGAAGCTCACCGGCGACTGGCAGAAGTACAAGGGCGAGCCCGCCCCGGCGCCGCTGCTCGTGGCGGAGCCGAAGGCCGACAAGCGCGCCCTGTTCGAGGCCGCCGCCAAGGACACCGCCGACGAGCCCAAGGGTGAGGCCATCACCCCCAAGGCGAAGAAGGCCGACAAGGCCGAGAAGAAGGCCGATGACGCCGAGGCCACCGCCCCGGCCGAGTCCACCGAGGCCTGAGGATGCTCGAGGAGGCTCTTGAGCACCTCGTGAAGGGCATCGTCGACAACCCCGACGATGTACAGGTCGACCTGCGCACCCAGCGCCGTGGCAACGTCCTGGAGGTCCGGGTGCACCCCGACGACCTCGGCAAGGTCATCGGCCGCAACGGCCGTACCGCCCGCGCGCTGCGCACCGTCGTCGGCGCGCTCGGCGGCCGGGGTGTACGCGTCGACCTCGTCGACGTCGACCAGGTCCGCTGACGGCCCGGCCGGGCCGTCAGCGGACGGACCGGCCGGATCGATCGGCCCGACCGGGCCGGCCGACGCGCGTCGGCCGAGAACAGCGGTCCGCCCGAGGACCGAGACGTCCCGTGCACCGGGCCGGAAGCGGCGTCCGCCGCCTCCGGCCCGGTGCCGTCTGTAGTGGGAGTGGAAGAACGTGCAGCTGGTAGTCGGCCGGATCGGCCGCGCCCACGGCATCAAGGGCGAGGTCAGCGTCGAAGTACGCACCGACGAGCCGGAACTGCGGCTGGCGCCCGGCGCGGTCCTGGCCACCGACCCGGCGTCCGCCGGGCCACTCACCATCGCCACCGGGCGCGTCCACAGCGGCCGGCTCATGCTCCGCTTCGAGGGCGTGGCCGACCGCACCGCCGCCGAGGGCCTGCGCGGCACCCTGCTGATCGCCGAGGTCGACCCCCGGCAGACGCCCGAGGACCCCGAGGAGTTCTACGACCACCAGCTGATCGACCTCGACGTGGTCACCGCCGACGGCCGCGAGGTCGGCCGGATCGCCGAGGTCACGCACCTGCCGTACCAGGACCTGCTGGTGGTGCGGCGCCCCGACGGTGGCGAGGTCCTCGTCCCCTTCGTCAGCGAGATCGTGCCCGAGATCGACCTCGACGAGCAGCGCGCGGTGATCACCCCGCCGCCCGGCCTGCTGGACGAGGCGGACGCGGAGACCGCGAGCGCGCGCGCCGAGCAGGGGGAGGCGAACGCGCGGGGCGACCAGGGCGAGGACGCGAGCGCCGACCAGGGCGGGGACGCGAGCGCGCGCGCCGAGCAGGGGGAGGGCGCCTGAGATGCGCCTCGACGTCGTCACGATCTTCCCCGAGTACCTGGAGCCGCTGAACGTCTCGCTCGTCGGCAAGGCCCGCGCCGCCGGCACCCTCGACGTCCACGTCCACGACCTGCGCGCATGGGCCCACGACCGGCACAGCACCGTCGACGACACCCCGTACGGCGGCGGCCCCGGCATGGTCATGAAGACCGGCCCCTGGGGCGAGGCCCTCGACCAGGTCCTCGCCGACGGCTACGAGGCCGGGGCCGGCCGCCCCGCGCTCGTCGTCCCCACCCCCAGCGGACGGCCCTTCACCCAGGCGCTCGCCGTCGACCTCTCCCGCGCTCCCTGGCTGATCTTCACACCCGCCCGCTACGAGGGCATCGACAGCCGCGTCACCGCCGAGTACGCCACCCGCCTCCCGGTCCACGAGGTCTCCATCGGCGACTACGTCCTGGCCGGCGGCGAGGCCGCGGTCCTGGTCGTCACCGAGGCCGTCGCCCGGCTGCTGCCCGGCGTCCTCGGCAACGCCCAGTCGCACGCCGACGATTCCTTCGCCCCCGGCCCGATGGCCGACCTGCTGGAGGGCCCCGTCTACACCAAGCCCCCGCGGTGGCGCGGGCACGGCGTCCCCGAGGTGCTGCTCAGCGGCCACCACGGCAAGGTCGCCCGCTGGCGCCGCGACGAGGCGCTGCGCCGCACCGCCGCCCTGCGGCCGGACCTGATCGCCCGCGCCGACCCGGCCGCGTTCGACAGACGAGACCGCGAGATGCTCAGCATCCTCGGCTGGCAGCCCGGCCCCGACGGCCGATTTGGGCCCAGCCCCGACGCCGTGGAAGAATGAGCGGCTGCTGCCCGACCGGCGCGCGCCCCTGCCACAGGGGGAACGACGCCGCCGGACACCGGCGGCCCCCATGCGAACACCCGACCCGTTCCGTCGATGACCTGTGGCATCGGCGAGGAAGCAGAACACCGTGACCAACCTGATCGACAGCGTCAACAGCGCGAGCCTGCGCGACGACGTCCCCGCCTTCCGCCCCGGCGACACCGTCAACGTCCACGTGCGCGTCATCGAGGGCAACCGCTCCCGTGTGCAGCAGTTCAAGGGCGTCGTCATCCGCCGCCAGGGCGCGGGCGTCAGCGAGACCTTCACGGTCCGCAAGGTCAGCTTCTCGGTCGGCGTCGAGCGCACCTTCCCGGTGCACACCCCGATCGTGGAGAAGATCGAGGTCGTCACCCGCGGCGACGTCCGCCGCGCCAAGCTGTACTACCTCCGCGAGCTGCGCGGCAAGGCCGCGAAGATCAAGGAGAAGCGCGAGAACTGAGGCCCCGGCCGAGGGCTTGACCTGTCCTTGGCCCGGGACGGATAAGCTTCCGCCCCGATGGACAGTGAAGCAGCCGCGACGGAACGCGACCGCTCCTCCGCAGCCGCCGACGAGGCGGACCGGCAGGACCGGTCGCGTTCCGCTGTCCCCGGCGGAACGGGCCGTCCGGGCCGGACCGGCCCCGCGGACCTCCTCGGCGACGCGCTTCCCGCGGACCTCCCCGGCGACCCGCTTCCCGCGGACGGACCGGGGGAGGCGGGCGCGCGGGAGCGGTGGCTGCGGCTGTGGCGCACCTGGCGCCGCACCGTCCTGTTCTCCCTGGGGTGCGCGGCCGCGATGCTGCTGGTCAGCCAGTTCGTGGTGGCGCCCTACCAGGTGCCCAGCTCGTCGATGGAGAACACTCTGCGGGTCGGCGACCGGGTCCTGGTCGACAAACTGGCGTACCGTTTCGGCGGCACTCCGCGGCGGGGGGACGTGATCGTGTTCGACGGCGAGGGATCGTTCCGCCTCAGCGGCGGCACGGACTACGTGAAGCGCGTCATCGGCGTCGGCGGCGACCGGGTCACCTGCTGCGACGCGCGCGGCCGGCTGCTGGTCAACGGCCACCCGCTGGACGAGCCCTACCTCCATCCGGGCGACGCGCCCTCCGCGGAGGCGTTCGACATCGTGGTGCCGCGGGGAAGGCTGTGGGTCATGGGCGACCACCGCGCGGACTCCGCCGACTCCCGGCAGCACCTCGGCGACCCAGGCGGCGGCACCGTCCCGGTCGGCAAGGTGATCGGCCGCGCCGAGTGGATCGCCTGGCCGGTCGGCCACTGGACCCGGCTGCGCCGCCCGGCCGCGTTCGCCGCCGTCCCCGCCCCGGCGGGCGGCCGGCATGGGTAGGCGCGGCAGACCCCGCGACGGACAGCAGCCGGCGGACGCCGGACGCCCCGCGGGGCGCCCGGGCGGACCGGACGGCTTCGGCGGGCGTGACGGGTACGGGGGCGGTTTCCGCGACGGGTACGGGGGCTACGACGGCCTCGGCGGTTCCCGGGGGCGGGGCGGTGACGCGGACGGTTTCGGTGACACGAACGGTTTCCGTGACGCGGACGGCTTCGCGGACCAGGGCGGCTACGCGGACGGTTTCCGTGAGGCGGACGGCGTGGCCGACCCGGACGGTTTCGCGGGGCCGGGCCGGCTCTCGGACGGGCTGAACGGCGAGCCGCCGCAGGCGCCGCCGGTGCTGACCGGCGCCAGCCGGATCGAGCGCCGCAAGCTGGCCCGCAAGGTCCGCCGCAAGCGCCGCCGCTCGCTGCTCAGGGAAGTGCCGCTGCTGGTCATGGTGGCGCTGCTGATCGCGCTGGTCCTCAAGACCTTCCTGCTGCAGGCGTTCGTCATCCCCTCGGGGTCGATGGAGCAGACCATCCAGATCGGCGACCGGGTGCTCGTCGACAAGCTGACCCCCTGGTTCGGCGCGCAGCCGCACCGCGGCGACGTCGTGGTCTTCAAGGACCCCGGCGGCTGGCTGGCCGGCGAGCCCAAGCCCAAGCCGGACCCGCCGGTGGTCAAGCAGGTCAAGTGGTTCTTCACGTTCATCGGACTGCTGCCGGCCTCCGGCGAGCAGGACCTGATCAAGCGGGTCATCGCGGTCGGCGGCGACACCGTGCAGTGCTGCGACGCGCAGGGCCGCATCACCGTCAACGGCAAGCCCCTGACCGAGCCCTACCTGTTCACCGGCAACCCGCCGTCGCGGATGAAGTTCACCGTGCACGTGCCGGAGGGACGGCTGTGGGTGATGGGCGACCACCGCGACGACTCCGCGGACTCCCGCTACCACACCGACAAGCCCGGCGGCGGCACGATCCCCGAGAGCCTGGTCGTCGGCAGGGCGTTCGTGATCGCCTGGCCGGTGGGCCACTGGCGGCGGCTGCCGGAGCCCGGCACGTACGCCTCGGTGCCCGCGCCGTCCGCCTCCGGCTCCGGCCCGGGCGCCGGCGGGGCCGCCGATCCGTCGGCCGGCACAGGTACGGCCACTAGGGTGGGCTGGACAAACAACGGTCAAAGGACGAGCCGGCTGCCGACTCCTGCGGAACTCCCGCTCGTTATGGGAATGGTGGGCCTGCGCCGGGGACGACGGCACGGGCGGAAGTCCGGAGTGAGGAGTGGATGTGGGGGACCTTGTGGTCGGCGCACGGTCTGGAGCCGGCGAACCGGAGAGGGAGGATGCCGAGGTGCCCCCGACGGACGACACGGCGGACCGGGCGGGCAGCAGCAGCGGCGGCACCCTGCCCGGGTCCGGCGCGGCCTTCGGGCCGGACGCCTCGCCCGCGCAGGGTGCCGCGGCGGGCCGCGCCGCCGTCCCCGCGGACGGCGGGCCCGGTGACGGGTCGCCCGGCGCGGGACGCGGCAACGGCGTGTCCGGAAGCGGCTTCCCTGGCAACGGCGTGTCCGGAAGCGGCTTCCCTGGCAACGGCGTGTCCGGAAGCGGCTTCCCCGGCAGCGGCGTGCCCGGAAGCGGCTACCCCGGCAACGGCGTGCCCGTGAACGGGGGACCGTACCGGGCGGGTGACGAGGGCCCGTACCCGCCCGGCGCGTCCGTGCCCCCGCCGGCGCAGGAGCCGCTGCCCGCTCAGGAGCCTCCGTACGCCGAGGACGCGGCGGGCCGCGGCCGGCACGGCGCGCACCGCGCCGACCCGGCGGGCCCCGGCGGACCCGGCGACGTGGACGCGGGCGACGACGAGCCGTCCGGCGAGGGCGCCCGCGGCAGCAAGCAGCGCTCCTTCTGGAAGGAGCTGCCGCTGCTCGTCGGCATCGCTCTGGTGCTGGCCCTGCTGATCAAGACCTTCCTGGTGCAGGCGTTCTCCATCCCGTCCGACTCCATGCAGCACACGCTGGAGCGCGGCGACCGCGTCCTGGTCGACAAGCTGACGCCGTGGTTCGGCTCCAAGCCGACCCGCGGCGAGGTCGTAGTCTTCCAGGACCCGGGCGGCTGGCTGCCGGAGAACCCCCCGGCCAGCAGCAACCCGGTGGTCCGCGGCCTGCAGAAGAGCCTCAGCTTCATCGGTCTGATGCCGTCCGCGGACGAGAAGGACCTGATCAAGCGGGTCATCGGGGTCGGCGGCGACACCGTGGAGTGCGAGGGCACCGGCCCGGTGAAGGTCAACGGCAAACCGCTGAACGAGCCGTACGTCTTCGCCGGCAACACCCCCTGCTCCCCGGACAACCCGTTCAAGATCACCGTGCCCAAGGGCCGGATCTGGGTGATGGGCGACCACCGCCAGGACTCGCTGGACTCGCGTTTCCACATGTCGCTGCCCGGCGGCGGCACGGTCTCCGACAGCGACGTGGTGGGCCGCGCGGTCACCATCGCCTGGCCGGTGAACCGCTGGACCTGGCTGGGCATCCCCTCGACGTTCTCCCAGCCCGGCATCAACGCGGCCGGCACGGCGGGGCCCGCCGCGGTGGGTCTGGCCGGCGCGCTGCCGCTGGTGCTGCTGCGCAGGAGGCGGCTGCTGCGCAAGGCCGGGGAGGGCGCTGTGTCCGGTGCCGGGTCTGGGCCCGGGTCCGGGTCCGGGGCCGAGGGCTGAGCAGGGGGACGGCCCGGGCCGTCCCCCGGTAGGGTTCCGCAGCATGAGCGTCACGACGAGCGGCGGCACGACCGCGATACGCAGGTCCCGCGGGGCCGGCCGGGACGACTGGTGTCCGGGCTGGTCATCGCGCTGGGCTGCGTGATGTTCCTGGGCGGCTTCGCCTGGGCCGCGGTGCTGTACCGCCCCTACACCGTGCCCACCGAGTCCATGCGGCCGACGGTCGCGCCCGGCGACAAGGTGCTCGCGCAGAAGATCTCCGGGTCCGATGTGCACCGCGGCGACGTCGTGGTCTTCAAGGACAAGCTCTGGGGCAACGAACCCCTGGTCAAGCGGGTGGTCGGGGTCGGCGGCGACACCGTGGCCTGCTGCGACAAGCAGGGCCGCCTCACCGTGGACGGCGTGCCGGTCGACGAGCCCTATCTCGACGGCGGCGGCACGGCGGCGCAGGAGGCGTTCAAGGCCACCGTCGGCAAGGGCGAGCTGTTCATGCTCGGCGACAACCGCTCGGTCTCCCAGGACTCCCGGGTGCACCTGGAGGACGCGGAGGGCGGCGCGGTCCCGGCGAGCGACGTCAAGGCCAGGGTCGACGCGACCGCATGGCCGTTCGGCCGGATGGGCATGCTGCCCACGACGTCCGCCTTCGACAAGCTCCCCGGCGGCGGCCAGTCCCCGCAGGGGCCGCTGCGGTGGATCACCTTCGTCGTCATCGCCGGGGCCGCGCTGATCTTCGGCGGCGCGGCGTACGAGCCGCTGGCGAACGCGCTGCGCCGGCGGCGGTGACGAGCTCCGGGCGGTGACGTGCCGGCGATGGTGACGCGCCGCGGGCCGGTGGCGTGACATGGCCGGTCGGCGATGACGCGCGCGGGGCGTGGCGGGTGGTGACGCGTGGCACATCGCGCACCTCGTGAGACGGTGTGACGCACAATGGGGGCACGTACGGCTGAAGGGGAACATGCCATGAGCGCCGAGGACCTCGAGAAATACGAGACCGAGATGGAGCTGAAGCTCTATCGCGAGTACCGCGACGTCGTCGGCCTGTTCAAGTACGTGATCGAGACGGAGCGCCGTTTCTACCTCACCAACGACTACGAGATGCAGGTGCACTCGGTCCAGGGCGAGGTGTTCTTCGAGGTGTCCATGGCCGATGCCTGGGTGTGGGACATGTACCGGCCGGCCCGCTTCGTCAAGCAGGTCCGCGTCCTGACGTTCAAGGACGTGAACATCGAGGAGCTGAACAAGGCCGATCTCGATCTGCCGTCGGACGACTCGGGCTTCAACGGCTGAGTTATCCACAGGTAGGCGTTCAAGATCATCGCGGGATGAGCCGCCTCTGCCACTGTTGCGTCACAGAACGTGACGGAGGTGGTACGGATGAACGCGCAAGGAGCGCTCGGACGGTACGGCGAGGACCTGGCGGCCCGCACCCTGCGGAACGCGGGACTGACCGTCCTGGCCAGGAACTGGCGGTGCGGACGCCGCGGGGAGATCGACATCCTCGCGACCGAGGGCGACGCCCTCGTCGTCTGCGAGGTCAAGACCCGCCGTGAGGGCCGCTACCAACCGCCCACGGCCGCCCTGACCGGCGACAAGATCACCCGGCTGCGCACCCTCGCCGAGCGCTGGACCGCCGAACACGGCGGCGCACCGCCCGGCGGCGTCCGCATCGACCTCGTCGGCGTCACCCTCCCCGTCCGCGGCGCCGCCCGCGTCGAGCACCTGCGGGGGGTGGCGTGATGGGCTTCGCCCGCACCTGCTCGGTCGCCCTGGTCGGCGTCGAAGGAGTCGTCGTCGAGGTCCAGGCCGACCTCGAACCCGGCATCGCCACCTTCGCGCTCGTCGGCCTGCCCGACAAGAGCCTCACCGAGAGCCGCGACCGGGTCCGCGCCGCCATCGTCAACAGCGGCGAGACCTGGCCGTCCAAGAAGCTCACCGTCGGCCTCAGCCCGGCCTCCGTCCCCAAAGGCGGCTCCGGCTTCGACCTCGCCGTCGCCTGCGCCGTCCTCGCCGCCGGCGGTCGCATCGCCCCCGAAGCCATCGCCGACCTGATGATGATCGGCGAACTCGGCCTCGACGGCCGGGTCCGCCCGGTCCGCGGCGTGCTCCCCGCCGTCCTCGCCGCCGCCGACGCCGGATACCGGCACGTCGTCGTCCCCGAACGGACCACCGCGGAGGCCGCCCTCGTCCCCGGCGTCGCCGTCCTCGGCGTCCGTTCGCTGCGCCAGCTCATCGCCGTGCTCAACGACGAACCCGTGCCCGAGGAGGACGCGGAGGGCGATGCCGAGGGCCGGCCGGACCCCATGCTCGCCGGACTCACCGCACCCGGCGGCGGCATCGGCACCGGGCTGGCCACCAGCCTCGGCGGCTCCGCGCACCCGGCCCCCGGCGCCGCCCCCGGCCACCCCGACAGCCGCGACATGGCCGATGTCGCCGGCCAGCCCGCCGCCCGCCTCGCCCTCGAAGTCGCCGCCGCCGGCGGACACCACGTCTTCCTCAAAGGCCCGCCCGGCGCCGGCAAGACCATGCTCGCCGAACGCCTCCCGGGCATCCTGCCGCCGCTCACCCGGCAGGAATCCCTCGAAGTCACCGCCGTCCACTCCGTGGCCGGCATCCTCCCGCCCGGCCGCCCCCTCGTCGACGCCCCTCCCTACTGCGCACCCCACCACTCCGCCACCATGCCCTCCCTCGTCGGCGGCGGCAGCGGACTGCCCCGGCCCGGCGCCGTCTCCCTTGCACATCGCGGCGTACTGTTCTTGGACGAAGCGCCGGAATTCAGCGTCCGGGCCCTCGACGCGCTCCGACAACCCCTCGAATCCGGGCACATCATCGTCGCCCGTGCCGCCGGCGTCATGCGCCTGCCGGCCCGCTTCATGCTGGTCCTCGCCGCCAACCCGTGCCCCTGCGGACGCTACGCGGTGGGAGGCGGCTGCGACTGCTCACCCACCGCCGTCCGCCGCTACCAGGCACGGCTGTCCGGACCCCTGCTCGACCGCGTCGACCTGCGCGTCGACGTCGGCCCGGTCAGCCGCTCCGACCTCATCGACCACGGCCACGGCGAGAGCACCGCGGCCGTCGCCGCCCGGGTGCGCGACGCCCGCGCCCGAGCCGCCGCCCGCTACGCCGACACCCCCTGGCGGATGAACTGCGACATCCCCGGCCACGAGATCCGCACCCGCTGGCACGCCGCCCCCGGCGCCCTCCACGCGGCGGAACGCGACATGGAACGCGGCATGCTCACCGCCCGCGGCCTCGACCGGGTCCTGCGCGTCGCCTGGACCCTCGCCGACCTCGCCGCCCACCCCCGCCCCACCGCCGAGGACATCCGCTGCGCGCTGCAACTGCGCTCCGGCTTCAACCGCGGCGCGGCCCTCGCCGGGAGCACCGGATGACCCCCGACCTCCCGGGCCCCGGCGGGCGGCCGGGCCCGGCGGCGGGGGAGCGGGGTACGGGCGGTGTGGGACGCTCGCACGACGGCGGGACGCGCGGCGCGGGCTGTGCGGGACGTTCGCACGACGGCGGGATGCGCGGTGCGGGCGGCGAGGGCGGCGCGCGGCGACGACGGGAGGACGTCGAAGCCGCCCTGCGCGACTACTACGCCGCGGCCGGCCGAGCACTCGGCGCCCCCGGACGGCCCGTGACCCGCACCCACGCCGGCGCCGCCTGGGCGGAACGCCTCGCCCGCGCCGCCCTCACCCGCGTCGCCGACCCCGGCGACCCCGTCATGGGCCGCGCCATCCGCGAACGCGGCGCGCCCGCCGCCCTCCACGCCGCCGCCACCGGCGCCCGCCTGCCCGGCGCGAGCCCCCGCCGCACCGAGGGCTACGCCATCCGCGCCGCTCACGGCGACCCCCTCGCCGACCTCGACGCCGCCCACCGCGCCGGCGCCCGGTTCCTCTGCCCCCAGGACGCCGACTGGCCCGCGCAACTCGACGACCTCGACGACCAGCGACCCTTCGGCCTCTGGGTACGGGGCGCGCCCTCGCTGCGCCTGTGGGCGCTGCGCTCCGTAGCCGTCGTCGGCGCCCGCGCGTGCACCGACTACGGCGCCCACATGGCCGCCCTCCTCGGCGCCGACCTCGCCCGGGCCGGCTGGACCGTCGTCTCCGGCGCCGCCTACGGCATCGACGGCGCCACCCACGCCGCCGCCCTCACCGCGGGCGGCGCCACCATCGGCGTCGTCGCCAGCGGAGTCGACGTCCCCTACCCCCGCGGCAACGCCCGCCTCATCACCGCCATCGCCGACCGCGGCCTGCTCCTCGGCGAACTCCCGCCCGGCGCCCACCCCACCCGCAGCCGCTTCGTCCTGCGCAACCGCGTCATCGCCGCCCTCACCCGCGGCACCGTCGTCGTGGAAGCGCGGCACCGCAGCGGCTCCCTCATCACCGCCCGCCGCGCCACCGCCCTCGGCCGCCTCACGATGGGCGTTCCCGGCCCCTGCACCAGCGACCTGTCCGCAGGCGTCCACGACCTGCTGCGCCGCGACGGCCTGCTCGTCACCGACGCCGCCGACGTCATCGAACTCGTCGGCGAGATCGGCGCCGACCTCGCCCCCGCCCGCCGCGGCCCCGTCCTGCCCCGCGACCTGCTCCACCCCGCCGCCGCGGCCGCCCTCGAAGCCCTCCCCGGAACAGGAGACGCCACCACCGACGCCATCGCCCTCGCGGCCGGAGCCACCACCCCCGACACGCTGAACCGCCTCCACGAATTGCAGGCACTCGGCTTCGTCGAACGCACGGGCGACCGCTGGGCGTTGGTCCGTACCGCCGCCGACCGCCCACACGAACACACCGGTTGACGCTATCGACACACCATCAGGTGACACGAAAACGCGCTGACCTGGGGCGATCGTCAGACCGGCGCGGTGACGCCGCGCCGGCCCGCATCATTGCCCCCAGGCCCATCCCGCCGCGCGCGGACCCCGCCTCCGCCCGCGCCCGACCCCCGCATCCGCAGAGGAACGTATCTGCGCATGTCCCACACGGATGACGTAGCAGCCAGCGACACTATGGTGACGCTACGCTCGCGGAGGGTCCCCCGGCCGCCGACCCCCACGACCACGTCACGGCAGAACGGCTCACAACGACGCATGCCCCAGCACACCCCCGGGTCCCAGCGGACGGCGGCAGCCACCGCCGCCCCCGACACCCCACGGCCCGCCGCCCCCACCTCGCTCGACGCGCTGTGGCGGACCTACAAGTCCACGGGGGACGCCCGCCTGCGGGAACAGCTCATCCTGCACTACTCGCCCCTGGTCAAATACGTCGCCGGCCGGGTCAGCGTCGGCCTGCCCGCCAACATCGAGCAGGCCGACTTCGTCTCCTCCGGGGTCTTCGGCCTCATCGACGCCATTGAGAAGTTCGACCCCGACCGGGCCATCAAGTTCGAGACATACGCCATCACCCGCATCCGCGGCGCCATGATCGACGAACTGCGCGCCCTCGACTGGATCCCGCGCTCGGTCCGGCAGAAGGCCCGCGCCGTCGAACGCGCCTACGCCACCCTCGAAGCCAGACTCCGCCGCACCCCCAGCGAACCCGAGGTCGCCGCGGAGATGGGCGTCCCCCTGGAAGAACTCCACGGCGTCTTCAGCGCGCTGTCCCTCGCCAACGTCGTCGCCCTCGAAGAGCTCCTCCACGTCGGCGCCGACAGCGGGGACCGGCTCAGCCTGGTCGACACCCTGGAGGACACCGGCGCCGACAACCCCGTCGAGGTCGCCGAGGACCGCGAACTGCGCCGCCTGCTCGCCCGCGCCGTCAACACCCTCCCCGAACGCGAGAAGACCGTTGTCACCCTCTACTACTACGAGGGCCTCACCCTCGCCGAGATCGGTCAGGTCCTCGGCGTCACCGAGAGCCGGGTCAGCCAGATCCACACCAAGTCCGTGCTCCAACTCCGGGCAAAGCTGGCCGACGAGGGCCACTGACACCCCCGCGCCACCTTCTACAGTGGAAGGCATGCCCAGGATCCGAGCGGCCTCGGTGGCCGAGCACCGCACCATGCAGCGCCGCGCCCTGCTCGACGCGGCCCGTGCGCTCCTCTCCGAGGGCGGCACCGAAGCCCTCACCTTCCCCGCCCTCGCCGAGCGCACCGGCCTGGCCCGCTCCTCGGTCTACGAGTACTTCCGCTCCCGCGCCGCGGTCGTCGAGGAACTGTGCGCCGTCGACTTCCCCGTCTGGGCCGCCGAGGTCGAAGCCGCCATGCAGGCCGCCGACACCCCCGAGGCGCAGATCGAGGCCTATGTGCGCACCCAGCTGACGCTGGTCGGCGACCGCAGGCACCGCGCCGTCGTCGCCATCTCGGCCGGTGAACTCGACGCCGGCGCCCGCGAGAAGATCCGCGCCGCGCACGGCGGCCTCGTCGCCATGGTCGTCGCCGCGCTCTCCGACCTCGGCCACCCCCAGCCCCGGCTCACCGCCATGCTCCTCCAGGGCATCGTCGACGCCGCCGTCCGCCGCATCGAACTCGGCGCCGCCGAGGTTCCCGAGGAGATCGTGAGCGCCGCCGTCGCCATGTCCCTGCACGGCGTCACCGGCTGACCGGCGGCGCGGCGCGCTCCCGCCCCGCCCCGCCTCGGCCTCCCGTCGGCAGCAGCCGCGCGGGGCCCGCGCGGCGCAGGGACGGGGGAAGGAGCAGGAGAGGGTCGAGGTAGACGGCGTCCCGCAGCAGGCCCCAGTGGAGGCAGGGGGCGGCGCAGTGCGGGAGCGCGCCCACGAGGGTGCCGACGGTGCGGCCGGCGGCGACGCGAGCGCCGACCGGGACCGAGGCGCGGACGGGCTCGTAGGTGGTGCGCAGCCCGCCGGGCAGGCGGATCACCACCACCGGGGTGCCGGCCACCCGCCCGGTGAAGGCCACCTCGCCAGGAGCCGCGGCCCGCACCGGCGCGCCGGGGAGGCCCGCAGGTCGACCCCGCGGTGGCCGGCCGCCCAGGGCCGCGCGGGCGGATCGAAGCCGCGCGCCACCACCGGCCGGCCGCGCGCGCCGGGTCCGCGCACCGGCCAGCACCGGGCGCCCGGCCCCGCGCCGCCCGCGCACCCCGATCCCCCGCCCCCGGGGGCGGCCCGCGCCGCCGCCCGCAGAGCCGCCGCTCCCGCCCCCGACCCCGGAGCAGGCCCGCCCGCCGCCCCGCCCGCCGCCGCGGTCAACCCGAGCACCGCGGCCCACGCCGCCGCGGCCGCCGTCACCGTCGCCGTCGCCGTCATCGCCCCGCTCATGCGGCCCACCGCCCCTTCCGCCGCGCACCCGGACGTGCGCTCTGTCGCCCTCTCGCCGCGCGGCCCTCCGGGTCGGGGGCCGCGTCGTCACGGGTTCAGGATGGGGCAGGGCGCGGGCGGCGCGACGATCTTGGTCGCGGGCCTGTGGATAACTCGGGTGTCGCCTGGTACTCCGCCGGTCCCGTACACTTTCTCTGGCGATCCGGGTCACCGGGTCGACTTCGCACGCCCCGCCACCCACCCCCGTCACAGGGGCGGTGGCCGCGCCCCTCGGTCCCTCGTGGCACGGCGCGCCGGGGCGTCAGGCGCGGCAGCCGTCCGGCGGCCGCGGTAACCGAGCACCTCAAGGAGTACGGCCATGGCCGTCGTCACGATGCGGGAGCTGCTGGAGAGCGGCGTCCACTTCGGGCACCAGACCCGCCGCTGGAACCCGAAGATGAAGCGCTTCATCTTCACCGAGCGCAACGGCATCTACATCATCGACCTGCTCCAGTCGCTGTCGTACATCGACCGCGCCTACGAGTTCGTCAAGGAGACCGTCGCGCACGGCGGCTCCATCATGTTCGTCGGCACCAAGAAGCAGGCGCAGGAGGCCATCGCCGAGCAGGCCGCCCGCGTCGGCATGCCGTATGTGAACCAGCGCTGGCTGGGCGGCATGCTCACCAACTTCTCGACCGTCTACAAGCGCCTGCAGCGCCTGAAGGAGCTCGAGGAGATCGACTTCGAGGACGTGGCCGCCTCCGGCCTGACCAAGAAGGAGCTGCTGGTCCTCTCCCGCGAGAAGGAGAAGCTGGAGAAGACCCTCGGCGGCATCCGCGAGATGCAGAAGGTGCCCAGCGCCGTCTGGATCGTGGACACCAAGAAGGAGCACATCGCCGTCGGTGAGGCGCGCAAGCTCCGCATCCCGGTGGTGGCGATCCTCGACACCAACTGCGACCCCGACGAGGTCGACTACAAGATCCCGGGCAACGACGACGCGATCCGTTCCGTCACGCTGCTCACCCGCGTGATCGCCGACGCCGTCGCCGAGGGCCTGATCGCCCGTTCCGGCGCGGCGCTGAGCGACAAGAAGGCCGAGGGCGCCGCCGAGCCGCTCGCCGAGTGGGAGCGCGACCTGCTCGAAGGCGAGAAGAAGGCGGACTCCGAGGGCGACGCCCCCGCCGACGCGGCCCCGGCCGCCCCGGCGGACGCCGCCCCCGCGGACGCCGCTCCCCCGCAGGCCCCCGCCGCCCCCGAGGCCCCGGCCGCCGAGGGCGACGCCCAGCAGGCCTGAGCCCCCCCGCCCGGGGCCCGGCCCCGGGCGGCAGGCGCCCGCGCCTTCGAGAACCACGCGTGACGACGGCGGGGGCATACACGCCCCCGCCGTTCACCCGTAGATCCACCGACCATTCGGGAAGAGACTTAACTCCATGGCGAACTTCACCGCCGCCGACGTCAAGAAGCTCCGCGAGCTGACCGCCGCGGGCATGATGGACTGCAAGAACGCCCTCACCGAGGCCGAAGGCGACCTGGACAAGGCCGTCGAGATCCTCCGCGTCAAGGGCCAGAAGGGCGTCACCAAGCGCGAGGGCCGCTCGGCCTCCAACGGCGCCGTCGTCTCCCTGATCGCCGACGACAACAGCGAGGGCGTCCTGCTGGAGCTGAAGTGCGAGACGGACTTCGTCGCCAAGGGCGAGAAGTTCGTGGCCGTCGCCGACGCCATCGCCGCGCACGTCGCCGCGACCCGCCCGGCCGGCCTGGAGGCGCTGCTCGCCTCCGAGATCAAGGACGGCCAGACCGTCCAGGCGTACGTCGACGAGGCCAACGCCACCCTCGGCGAGAAGATCGTGCTGGACCGCTTCGCGCAGTTCACCGACGGCTACGTCGCCTCCTACCTGCACCGCACCAGCCCGGACCTGCCGCCGCAGGTCGGCGTGCTGGTCGAGCTGGACAAGGCCGACGCGCAGACCGCCAAGGACGTGGCCCAGCACATCGCCGCGTTCGCGCCGAAGTTCCTGACCCGCGACGAGATCGACGCCGAGACCGTCGAGAACGAGCGCCGCGTCGCCGAGGCCACCGCGCGCGAGGAGGGCAAGCCCGAGGCCGCCCTGCCGCGCATCGTCGAGGGCCGCGTGAACGGCTTCTTCAAGGAGAACGTCGTGCTGGAGCAGGCGTTCGCCAAGGACGCCAAGAAGACGGTCCAGAAGGTCCTCGACGAGGCCGGCGTCACGCTGAAGCGCTTCGCCCGCTTCCGCGTCGGCGTCTGACGGCGACCGGACGGCGTCCGGTCGGCGTCGGAGCCGGCCGATCGCGACCGGGACGCGCGCAGCGAAAGACCCGCGGCCCCGCTAGGGTCGTATGCGGCCGGCCGCCGCCGGCCGGCCGCAGAGGTGACGAGGAGGCCATTGCCGTCAAGGGAACCCACCAGGACCCTCGGCAATGGCCTCCTTTGTACGTGCACGAGGAGAAGAGCCCCATGGACGAAGGCGCCGACCAGGCCGACCACGCCCCCCACCACGCCGGACCCGCCGGCTCCGAACGCACCGACGGCCGCGGCGGCGTCGCGCCGCGCCGCTACCTGCTCAAGCTGTCCGGCGAGGCGTTCGCCGGCGGCGGGGGCCTGGGCGTCGACCCCGACGTCGTGCACGCCATCGCCCGGGAGATCGCCGCGGTCGTCCGCGACGGCTACGAGATCGCCCTCGTCGTCGGCGGCGGCAACTTCTTCCGCGGCGCCGAACTGCAGCAGCGCGGCATGGACCGGGCCCGCTCCGACTACATGGGCATGCTCGGCACCGTCATGAACTGCCTCGCCCTCCAGGACTTCCTGGAGAAGGAAGGCATCGAGACCCGCGTCCAGACGGCCATCACCATGGGCCAGGTCGCCGAGCCCTACATCCCGCTGCGGGCCATCCGGCACCTGGAGAAGGGCCGCGTGGTGATCTTCGGCGCGGGCATGGGCATGCCCTACTTCTCCACCGACACCACCGCCGCCCAGCGGGCCCTGGAGATCGACGCCACCGCCATGCTGATGGGCAAGAACGGCGTGGACGGCGTCTACGACTCCGACCCCAAGCACAACCCCGACGCGGTCCGCTTCGACGCGCTGGAGTACGGCGAGGTCATCGCCCGCGACCTGCGGGTCGCCGACCTCACCGCGATCACCCTCTGCCAGGACAACAAGCTGCCGATCCTGGTCTTCGAGCTGCTCGCCGAGGGCAACATCGCGCGGGCCGTGAAGGGTGAGAAGATCGGCACGCTGGTCAACGACCAGGGCACCCGGGCGTGATGCGCCCCAGGCTCTGCCTTATGAATACCGGGAGCACATGGTGATTGAAGAGACACTCCTCGAGGCCGAGGAGAAGATGGACAAGGCCGTGTCCGTCGCCAAGGACGACTTCGCGGCGATCCGCACCGGCCGGGCGCATCCGGCGATGTTCAACAAGATCGTGGCCGAGTACTACGGCACCGTGACCCCGATCAACCAGCTGGCCTCTTTCGCGGTGCCCGAGCCGCGGATGGCGGTGATCACCCCCTTCGACAGCAGCAGCCTGCGCAACATCGAGGAGGCGATCCGCAACTCCGATCTCGGCGTCAACCCGAGCAACGACGGCCGGATCATCCGGGTGGTCTTCCCGCAGCTGACCGAGGAGCGCCGCAGGGAGTACATCAAGGTCGCCAAGACCAAGGGCGAGGACGCGAAGATCTCCATCCGCAGCGTCCGCCGCAAGGCCAAGGAGACCCTCGACAAGCTCGTCAAGGACGGCGAGACCGGCGAGGACGAGGTGCGCCGCGCGGAGAAGGAGCTGGACGACACCACGGCGAAGTACGTGGCGCAGATCGACGAGCTGCTCAAGCACAAGGAGACCGAGCTGCTGGAGGTCTGACCTCCCCGGCTCGCCGCCGGCCCGCCGCCGCGGACCCCTCCCGCTCACCGATCCGTCCCCGGCGCCCTGCCCGTCCCCTCCCCGTCCCCATCCGACCGCTGCCACCACACCACGACGACGCGAGGCGAAGCTCCGTGAACGACTCTTCCTGGGGCGCTTCGCCACGCGCCGGCCACCCCCCGGCGGCTTCTGCGACGCAGGCCGGGGCGCCAGGAAAGACTGCCCCCATGCCGTCACCGCCGCCGACACCCCCGCCGGCCAGCCCGCCCCACCGCCGCCGCCCGCGGCCCCGGCCAAGAAGTCCGCCGGACGCGACCTGCGGGCCGCGATAGGGGTCGGCGTGGGGCTCGGCGCCGTGATCGTCGCCGCCCTGTTCGTCGTCAAGGCCGTCTTCGTGGGCGTCGCGGTGCTCGCGGTCGTCGTCGGCGTGTGGGAGCTGACCTCCCGCCTGGAGGAGCGCAAGGGCATCCGCGCACCGCTGCCGCCGATCGCCCTGGGCGGCGCCGCCATGGTCGTGGCCGGCTACCTCAAGGGCGCCGACGGCGCCTGGATCGCCATGGCGCTGACCGCGCTGGCCGTCCTGGTCTGGCGGATGGCGCAGCCCCCGGAGAACTACCTCAGAGACGTCACCGCCGGCGTCTTCGCCGCTTTCTACGTCCCCTTCCTCGCCACCTTCGTGGTGATGATGCTGGCCGCCGACGACGGCCCCCGCCGGGTCCTGGTGTTCCTGCTGCTCACCGTGATCAGCGACACCGGCGCCTACGCGGTCGGCTGGCGGTTCGGCAGCCACAGGCTCGCCCCCGGATCAGCCCCGGCAAGACCCGGGAGGGCCTGGCCGGCGCGATGGCCTTCGCGATGATCGCCGGCGCGCTGCTCATGCAGTACGTCATCGACGACGGCCGCTGGTGGCAGGGCCTGCTGCTGGGCCTGGCCGCGGCCACCAGCGCCACCCTCGGCGATCTCGGCGAGTCGATGATCAAACGCGACCTCGGCATCAAGGACATGGGCACCCTGCTGCCCGGCCACGGCGGCATCATGGACCGTCTGGACTCCCTGCTGCCCACCGCCCCCGTGGTCTGGCTCCTCCTGGTCGCCTTCGTCGGCAAGGGCTGAGCCCCGCCTTCCCCGCCTTCGGCCGGCAGCGAAGGGGCTGCCCCCGGCCACCCGCGTCCCGGCCACCCGCGGGCTCCCGGAGCCGCCCCCGGCCGCCCGTGCCGAAGCCCTCCGCGGGTCTGCGACACTGGAAGACATCATGCCTGCACCTGGAGAACTGACCTTCGCCGTGCCGCGGGGGGCCAAGAAGCCGCCGCGGCACCTCGCCGACCTCTCGCCCGCCGAGCGCAAGGAGGCGGTGGCCGCGCTGGGGGAGAAGCCGTTCCGGGCCAAGCAGCTCTCCCAGCACTACTTCGCCCGCTACGCCGACGACCCGGCCGCCTGGACCGACATCCCGGCCGCGGCCCGCGAGCGGCTGGCCGGCGAGCTGCTGCCCGAGCTGATGACGGTGGTGCGGCACGCCTCCTGCGACGGCGGCGACACCCGCAAGACGCTGTGGCGGCTGTTCGACGGCACCCTCGTCGAATCCGTGCTGATGCGCTACCCCGACCGCGTCACCATGTGCATCTCCTCGCAGGCCGGCTGCGGCATGAACTGCCCGTTCTGCGCCACCGGACAGGCGGGCCTGGACCGCAACCTGTCCACCGCGGAGATCGTCCACCAGATCGTCGCCGGCATGCGGGCGCTGCGCGACGGCGACGTGCCCGGCGCGCAGGGCCCGGCGCGGCTGTCCAACATCGTGTTCATGGGCATGGGCGAGCCGCTGGCCAACTACCGCCGCGTCGTCGGCGCCATCCGCCGCCTCACCGACCCCGAGCCGGACGGCCTCGGCCTGTCCCAGCGCGGCATCACCGTCTCCACCGTCGGCCTCGTCCCCGCGATGTACCGCTTCGCCGACGAGGGCTTCAAGTGCCGCCTCGCGGTGTCCCTGCACGCCCCCGACGACGAACTGCGCGACACCCTCGTGCCGGTCAACACCCGCTGGAAGGTCCGCGAGGTGCTCGACGCCGCGTGGCACTACTCCGAGGTCTCCGGCCGCCGCGTGTCCATCGAGTACGCGCTGATCCGCGACGTCAACGACCAGGCGTGGCGCGCCGACCGGCTGGGCAGGCTGCTGAAGAACCACCGGGTGCACGTCAACCTGATCCCGCTCAACCCCACACCCGGCTCGAAGTGGACCGCCTCGCGCCCGCAGGACGAACGCGCCTTCGTCGCCGCCCTGGAAGCGCACGGCGTGCCGGTGACCGTCCGCGACACCCGCGGCCAGGAGATCGACGGGGCCTGCGGCCAGCTCGCCGCCTCCGCCCGCTGATACGGTTCCCCCGCGGCCGGCACACCCCGTACCGGCCCGCACGCTCGTGGACAACACCTGAACATCCGACAGGGGAGCGCCTGGGACGGCGCTGAGAGTGCGGCTGGGAGATCTCCCAGGCCGCAGACCCTCGAACCTGATCCGGGTCATACCGGCGTAGGGAGTCAGCACATGAACAGCACCATCCGTCGGCGTGCCGTCGGCGCGCTCGTCCTCGCCACCGCCGGCGCCGCCGCCCTGGCCGGCTGCGGCGGCTCCTCGGACTCCTCCGGGTCCGGGCGGCAGAGCGGATCGGGCGGCTCGAAGACCGTCACCGTCGTCAGCCACGACTCCTTCGCCGCCTCCGACTCCGTGCTCGCCGCCTTCACCCGGCAGACCGGCTACAAGGTCAAGGTGCTGCGCGGCGGCGACGCCGGCGCCGCCGTCAACCAGGCCATCCTCACCAAGGACCACCCGCGCGGCGACGTGTTCTTCGGCGTCGACAACACCCTGCTCTCGCGCGCCCTCGACAACGGCCTGTTCGACCCGTACACCGCCAAGGGCCTGGACCAGGTGCCCGCCGACGTGCAGCTCGACGCGGGCAAGCACCGCGTCACGCCCATCGACTCCGGCGACGTGTGCGTCAACTACGACCGCGCCTGGTTCGCCTCCCACCACATCGCGCCGCCGCGGACCTTCGCCGACCTGGTGGAGCCGCAGTACAAGAACCTGCTGGTGACCGAGAACGTCACCACCTCCTCGCCGGGCCTGGCCTTCCTGCTGGGCAGCGTCGCCACCTACGGCGACTCCGGATGGCAGGGCTACTGGAAGCAGCTCAAAGCCAACGGCGTGCAGGTCGTCGACAGCTGGGAGCAGGCGTACGACAACGCCTTCTCCGGATCGGCCGCCGGCGCCAAGGCCAAGGGCGACAAGCCCCTGGTGGTCTCCTACGCCTCCAGCCCGCCCGCCGAGGTCGTCGGCGTGACCCCGCCGCCCGCGCAGTCGCCGGTCGGCGTCGCCACCGGCACCTGCTTCCGCCAGATCGAGTTCGCGGGCGTGCTGCACCACGCGAAGAACCCGCCGGCGCCAAGGCGTTCGTCGACTTCATGCTCAGCCGCACCTTCCAGCAGGACATGCCGCTGCAGATGTACGTCGACCCGGTCGTCCGGGGCGCCACCGAGCCGCCGGTGTTCACCAAGTACGGCGCGAAGGTCGCGCACCCCACGACGCTCGCGCCCGACACCATCGCCGCCCACCGCGACGACTGGGTGAAGACGTGGAACTCCCTCGTCCTGTGACCGCCGAGGGCGGCCGGGCACGCACCGCCGGGACGGCCGCCCGTCGCGCGCTGGTCCCCGCCGGGCTCGCGGCGCTGCCGCTGGCGTTCTTCGCCGCCTTCTTCGCCTACCCCGTCGCGTCCATCGTCGGCCGCGGCCTGCACCAGGGCGGCCGCTGGCGGCCCGGCGCGGTCGGCGACGTGCTCGGCGACCCCTCCGTACGGCACGTGCTGTGGTTCACCTGCTGGCAGGCCGCCGCCTCCACCGCGCTGACCCTCGCGGTCGCCCTGCCCGGCGCGTACGTCTTCGCCCGCCTGGACTTCCCCGGCAAACGGCTGCTGCGGGCCGTGGTCACCGTGCCGTTCGTGCTGCCGACCGTCGTCGCCGGATCGGCGTTCCTCGCGCTGCTCGGTCGGGGCGGCCTCACCGACGACCTGCTGGGCCTGCGCCTGGACACCAGCGTGTGGGCGATCCTCATCGCGCACGTCTTCTTCAACTACGCGGTCGTCGTCCGCACCGTCGGCGGTCTGTGGGCGCAGCTCGACCCCCGCCAGGAGGAGGCCGCCCGGATGCTCGGCGCCGGCCGCCTCACCGCCTTCCGCCGCGTCACCCTGCCCGCCCTCGCGCCGGCGGTGGCGTCCGCCGCCGTCCTGGTGTTCCTGTTCACCTTCACCTCCTTCGGCGTCATCCAGATCCTCGGCGGACCCACCCGCGCCACCCTGGAGGTCGAGATCTACCGGCAGACCGCCGAGGTCTTCGACCTGCCCACCGCGGCCGTGCTGACGCTGCTGCAGTTCGCCGCCGTCGCCGCGATCCTCGCCGTCCACGCCTGGACCGCCAGGCGCCGCGAGTCCGCGCTGCGCCTGGTCGACCCGGCCGGCACCGCGCACCGCCCGCGCGGGGCCGGCGAACGCTCCCTGCTCACCGCGGTGCTCGCCGTCGTCGCCGTGCTCATCGTGCTGCCGCTGGCCGTGCTCGCCGCCCGCTCCTTCGACGGCCCGCACGGCTACGGCCTCACCTTCTACCGCGCCCTCGGCTCCGGCAGCGCCGACGGCACCTTCCTCGTGTCGCCGCTGCAGACCGTCTGGAACTCCCTGCGCTACGCCGCCGCGGCCACCGCGATCGCCCTGGTCGTCGGAGGGCTGGCCGCCGCGGCGCTGACCCGCAGGAGCGGGCGGCTGATGCGCGGCTTCGACGGACTGCTCATGCTGCCGCTGGGCACCTCGGCGGTCACCGTCGGCTTCGGCTTCCTGATCAGCCTCGACAAGCCCCCGCTCGACCTGCGCGACTCCTGGCTGCTAGTGCCGCTGGCGCAGGCGCTGGTCGGCGCGCCGTTCGTGGTCCGCGTGATGCTGCCGGTGCTGCGCGCGGTCGACCAGCGGCTGCGCGAGGCCGCCGCCGTGCTCGGCGCGTCCCCGGCACGGGTCTGGCGCGAGGTCGAACTCCCGCTCGTCGCACGGGCGGTGGGCATCGCGGCCGGGTTCGCGTTCGCCGTCTCGCTCGGCGAGTTCGGGGCGACCGTCTTCATCGCCCGCCCCGACAGCCCCACCCTCCCGGTCGCCGTCGCCCGCCTGCTCGGCCGGGCTGGCGAGATGAACTACGGCCAGGCCATGGCGCTGAGCACCATCCTCATGGTGGTGTGCGCGGCCGGGCTGCTGCTCCTGGAGTACCCGCTGTCGGGACGCCGCGCGCCGCGCGCCCCGAAGGGGACGCCCGGGACGCCGTCGACGGCCGACCCCGTCGCGGACCCGCTCGCTGGGGTGCGCCGCGCCGAGCCCGCGACGCCGGGAGCGTCCGAGACGTTCGGAGAGCCCAGGGCGTCCGGCAAGTCCGCGGCGCGCGGGGCGTGGGGCAAGTCCACGACGCGCAGGACGTGGGGCAAGTCCGCGACTCCCGGGGCCTCCGGCAAGTCCGCGGCGCGCGGGGCCTCCGTCCAGCCCGCGCCCGCCACGTCCGCGTCCCCCGTCCCCGCCGCCCACGCCCGACCGGAGCGCCGCCGATGACCCCGCACGAGCCCGCACGGCGCAAGCCCGGCCGGCAGGAGCAGCAGCCGACACCCGCCGCGCCCGCGGCCCGGGAGGCTTCGGCCCCGCGAGCCCCGGCGCGGGACGCCACGGCGAAGGACGCCCCGGCAAACACCTCGGCGAAGGACGCCCCGGACCGGGACCGGTCCGCCCCCGCACTGCTGCACCTGGACGCCGCGACCGTCCGCTTCGGCGGGCGTGCCGCGCTGGACGCGGTCACCCTGGACGTCGCCGCGCACGAGATCGTGTGCGTGCTCGGTCCCAGCGGCAGCGGCAAGTCCACGCTGCTGCGGGCCGTCGCCGGGCTGCAGCCGCTGGACGGCGGGCGGGTGCTGCTCGACGGCGCCGACCAGGCCGCGGTGCCCGCGCACCGGCGCGGCGTGGGCCTGATGTTCCAGGACCACCAGCTCTTCCCGCAGCGCGACGTCGGCGGCAACGTCGCCTTCGGCCTGCGGATGCACAAGGCCCCGCGCGCCGAGCGCGCCGGCCGGGTCGAGACGCTGCTGGACCTGGTCGGCCTGCCCGGGGCACGGCCAGGCCCGTCGCCACCCTGTCCGGCGGCGAGCAGCAGCGCGTCGCGCTGGCCCGCGCGCTCGCGCCCGAGCCGCGGCTGCTGATGCTCGACGAGCCGCTCGGCCAGCTCGACCGCTCGCTGCGCGAACGCCTCGTCGTCGAACTGCGCGGCCTGTTCGGCCGGCTCGGCACCACCGTGCTCGCCGTCACCCACGACCAGGGCGAGGCGTTCGCGCTCGCCGACCGCGTCGTGGTGATGCGCGACGGGCGCATCGCGCAGACCGGCACCCCGCTCCAGGTGTGGCGGCAGCCCGCCTCGCGGTTCGTCGCCCGCTTCCTCGGCTTCGACAACCTCGCCGAGGCGACGGTCGGCGGCGAGGTCGCCGCCACCGCCTGGGGCAAGGTCCCCGTCCCGCCCGGCAGCGCCCAGGGCGAGCGCCTGGTCCTGGTCCGGCCGGCCGGTGTGCGGCTGCGGGACCCGCACACCCCGCCGCCGGCGTGGGCGGGCGGCGGACTGCCCTGCACGGTCCGCGGCCGCACCTTCCGCGCCGGACGCGTGGCCGTGCTCCTGGCGCCCGAGCAGGGACCGCCGCTGGAGGCCGAGTGCGCGTTGCGCGACGCGCCCGCCGAGGGGGAGCGGGTTACCGTGGACTTCGATCCCGAAGACGTCGTCGTCCTCGACCGGTGACCTGCCGCCGGCCCGCCCGTCCGGCCGCCGGGGGCCGCCGCGCGCCGGGGCCGCGCCCGGCAGAACGGAACGCCCCGCCATGCAGAAGATCACCACGTTCCTCTGGTACGAGGACCAGGCCGAGGAAGCGGCGCGGTTCTACATCTCGCTGTTCGACGACTCCCGCATCGTCTCGGTCCAGCGCTACGGCGAGGCGGGTCCCGGCGTCCCCGGCACCGTGATGGTGGTCGAGTTCGAACTCGCCGGGCAGCGCTTCCTCGCCCTCAACGGCGGCCCGGTCTACACCTTCAACGAGGCCATGTCGCTCAGCGTCGACTGCGCCTCGCAGGAGGAGGTCGACCGGCTGTGGGCGGCGCTCACCGCGGACGGCGGCGAGCCCGGGCCCTGCGGCTGGCTCAAGGACCGCTACGGCGTCTCCTGGCAGATCGTGCCCAGCCGCCTCACCGAGATGCTCGCCGACCCCGACCAGGAGAAGGCGCAGCGCGCCATGGCGGCCATGCTCGGCATGAGGAAGATCGAGATCCCCGCGCTGGAAGCCGCGTTCGCCGGCCGCTGAGCGCCCGGCCGCCGGATCCTGCGGCCGCGAGCCCGCCCGGACCGCGGGGCCCGGCGGACCCGCCCTACGCCCCGCCCAGCTCCGCCAGCACCCGCGGCACCTGCGCCGCGTCGTCCACCAGGGCGATGCGCCGGCTCGTCGCGGTGCCCTCCGCCAGCGACTCCAGCAGCGGCCACACCGGCAGCACCCGTGTCCAGTGCGCCCGGTCCACCAGCACGACGGGGGCCGGGCCGCCGTGGTCGGGGGAGCGGTCGGCGGAGCGGCCGGGGCCGAGGTCGTACGGGTGCGGCGCCGCCGCGTCGAAGACCTCCCGCACCGTGCCGGCGGCTCCCGGCAGGAACACCGCCCCGGCGCCGCAGCGCGGGAGCAGGCCGTCCCCGCGCACCGCGTCGGCGAAGGACTTGGCGAGGTGCGAGGCGAAGGCGTTGGGCGGCTCGTGCCCGTTGAGCCAGGTGGGCAGCCCGAACGACGGCCCGCCGTCCGGCCACCGGTCGCGTACGGCGAAGGCGGCCGACGCCCACGCGCCGACCGAGGGGGCGAACGACGGCGCGCCGGCCAGCACGCCCAGCGCCTTGCCGAGCATCACGTCGTCGTAAGGGGCCGCGTAGGCGCCGAAGTTGGCGGCCTCCGCCGCGCCCGGACCGCCGCCGGTGACCACCGTGAAGCCCGCGCGGGACAGCTCCCTGCCGAGCCGCGCGGCCGTTTCGTACGCCTGGCTGCCGCGCGCCGTCGCGTGCCCGCCCACCACCGCGACCGCGCGCGCACCGCGCAGCCGCTCGTCCAGCGCGGCGGCCACCGCGTCGTCGTGGAGCGACCGCAGCATCGAGGAGAACACGTCGCCGTCGCCCGCCGTCCGCCGGTACCAACGGTGGGTGCGCGCGTCCGGGGTGTCCTCGTAGCCGCCCTCGGCAAGCCCCGCGTACAGCTCGCCCGGCGTGTACAGCGCGGCCCGGAACGGGTCGAAGGGCAGCCCCGGCACCGGCGGGAAGGCCAGCGCGCCGCCCGCCCGCACATGCGCCAGCGCCTGCTCCTCCATCGCGCAGCCGAGGAACACCGCCCGCGAGGTGTCCGAGACCAGCAGCGCGAACGTCCGCGAGGTCAGGTCCAGGCCCCGCACCAGCCGGCCGGCGAAGCTGCCGCCGAGCGCGACCCCGTCGAACTCCTCCAGCGTCGCCACGTCCCGCACCGGCCGCGGCACCGGCTCCCCGTGGCGGGTCGGCTCCGGCTCGTCGGGTGTCTGCTCGGGCACGCCAGCACCCTAGCGGCCCGCTCCCGCGACGCGTAGTCCACCGGCATGAGCGGCCGGCGCGTGCCGCGGTCCCGCACGGCGCGAGGGGCGCGGGCAGCGACCGGTTTGACAACGCGGAACCCCGCGATGAAACTGGACCGCGCAGTCCATTGGACCGTACGGTCCAATGGTGGACCGCGCCGTCCGGGCGCGACGCGAACGACCCGGGAAGACCCGGGGAAGACCCGGGAAGCCTGCGCAAGACCGCCGTGACACCGCCGTGAGACCCCGTGAAGAAGCGAAAGAAGAGACCCGATGGACCTGCACCTGAACGACAAGCGCGCCCTCGTGACCGGATCGAGCAGCGGACTCGGCGCGAAGATCGCCGAGCGGCTGGCCGCCGAGGGCGCCGCGGTGGTCGTCCACGGGCGTGACGAGGCCAGGGCGGCGGCCGTCGCCGGTGCTATCACCGACGCCGGCGGCCGGGCCGACGCGGTGACCGGCGACCTCGGCGCCGACGCGGGCGCCGACGCGGTGGCGGGCGCCGCGCTGGCGGGCGGACCCGTCGACATCCTGGTCAACAACGCCGGCGCCTTCGACGTGACCGCGACCTGGCAGGGCACCACCGCGGACGACTGGGCGGCCCTGTACAACACCAACGTGATCTCCGCCGTCCGCGCCATCCACCGGCTGGTCCCGGCGATGCGGGAGCGCGGCTGGGGCCGGGTGATCCAGATCAGCAGCGTCACCGGCAGGCTGCCCCAGGCCACCCAGCCGCACTACGCCGCGACCAACGCCGCCCGCGGCAACCTCGCCGCGTCCCTGTCCCGCGAGCTGCGCGGCACCGGCGTCACCTCCAACGCCGTGGCCGCCGGCGGCATCCTCACCCCCGCCAACCGGGAGATGCTCACCCGCTGGGGGCGCGAGCAGGGCATGGGCGAGACCTGGGAGGAGATCGAGCCCCGACTGGTCGCCGCGCACGGGCCCAACGACGTCGGCCGGGTCGGCCGCCGCGCCGAGTACGCGGACCTGGTCGCCTTCCTGGCGAGCCCGCTGTCGGGGTACATCACCGGCGCGAACCTGTCCGTGGACGGCGGCTGGCGCGACGCCTGACCGCGGTACGGCCACGGTCGGGTGGCAGGTGCCGCGGACGGGCCGCGCGGACCCCCGCACGCCGTAGCATGGCCGGCATGGAACGCGTGCTGACGGCGCGGGGAGCCGCCACCCGGGCCAGGATCATCAAAGGGGCGGTCGAGCTGATGCGCCGCCACGGCCCGGCCAACGTCGGTCTCGACGACATCAGGGCCGCCACCGCCACCAGCAAGAGCCAGCTCTTCCACTACTTCCCCGACGGGAAGTCGGACCTGCTGCTCGCTGTCGCGGCCTACGAGGCCGAGCAGGTCCTCGCCGACCAGCAGCCCATGCTCGGCGACCTCACCGACTGGGCGCGGTGGGAGGCCTGGCGGGACCGCGTCGTCGAGCGCTACCGCACCCAGGGCCGCAACTGCGCGCTGACCGCGCTCACCGCGCAGCTCGGACTGTCCGACCCGGCCACCCGCACCGTCATCAACGGCATGTACGCCACCTGGCGCGGCTTCCTCGCCGACGGCGTCCGGGCGCTGGCCGCGGCCGGCCAGACCGCCCCCGGCGCCGACCCCGACCGCATCGCCACCACGCTGCTGACCGCGATCTCCGGCGGCGCGACGATGCTCCAGGCGACCGACGACATCCGCTACCTGGAGACGGCGCTGTCCGACGTGCTGGAGACATTCCGGCCGCCGCGGCAGGACGGCTGACCGGAGGGCCGGGAGCCCGGCCCGCGCCGGCGATCGGCGGCGGTCGGCGGCGGTCGGCGGCACAGATCCCGCGGTCGCGGGGCGTCGGGGGCGCGGCCGGCGGCCGGAGCCCCGCGGCCCGCGCCGCGGGCTGACGACCCCCTCATCAGGGATACGTCGACAGCGCCGCGACCAGCGCCGTGACCGGCACGACCACCGCCAGCAGCACCGCGGCCCGCAGCGCCACGGCCGCCCGCAGCACCGCGGGGGAGGCGGCGACCGCCTGGAGCGCCGCCCGCGGCTCGGCGCGCGCGTCCCTGGTCGCGCCCAGCGTCAGCGCGGACGTGGCCAGCACGCACACCGCGATCAGCGCGGCGGCGAAGGAGGTCACCGGGCCGAGCCGGTGCGCGCCGTCCCAGGCGGCGGCAGCGGCGGCGGCCGTCGCCGTCAGCAGCCCCAGCGGGGAGCCGATCCCGCGTGCCTCGTGCTGCATCGCCCGGCCCGCGAGCAGCCGCACCGCGCCGGGGCGGTACGCCGCGAGCAGCCGGCCGCACAGATGGACGGTTCCGGGGCCGGCCAGCACCAGTCCCGCCGCGGTGACCACCCAGCCCGCCAGCGCCAGCGGCGGGATCGAGCCGAGACCGCTGGGCAGCGGCATCCCGTGGCCGCGCGGCGCGCCGACCTGGAGCGCCAGGCCGACGGCGACCAGGCTCACGCCCCACGGCAGGGTGCCCGGCGCGTCGTGCCGGGCGGGCCGCTCCTCGCGCAGCGCCACCGTCGTGGCCGCCGCGGCGGCCACCGGCACCAGGGCCAGCAGCGTCGCCGCGCCCGCGGGCGGCAGCGACCTGCCCCGCGCCAGCAGCCCGGGGCCGACGCCGTGCCACGCGGTGCCGGTGACGTCGCCGCGCAGCTGGAGGAAGACCAGCAGGGCGAGCGCGCTGCCGGCCGCGCAGACCAGCGCGGCGCTCGCCGCCGCCACCGCCACCACACCGGCCCGGCCCAGGCCGACCGCCGACAGCCCCAGGCGCGGCCACCGCGCCGGCTGCGCCCGCGCGACCGCGACCGCGAGCTGCACGGTCACCACCGCCGGCACCACGCACCACACCAGCCGTACCACCGCGTGGCCCGCGCCGCCGGGATGCGCCAGCCCCCAGGCCAGCGACGACAGCAGCAGCAGACCGGTGCCGGCCGACGCGGCGGCCACCAGCAGCCACCGGCCCGCCGCCCGCGCCCCGGACCCGCGCAGCACCCGCAGACTCAGCACACCGCCACCTCCTGCCGTGCCGGGGCCGTCAGCGCTGCGCGCGCGGCCGGGGTCATACCGCGGCCGGCCGGGGGTCGGGGGACTCGCGGTCCTGGAGCGGCATGGGAGTGCCGGGCCGGCCGTCGACCAGGCTCAGGACGCGGTCGGCGGGCGCCGCGGTGTCCGGGTCGCCGGTGGCCAGCACCACGGTGATGCCGTGCGAGCGGGCCGCGCTGACCAGCGTGCGCAGCACGTGCGCCCGGTCGGCGCGGTGCAGCGGGGCGGTCGGCTCGTCGGCGAAGACCACGTCGGGCCCGCTCACCAGCGCCCGGGCCACCGCGACCCGCTGGCGCTGCGGCGGCGTCAGCTCGGCCGGGCGGCGGCGGGCGACCGCGCCGATGTCCAGGCGCCCCAGCCACTCCTGCGCGGTGGCCCGCGACGCCCGGTGGCCGTCGCCGCGCAGCAGCAGCGGCAGTGCCGCGTTCTCCCACGCGGTCAGCTCCGGCAGCAGGTGCGCGGCGCCCTCGACCCAGCCGAAGCGGTCCCGGCGCAGCGCCTCGCGGGCCGGCTCCGCCAGGGTGTGCACCGGCGCGCTGTTGAACCACACCTCGCCCTCGTCCGGCACCAGCTGTCCGGACAGGCAGCGCAGCAGCGTCGACTTGCCCGCGCCGTGCGGGCCGACCACGGCGAGGATCTCCCCGGCGCGGACGTTGACCGACACGCCCTGCAGCGCGGGCGCGCCCCCGTGCGCGTGCCGCAGGGCGCGGGCCCAGAGCACGTCGTTGTCCGGCGGTGCCATGCGGGTACCTCCGCGGTAGCGAGACTCTCCCCCGCCACGGTAGGCACCGGGGGGCCGTCCCGCTTCCGCACGCGGCCCGCGCGGCCGCCGTTTCGCCCGAACGAAGTACGCCGCGGGGCTCAGCGGCGCCGCTGGGCCCCGCGCTCCCCCGCCGCCGGGCCGCCGCCCGTCGCCGGGTCAGAGCTTGGACCACGCGTCGGTCAGGACGCCCCGCAGGATCGACTCGATCTCGTCGAAGAGCGCCTGGTCGGCGATCAGCGGGGGCGCCAGCTGCACCACCGGGTCGCCGCGGTCGTCGGCGCGGCAGTACAGGCCGTTCTCGAACAGCGAACCGGACAGGAAGCCGTACAGCACCCGCTCGACCTCCTCCTCGCTGAAGGTCTCCTTGGTCGCCTTGTCCTTGACCAGCTCGATCCCGTAGAAGTAGCCGTCGCCGCGGACGTCGCCGACGATCGGCAGGTCGCGCAGCCGCTCCAGGGTGGCGCGGAAGGCCGCCTCGTTGTCCAGGACGTGCCGGTTGAGGCCCTCGCGCTCGAAGATGTCCAGGTTGGCCAGGCCCACGGCCGCCGACACCGGGTGGCCGCCGAAGGTGTAGCCGTGCAGGAAGGTCGTGGTGCCGCGGTAGAACGGCTCGGCGATCCGGTCGGAGACCACGCACGCGCCGATCGGGGAGTAGCCGGAGGTCATGCCCTTGGCGCAGGTGATCATGTCCGGCACGAAGTCGAACTTCTCGCACGCGAACATCGTGCCGAGCCGGCCGAACGCGCAGATCACCTCGTCGGAGACCAGCAGCACGCCGTACCGGTCGCAGATCTCGCGGACCCGCTGGAAGTAGCCGGGCGGCGGCGGGAAGCAGCCGCCCGCGTTCTGCACCGGCTCCAGCACCACCGCGGCGACGGTGTCCGCGCCCTCGAAGAGGATCTGCTGCTCGATCTGGTCGGCGGCCCAGCGGCCGAACGCCACCGGGTCGTCGCCGTGCAGCGGCGCCCGGTAGATGTTGGTGTTCGGCACCTTGCGGGCGCCGGGCACCAGCGGCTCGAACGGCGCCTTGAGCGCGGGCAGGCCGGTGATGGACAGCGCGCCCTGCGGGGTGCCGTGGTAGGCCACGGCCCGGGAGATCACCTTGTACTTCGTCGGGTTGCCGGTCAGCTTGTGGTACTGCTTGGCCAGCTTCCAGGCGGTCTCCACCGCCTCGCCGCCGCCGGTGGTGAAGAAGACCTTGTTCAGGTCGCCGGGAGCGTAGTGGGCCAGCCGCTCGGCCAGCTCCACCGCCTTGGGGTGGGCGTAGCCCCAGATCGGGAAGTAGGCCAGCTCCGCGGCCTGCCGCGCGGCGGTCTCGGCCAGCTCGCGGCGGCCGTGCCCGGCGTTGACCACGAACAGGCCGGACAGCCCGTCGATGTACCGCTTGCCGCGGTCGTCGTACACCGAGGCGCCCTCGCCGCGCACGATGGTCGGCACCGGGCCGGACTCGTACGAGGACATGCGGGTGAAGTGCATCCACAGGTGGTCGTACGCGCTGCGGGACAGGTCGTCGTTGGCTGCGCTCATGGCTATCGGGTTCCCCAGGTGTAGGTCTGCTTGCGGAGCTTGAGATAGACGAAACTCTCGGTCGAGCGCACGCCCGGGAGTGCGCGGATGCGCTTGTTGATCATCTCCAGCAGGTGGTCGTCGTCCTCGCAGACGATCTCCACCAGCAGGTCGAAGGAGCCCGCGGTCAGCACCACGTACTCCACCTCGTCCAGCGCGGCGAGCGCCTCGGCCACCGGGTCCGTGTCGCCCTCGACGGTGATCCCGACCATCGCCTGGCGGCGGAATCCCACCGTCAGCGGGTCGGTGACGGCGACGATCTGCATCACGCCCTGCTCCAGCAGCCGCTGCACCCGCTGGCGCACCGCGGCCTCCGACAGGCCCACCGCCTTGCCGATCGCCGCGTACGGGCGGCGCCCGTCCTCCTGGAGCTGCTCGATGATCGCTTTCGACACCGCGTCCACCTGATGAGGGGAGGCGCCGTTCCTGTCACGCGTGGCCACGGGGACCACTGTGCAGGAGAGGTCGACGGTCCCGCAAGCCCCGCACGATGAAATTCGCAGTCGAACGAAGCTGATTCCACTGAATCGGTTGTTCGGCCGGTGTGGGTGTGTCGAATACGGCAGTGCTGCGGTTAAGCTGGGAGTCATCTCAGTACGTGGACAACGATCCGACATCCGCCGGCAGCACCAGGGAGCAAGCGCCGTGACCGAACTCCGCACTCTGCGCAACTACATCGACGGAGAATTCCGCGACGCCGCGGACGGGGCCACCACCGAGGTGATCGACCCGGTGACCGGACAGGCGTACGCGACCGCCCCCCGCTCCGGGCAGGCCGACGTCGACGCGGCGATGGCGGCGGCCCGGGCCGCGTTCCCCGGCTGGCGGGACACCACGCCCGCCGAGCGGCAGAAGGCGCTGCTGCGGATCGCCGACGCCGTCGAGGCGCGCGCCGACGAACTGGTCGCGGTCGAGAGCCGCAACACCGGCAAGCCGCTCGCGCTGACCGCCAGCGAGGAGGTGCCGCCGATGGTCGACCAGATCCGCTTCTTCGCCGGCGCCGCCCGGATGCTGGAGGGCCGCTCGGCCGGCGAGTACATGGAGGGCATGACCTCGATCGTGCGGCGCGAGCCGGTCGGGGTGTGCGCGCAGGTCGCGCCGTGGAACTACCCGATGATGATGGCGGTGTGGAAGTTCGCGCCGGCCATCGCGGCCGGCAACACCGTCGTGCTCAAGCCCTCGGACACCACGCCCGACTCCACCGTGCTGCTCGCCGAGATCCTCGGCGGCATCCTGCCCAAGGGCGTGTTCAACGTGATCTGCGGCGACCGCGACACCGGCCGGATGATGGTGGAGCACCCGGTGCCCGCGATGGCCTCCATCACCGGCTCGGTCCGGGCCGGCAAGGAGGTCGCCGGGTCCGCCGCGCGGGACGTCAAGCGGGTGCACCTGGAGCTGGGCGGCAAGGCGCCGGTCGTGGTCTTCGACGACCTGGACAGCGAGGCCATCGCCAAGGCCGTCGAGGACATCGCGGTCGCCGGCTTCTTCAACGCCGGCCAGGACTGCACCGCCGCCACCCGCGTGCTGGTGCAGGAGTCGATCCGCGAGGAGTTCACCGCCGCCCTCACCAAGGCCGCGGCCGGCACCAAGACCGGGCGGCCGGACGAGGAGGACGTGCTCTACGGGCCGCTCAACAACGCCCGCCAGCTCGCCCAGGTCAGCGGCTTCATCGAGCGGCTGCCCGCGCACGCCAAGGTGGAGACCGGTGGCCACCGGGTCGGCGAGACCGGCTACTTCTACGCCCCCACCGTCGTCTCCGGGCTGCGCCAGGACGACGAGATCATCCAGCAGGAGGTCTTCGGCCCGGTCATCACCGTGCAGTCCTTCACCGACGAGGACCAGGCCGTGGAGTGGGCGAACGGCGTGGACTACGCGCTGGCGTCCTCGGTGTGGACCAAGGACCACGGCCGCGCGATGCGGATGTCCAAGAAGCTGGACTTCGGCTGCGTGTGGATCAACACCCACATCCCGCTGGTCGCCGAGATGCCGCACGGCGGCTTCAAGCAGTCCGGCTACGGCAAGGACCTGTCGGCGTACGGCTTCGAGGACTACACCCGGATCAAGCACGTGATGACCTCGCTGGACGTGTGATCGGTCCCGCGTCCCGGGCCGGGGGTTCCTCCCGGCCCGGGACGCGGCGTCCCGCTCAGGCCCGGCGGGCGATCATGCGGCGCAGCGCGCCCAGCCGGTTGGTCGTCACCGCGTCGACGCCCAGGTCCAGCAGCCGCAGCATCGAGCGCTCCCAGTCCGCCGTCCACGCCGCCACCAGCAGGTCGTGCTCGCGCGCCCAGGCGACGGTGGCCGGGTCCACGAGGCCGAACCGCAGGTTGAGCCAGCGCGGCCGCAGCTCGTCCAGCAGCCGCGGGGCCGGCCGCAGCGAGGTCTTCCAGGTCAGGGCGATCTCGGCGTCGGCGTCCAGCGCCCGGACCCGGCGCAGCGCCGCCAGCCCGCCGCAGTAGTACGCCCGCGGCCCCAGGCCCGCGGCGCGCACCGCCTCGACCGTCGGCTCCGCCTGCTCGGCGTCGGTCAGGTCCAGCAGCACCCGGGCCCGGCCGCCGTCGCGCAGCGCCGCCAGCGCCTCGGAAAGGTCGGGCACCCCGCCGCCGGTGGCCTCGGCCACCTCGTCGCGGGTCAGCGACGTGACCGCCTTCCGCACGCCCCACAGCCGCTCCAGCGTGGGATCGTGCAGCAGCACCGGCACCCCGTCCGAGGTCATCCGCACGTCGACCTCCACCACGTCCGCGCCCTTGCGCAGCGCCGAACGCAGCGACGGCAGGGTGTTCTCGCGCAGCGCGTACGGGTCGCCGCGGTGGGCGATCGCCAGCGCCCGCGCGCCGCTCACGCGTGCGCCGCGGCGTAGGCGTCGATCTCCGCCGCCAGCCGGGCCTTGCCCGCGGCGTCGAGGAAGGACACCTCCACCGCGGTCTTCGCCAGCGCCGCGACGCCCGCCCGGTCCAGCCCGAGCAGCCGCGCCGCCACCGCGTACTCGGTGTTCAGGTCGGTGCCGAACATCGGCGGGTCGTCGCTGTTGACGGTGACCGGCACGCCCGCCTCGACCATGCGGCGTATCGGGTGCTCCTCCAGCGTGGCCACCGCGCGGGTGGCGATGTTGGAGGTGGGGCAGACCTCCAGCGGGATACGGTGCTCGGCCAGGTACTCCAGCAGCCGCGGGTCCCGCACCGCGCTGGTGCCGTGCCCGATCCGCTCCGCGCCCAGTTCGAGCAGCGCGTCCCAGATCGTCTGCGGCCCGGTGGTCTCGCCCGCGTGCGGCACGCTGTGCAGGCCCTCGGCGCGGGCGCGGTCGAAGAACGGCTTGAACTGCGGCCGCGGCACCCCGATCTCCGGCCCGCCGAGGCCGAACGACACCAGCCCCTCGGGCCGCAGGTCCAGCGCCAGGTGCGCGGTCTCCTCCGCCGAGGCCAGGCCCGCCTCGCCGGGGATGTCGAAGCACCAGCGCAGCGCCACCCCCAGCTCCGACTCCGCGGCCTTGCGCGCGTCCTCTATCGCCTCCATGAACGCCTGCTCCGGGATGCCGCGCCGGGTCGAGCTGTACGGGGTCACCGTCAGCTCGGCGTAGCGGATGTTCTGCCGGGCCATGTCGCGCGCCACCTCGAAGGTGAGCAGGCGTACGTCCTCGGCGTCCCGGATCAGGTCCACCACCGACAGGTAGACCTGGATGAAGTGCGCGAAGTCGCGGAAGGTGAAGTAGTCCACGAGCGCGGCGGGGTCGGCGGGGACCGCGGAGTCCGGGTGCCGTGCGGCCAGTTCCGCGACGATCCGCGGCGAGGCGGAGCCCACGTGGTGCACGTGCAGCTCGGCCTTCGGCAGCCCGGCGACGAAGGCGTCGAGGCCGTCGCCGGACCGCGGATCGGTGGCCGGTGCGAGGTCGGGCATGCGGGGGTCCTCCCGTGGGTGTCGTTGGTGGTGCGGCGGCACAGCAGTGCGGCGGCACAGCCGTACAGCGGTGCAGCAGCCGCAGCGGTGCCGCGGCGCGGCGGGGTCGTGCCGCGGCGGCGCGGTCGTGCCTGGTGGCGCGCGGTGCGGCGGGGTCGTGCCGCGTGCCCTGCGGCGGTGCCGCTCATCGTAGTGCGGCGGCGCCGGCCGGCCGCGGCCCGACCTGCTCCGCCTGTGGAAAACCTCCCCGGCGACGCCCTCGGCCCGACCGGCGGAAATGCAGATTTCGTCGCGTAACCAAAAGGCAACAACGGAATCCCTTGTTGCCGCGCTGCTGCTCTGCCAGGATCGGCCACCGATCCGGACTTCGGCCACGCACCCCGGGTGCGCGCGAGGAGGCACAGGATGCAGACGATGCCACCGGCGCTGCGGGCAGCCGCCGCGCGCAGCATGACCACCGGACGCGGCGCCCTGGGCCGCCGCACCCTGCTGCGCGCCGCCGGCCTCGGCGCCGTCGCGGCGGCCGGGCTGACCGGCTGCGGCATCCCGGCGGCCGGCCGCACCGGCGACACGGCCGCCTCCACCGATCACTCCGCGCAGGAGAAGGTCGTCGACTTCTCCAACTGGGACGAGTACATCGACGTCACCGACGACGGCAAGCACCGCCCCACCCTGGAGGAGTTCACCCGGCGCACCGGCATCAAGGTCGCGTACACCGAGGACATCAACGACAACGTCGAGTTCTTCGGCAAGATCAAGCCGCAGCTCGCGGCCGGCCAGGACACCGGCCGCGACCTGATGGTGCTCACCGACTGGCTGGCCGGGCGGATGATCCGGCTCGGCTGGGTGCAGGAACTCGACCCGGCCCACCTGCCGCACGCCTACGCCAACCTCGAACAGCGCTTTCGCAGCCCGCAGTGGGACCCCGGACGCGCCTACTCCTACCCGTGGACCGGCATACCGACCTGCATCGCGTACAACAAGAAGGTCACCAAGGGCCGCGCGGTCACCTCGATCTCGCAGCTGCTGGACGACCCCGCGCTCAAGGGCAAGGCGGCGATGCTCTCGGAGATGCGCGACACCGTCGGGATGACGCTGCTCGACATGGGCAAGCGGCCGGAGACCGTCGACGACGACTCCTACGACGCGGCGCTGGCGCGCATCCAGGGCGCGGTGGACCGCGGGCAGATCCGCAAGTTCACCGGCGGGGAGTACACCGACGGACTGAGCAAGGGCGACATCGCCGCCTGCGTCGCCTGGGCCGGCGACCTGGTCCAACTGCGGCTGGACGACCCCGACATCGCCTACGCCTTCCCCGAGGCCGGCCACATGATCTCCACCGACAACCTGCTCGTCCCGGACAAGGCGCGGCACAAGACCAACGCCGAGAAGCTGATCGACTACTACTACCAGCCGCCGGTCGCCGCCAAGCTCGCCGCGTACATCACCTACGTCTCCCCGGTGCGGGGCGTCCGCGAGGAGCTGGCGAAGATCGACCCGTCGCTCGCCGACAATCCGCTGATCATCCCGGACGCCGCGATGGACGCGACGTCCCACGAGTTCCGCTCGCTCAGCGACGAGGAGGACGCCCGGTACGAGGAGAAGTTCTCCAAGCTCATCGGCGCGTGAGCGCTGCCGTCCCCAGCCCCCGACGAGGTCACGCCCATGAGGACTCGCCCATGACCACCTCCCGCACCGCCGCGGACGGCGCCGGCGCCACCGACGGCGGTGGCGCCGCCGACGAGACCGGCGCCACCGACGAGACCGGCGCCACCGACGAGACCGGCGCCACCGACGGCACCCGTGCCGCGCCCCCGGGCGACGCCGTCCGGCTGACCGGGATCAGCAAGAGCTACGGCTCCTTCACCGCCGTCCACCCGCTCGACCTGGCCGTGCCCGCGGGCTCGTTCTTCGCGCTGCTGGGCGCCTCCGGCTGCGGCAAGACCACCACCCTGCGGATGATCGCCGGCCTGGAGGCCCCCAGCACCGGCGCCGTCCACCTCGGCGGGCGCGACGTGACCGCCCTGCCCCCGTACAAGCGCCCGGTCAACACGGTCTTCCAGAACTACGCGCTCTTCCCGCACCTGGACGTCTACGAGAACGTCGCCTTCGGGCTGCGCCGGCGCGGCATCAGGTCGGTGAGGAAGCAGGTCGGGGAGATGCTCGACCTGGTGCAGCTCGGACCGCTGGCCCGGCGCCGCCCGCACCAGCTGTCCGGCGGCCAGCAGCAGCGCGTCGCCGTCGCCAGGGCGCTGATCAACCGGCCCGAGGTGCTGCTGCTCGACGAGCCGCTCGGCGCGCTCGACCTGAAGCTGCGCCGCCAGATGCAGCTGGAGCTCAAGCGCATCCAGACCGAGGTCGGCATCACCTTCGTGCACGTCACCCACGACCAGGAGGAGGCCATGACGATGGCCGACACCATCGCGGTGATGAACGCCGGCCGGGTCGAGCAACTGGGCGCGCCCGCCAATCTCTACGAGAACCCCGAGTCGACCTTCGTCGCCAACTTCCTCGGCACCTCCAACCTCATCACCGCCCAGGTCACCGGCGTCCGCGACGGCACGGTCACGCTCGGCGCGGGCGGGCTGACACTGCGGCTGCCCGCAGCCCGCTGCCCCGGCGGCGCGGCCACCGCGGGCAGCCGGATGCTCGCCGGGGTCCGGCCGGAGAAGATCGCCCTCGCGCACCGCGACGACGAGGCGGAGATCCCGGCCGGCCGCAACCGCGTCCCCGGCACCGTGGTCGACTCCAGCTTCACCGGCGTGTCCACGCAGGTCCTGGTCGACAGCCCGGTCGGCGCGGGCCTGGAGGTCTACGTGCCCAACGTCGACCGCGACACCCGGCTGGTCCCCGGCGCGCCGGTCGTCCTGCACTGGAACCCCGCGCACACCTTCGGCCTTGACGCCGACCAGGACATCGACGCCGGGCAGATCCTCGACGACGGCCAGATCCTCGACGCCGACCGGGCCGTCGACGCGGGCGCGGAGCCGGCCGGATGAGCGCCGCCGCCCCGCCCGTCGCCGGGACGCCGCCGGCCGCGCCCGAGCCGGCCCCGCCCCGCCGGACGCGCTGCGCCGGGCCGCCCGCCGCCGCCGGATGACGCCCTACCTGCTGCTGCTGGCCGGCGTGGTGTGGCTGCTGGTCTTCTTCGTCGCGCCGATGGTCTACCAGGCGTCGACCTCGGTGCAGACCGGCTCGCTGGACACCGGCTTCACGGTGACCTGGCACTTCCGCACCTACTGGGACGCGCTGGACGCGTACTGGCCGCAGTTCGTGAAGTCGCTGGTCTACTCCGCCTCCGCGACCGTGCTGTGCCTGGTCGTCGGCTACCCGCTCGCGTACACCATCGCCTTCCGCGCCGGACGCTGGCGCAACGTGGTGCTGATGCTGGTGATCGCGCCGTTCTTCACCAGCTTCCTGATCCGCACCCTGGCCTGGGAGACGATCCTCGCCGACCAGGGGCCGGTGGTGCGGCTGCTGAGCGACGCGCACGTCCTGGACGCCACCTCGTGGCTCGGCCTGACCTCCGGCGACCGGCTGATGGCCACGCCGCTGGCCGTGGTGTGCGGGCTGACCTACAACTTCCTGCCGTTCATGATCCTGCCGCTGTACACGTCGCTGGAACGCGTGGACGCCCGGCTGCACGAGGCGGCCGGCGACCTGTACGCCACGCCGTTCACCACCTTCCGCAAGGTCACCTTCCCGCTGTCCATGCCCGGCGTGGTGGCCGGCACCCTGCTCACCTTCATCCCCGCCTCCGGCGACTACATCAACGCCGAGTTGCTGGGCTCCACCCAGCAGAAGATGATCGGCAACGTCATCCAGTCGCAGTTCCTGCGGGTGCTGGACTACCCGACGGCCGCCGCCCTGTCCTTCATCCTGATGGCGGTCATCCTCGCGATCGTCACCCTCTACGTCCGCCGGGCGGGAACGGAGGACCTGGTCTGATGCGCGCGACCCGCTGGCTGCGCCGCCACCTCGTGGTGATCTGCGGCGTGGCGACCCTGGTCTATCTGATCGTCCCCAACCTGGTCGTGCTGCTGTTCTCCTTCAACAAGCCCAACGGCCGCTACAACTACACCTGGACCCGCTTCTCCACCGACGCCTGGCAGCACCCGTGCGGCGTCGCCGGCCTGTGCGGCTCGCTCACCACCAGCCTGAAGATCGCCGTCTACGCGACGATCGCCGCGACCGCGCTGGGCACCCTCACCGCCTTCGCGCTGGCCCGCTACCGCTTCCGCGGACGCGCCGCCACCAACATGCTGATCTTCCTGCCGATGGCGATGCCCGAGGTCGTCATGGGCGCCTCGCTCGGCACGCTGTTCCTCAACATGCGCATCCGGTTCGGCTTCTGGACCATCCTCATCGCGCACATCATGTTCTGCCTGAGCTTCGTGGTCACCGCCGTCAAGGCCCGCGTGATGAGCATGGACCCGCGGCTGGAGCAGGCCGCGCAGGACCTGTACGCCACCCCGGCGCAGACCTTCCTGCGGATCACCCTGCCGCTGGCCGCGCCCGGCATCGCGGCCGGCGCCCTGCTGTCCTTCGCGCTGTCCTTCGACGACTACATCATCACCAGCTTCAACGCCGGCAACACCGTCACCTTCCCGATGTTCGTCTGGGGCTCGGCGCAGCGCGGCACCCCGGTCCAGGTCAACGTGATCGGCACGGCGATGTTCCTGGTCGCCGTGGTGCTCGTGCTCGCGGCGCAGCTGATCGGGGGCCGCAGGAAGGCACGCGCGCGGTGACCGACCCGGTCCGCGGCCTGGCGGCGGCCGAACCCACCCCGTACTGGCTGGACGACCCGGCCCGGCCGCCGGCCCGGCCCGCCCTGGTCTGCGCCGAGACCTGCGACCTGCTGGTGGTCGGCGGCGGCTACAGCGGGCTGTGGACCGCGCTGCTGGCCAAGGAGCGCGACCCCGGCCAGGACGTGGTGCTGGTCGAGGCCGACCGGATCGGCTGGGCCGCCTCCGGCCGCAACGGCGGCTTCTGCGCCGCCAGCCTCACCCACGGCCCGCTCAACGGACTCGACCGCTGGCCGGCCGAGTTCGACCGGCTCCAGGAACTGGGCCTGCGCAACCTCGACGCGATCGGGGAGGCCGTCGCCCGCCACGGCATCGACTGCGACTTCGAGCGCACCGGCGAGATCACCGTCGCCACCGCCCCCTACCAGTGGGACGAACTGCGCGCCGCGCACGCCCTGCTGGCCCGGGCCGGCCACCGCCTGGAGCTGCTGGACCGCGACGCGGTGCGCGCCGCCGCGAACTCGCCGACCTTCCACGGCGGCCTGCACGATCCGCACGGCGTCGCCATGGTGCACCCGGCCAGGCTCGCCTGGGGCCTGGCGCGCGCCGCCGCCGGGCCGGCGTGCGGATCTACGAGCGCACCCCGGCCGCCGCGCCGACCAGGACCGGTGCCGCGCTCGCCGTCCGCACCCCGTACGGCAGGGTGCTGGCCCACCGCGTCGCGCTCGGCACCGGCGCCTTCCCGTCGCCGGTGCGGCGCCTGCGCCCGTACACCGTGCCGGTCTACGACTACGCTCTGGCGACCGAGCCGCTGACCGCCGAGCAGCGCGCGGCGATCGGCTGGCGGGGCCGCCAGGGGCTCAGCGACAGCGCGAACCGCTTCCACTACTTCCGGCTCACCGCCGACGACCGCATCCTGTGGGGCGGCTACGACGCGGTCCACCCGCGCGGCGGGCGGATCAGCGCCGCCCTCGACCACCGGCCGCAGACCTACGCGCGGCTGGCCCGGCACTTCTTCACCTGCTTCCCGCAGCTGGAGGGGCTGCGCTTCAGCCACGCCTGGGGCGGGGTGATCGACACCTGCACGCGCTTCTCGCCGTTCTTCGGCACCGCCTGCAGCAGCAGGCTCGCCTACGCCGCCGGGTACACCGGGCTGGGCGTCGGCGCGACCCGCTTCGGCGCGGAGGTGATGCTCGACCTGCTCGCGGGCGCGGACACCGAGCGGACTCGGCTGGAGATGGTCAGGAAGAAGCCGCTGCCGTTCCCGCCCGAGCCCCTCGCCTCCCTCGGCATCGGCCTGACCCAGTGGTCGCTGGCCCGCGCCGACGCCCGGCAGGGGCGGCGGAACCTGTGGCTGCGGGCGTTGGACAAGGCGGGCCTGGGCTTCGACAGTTAGACCGGGGCCCCGGCGCGGTGTGACGCGCATCACTACCGATCGGTAGCGGGAACCCGCGTAATGGAAGGCTTCCACCCCTGTCTCCTCCGTGACGACGAACGCCACGAGCAGGACACGAGCGGGAACGGAGGAGCCGGCATGAGCGGTGGAGCCGGTGCGAGGAGTGCGGTGGACTGGCTGGTCTCGGTGGCGCCCGACCCCGAGGGCTGCCGGTTCGAATGGGAGCGCAACCCCCTGGGGGTGACGCTGCTGCCCGCGGGCAGGCAGTGGGACGTCCTGATCATCGGAGCCCGGCTGGGGTACCCCGCGCTCGACGTCCTGGGCCGGATGGCGGAGCGGCCCGGACCGGTGCTCGCGGACTTCGAGGACGCGCGGATGGGCTACTTCGTGCCGCCGGGCACCGCGGCGCGCTGGCTGGGCACCGGCGTCCGCGCGGCCGGCGCCGGCACCTGGATCCTGGTGCCGTACCCGGGCCGGGCGACCGGCAAGGTCCGCTGGCTGGTGCCCCCGGACGGCACCGGCCGGCTCAACGACCCGGTCGCCCTCGAACTCGCCCTGCACGAGGCGGCCGCGCAGATCGCCGGCGGCTGAGCACGAGGCGGCCGGTCGCGGTGCTTGTCCGCGGGCGCGGCCGGTGGGGAGACTGGCGGTACCGGCGCGTTCGCGGCGGGACCACGACGGAAGGGGCGCAGCGGTGACGAGCGACCACATCACCCACTGGATCGCGGGCCGGCCCTGGCACGGCGTCGCCGCGCGGCGCGGCGACGTGTACGACCCGGCGACCGGCGCGGTCGCCCGGCAGGTCGACCTGGCCGACGCCGAGGTCGTCGACCGGGCGGTGGCCGCGGCGCTGGAGGCGTTCCGGCAGTGGCGGCACACCTCGGTGGCCCGGCGCACCTCGGTGCTCTTCGCCTTCCGCGAGCTGCTCAACGCCCGCCGCGAGGAACTGGCCGCGCTGATCGTCTCCGAGCACGGCAAGGTGCACTCCGACGCGCTCGGCGAGGTCGCCCGCGGCCTGGAGGTGGTGGAGTACGCCTGCGGCATCCCGCAGCTGTCCCGCGGCTCCTTCACCGAGCAGGCGTCCACCGGCGTCGACGTCTACTCGGTGCGGCAGCCGCTCGGCCCGGTCGCGATCATCTCGCCGTTCAACTTCCCGGCCATGGTGCCGATGTGGTTCTTCCCGATCGCCATCGCGGCCGGCAACACCGTGGTCGTCAAGCCGTCGGAGAAGGACCCGTCGGCCGCGAACCTGCTGGCCCGGCTCTGGCAGGAGGCGGGGCTGCCGGACGGCGTGTTCAACGTCGTGCACGGCGACAAGCCGGCCGTCGACCGACTGCTGGAGCACCCGGACGTCAAGGCGGTGTCCTTCGTCGGCTCCACCCCGGTCGCCCGGCACGTCTACGAGACCGGCACCCGGCACGGCAAGCGCGTCCAGGCGCTCGGCGGCGCCAAGAACCACATGCTGGTGCTGCCCGACGCCGACCTGGACCTGGCCGCGGACGCCGCGGTCAACGCCGGCTACGGCGCGGCGGGGGAGCGGTGCATGGCGGTCTCGGTGCTGGTCGCCGTCGACCCGGTGGGCGACGAGCTGGTGGAGCGGATCACCCGGCGCATCGCCGAGCTGAAGGTGGGCCCCGGCAGCGCCCCCGGCTCCCAGATGGGCCCGCTGGTCACCGGCGCGCACCGGGACAAGGTCGCCTCCTACCTGGACGCGGGCACGGCCGAGGGCGCCGCCCTGGCGGTCGACGGCCGCGCCCACGCCGTCGAGGGCGAGCCCGGCGGCTTCTGGCTCGGCCCGACCCTCTTCGACCACGTCAAGCCCGGCATGTCGGTCTACGAGGACGAGATCTTCGGCCCGGTGCTGTCGGTGGTCCGGGTCGGCTCCTACGACGAGGGGCTCGCGCTGATCAACGCCAACCCGTACGGCAACGGCACCGCGCTGTTCACCAACGACGGCGGCGCGGCCCGGCGGTTCCAGCACGAGGTCGAGGTCGGCATGGTCGGCATCAACGTGCCGATCCCGGTCCCGGTGGCGTACTACTCCTTCGGAGGCTGGAAGAACAGCCTGTTCGGCGACGCGCACGCCTACGGCGAGGACGGGGTGCGGTTCTTCACCCGCGGCAAGGCGGTCACCCAGCGCTGGCTGGACCCCTCACACGGGGGGATCAACCTCGGCTTCCCCACCAACTCCTGAGCCCGGCGCGGACTCCTGTGCGGGCCCGTCCGCGGACCCGTCCGCGGGCCCTGGCCCGGAGTCCGGCGGGGAGCCCGGCGCGGGCCCCTGCGCGGCGGTGGCGGCCCTGGCCGCCACCGCGCGGGCCGCCGCCACGCCCGACAGCAGGGTCAGCGTCAGCGACCAGCTGGCCAGCACGTCCAGCGGCCAGTGGTAGTCGCACCACACCAGCGCCAGACCGATGGCGAGCAGCAGCAGCGGCGTGCCCGCCCGTACCGCCCAGCGCGCCGGGCCGTGCGCCAGCCACGGCAGCACCAGCAGCGCCGCGGCCCCGAAGGCCACCGCCGAGGTCGCGGTGTGGCCGGAGGGGAACCAGCCGTAGCCGCTCGGGTCCGGCACCGTGCCGCCGGGCGGGGGCCGGTGCACGGCGTCCTTGACCACGGTCACCACCAGCGGCACCGCGGCCATCGCCAGCGCCGCCGCGGCCGGCGGCAGCCACCAGCGCGGCAGCCCCGCGGCGCGCCCGGCCCAGCCCGTGCCCACCACCGCGGCCAGCAGCACCGGCACGGCGACCTGGACGTTGCCCAGCTTGCACAGGTAGTGCGCGGTGGTGTCCAGCCCCGGGTGCGCCGCCGCCTCGCGGAGGAACCAGCGCAGCACCCGCCCGTCCCGCGCGACCAGCGCGCCGCCCGCGGACACCTGCCAGGTGAGCACCGCGAACAGCGCGACGCCGAACCCGGCGGCCAGCGCCAGCAGGGTCAGGGCATGCGCGAGGAGGAAGGAGGACGCCCGCAGCAGGAGCGTCCGCGGGAAAAGCAGTCGCCCCGGAACAGGGGGGAGAGTTCCGGGGCGACCAAGGCGATCGCCGGTCCGCCCGCCCCGGGGGTGTGGGACGAACGGCCGACCGATCGGCGTGTGCCGGGGCCAGAGGACCCGGCGGTGTCGTGCGCGAGGGCACTGCCGTGCCGGTGATGGGGATTCACCGGCGCGTTGTCACGTGTGGCCTTCTGGGGAGTCCGCCACACGCGGGGTGTTTCACGGAAACCGTACGTCACGCGAGCCCCGGAAAACGGCCTGCTCACCCGTCCGCCATCAGGCCCGCACACCTTCTTCACGACCCCGGACCCCCCTTTCGCGCGCACCCGCACGCCGTGACGAAACGCCAGGTCGGCCGCCCCGCCGCTGCCGCGGGCACGGGCGTCAGACGCCGGCGAAGGCGTCCTCGATGATGTCGAGGCCCTCGTTCAACAGATCCTCGCCGATGACCAGGGGCGGCAGGAAGCGCAACACGTTGCCGTACGTGCCGCAGGTGAGCACCACCAGGCCGGCCGCGTGGCACGCCTTGGCCACCTTGGCGGTCAGCGCGGCGTCCGGGTTCTTCGTGCCCGGCTCCACCAGCTCGATCGCGATCATCGCGCCGCGCCCGCGGACCTCGCCGATCGCGGCGTGCTTGTCCTGCAGCGCGCGCAGCCGCGGGGTCATGATCTCACCGATCCGCCGCGCCCTGGCCGGCAGGTCGAGCTCCTTCATCGTCTCGATGGCGCCGAGCGCCGCCGCGCAGGCCACCGGGTTGCCGCCGTAGGTGCCGCCCAGGCCGCCGGCGTGCGCGGCGTCCATGATCTCCGCGCGGCCGGTCACCGCGGCCAGCGGCAGCCCACCGGCGATGCCCTTGGCGGTGGTGATCAGGTCGGGCACGATGCCCTCGTCCTCGCACGCGAACCACTGGCCGGTGCGGCAGAAGCCGGTCTGGATCTCGTCGGCGACGAACACGATCCCGTTGTTCTTCGCGAACTGCGCGATCCGCGGCAGGAAGCCCTTGGCCGGCTCGATGAAGCCGCCCTCGCCGGCGATCGGCTCGATCACGATCGCCGCGACGTGCTCCGCGCCGATCTGCTTGTTGATCATGTCGATGGCCTGCGCGGCGGCCTCCTCCGCGGCGTGCTCGGGCCCGGTCAGCCACCGGTAGCCGTACGCCAGCGGCACCCGGTACACCTCCGGAGCGAACGGCCCGAAGCCCTCCTTGTACGGCATGTTCTTCGCGGTCAGCGCCATCGTGAGATTGGTGCGGCCGTGGTAGCCGTGGTCGAAGACCACCACGGCGGTGCGCTTGGTGTACGCGCGGGCGATCTTCACCGCGTTCTCCACCGCCTCCGCGCCGGAGTTGAACAGCGCGGACTTCTTCGGGTGGTCGCCCGGGGTCAGCTCGGCCAGCCGCTCGGCGACCTCCACGTAGCCCTCGTACGGGGTGATCATGAAACAGGTGTGGGTGAAGTCGGCGAGCTGGGCGGAGGCGCGGCGGACCACGGCCTCGGCGCTGTTGCCGACCGAGGTGACGGCGATGCCGGAGCCGAAGTCGATCAGGCGGTTGCCGTCGACGTCCTCGACGATGCCGCCGCCCGCACGGGTGACGAACACCGGCAGGGTGACGCCCACGCCGTCCGCGACCGCGGCGGACTTGCGGGCCAGCAGCTCCTTGGACCTCGGCCCCGGCACGGCCGTGACGAGCTTGCGTTCCTGCGGCACTTCGGTCATGGCGGACGATCTCCCTCACATCTGTCACCGTCGTCTCCCCGCAGGCTAGGCCGCGCCGGGGCGCCCCGCACACGCCACGGGGTCGCACTCGCGCGGCCCACCACTCCGCGGCGTCCAGTGCGCACACCCCCGCCGGGCCCCCGCGGGCGCCGCCGCGGAGCCCGCCGCGTCCCGCCGCGACTCCGGCGGGGGCGCCGCGACCGCCGTTCACCCCAAGATCCTTTTGCGCCGGTAGCCGCTCGACTACATTGAGCGCATCGTCGGAGACGAGGGGCGAGGGGCGAGCTGTCCAATGGATGCCAGGGACCACGAAGGCACGCACGGCTACGAGCCCGGCCGTCCGCGTACCCCGCCGTCCCCGTCGGTGCCGCCGCCGCACCACGCACCGCCGTCCGCCGTGCCGCCGCCGCTGCCTCCCACCCGGCCCGCGCCCGTGCCGCGCCCCGCGGTCCCGCCGCCGCCCGTGAAGGCCCCGCCGGCGTCCGCGCTCGAAGTGTGGCTGCGCACCCCGCGCGAGCACGACGCGCCGGGCATCTACGCCTTCGGCCACGTCCCCCGGACCGCGCCCGACCCGGACCGGCTGCCCGCCAGGAGGCTGCTGGGCGGCGCCGTGCTGGCACTCCTGGTCGGGTTGTTCGTCTGGTCGCTGTTCCGCAACTACTTCGACTTCTGGATCTGGCCGGTCATATGGTTCACCCCCGACCACTGGCGCAGCGGCGCGGGCGGGGACACCAACGCCTTCAACATCGCCACCCGCACCTGGGCGACGCTGTGCACCGTGCTGCTGGCCCTGGTCTTCGCGCGCTTCGGCAACTGGGCGGAGGTGTGGCGCCGGTGGGCCCGCCCGGCGCTGCGAAAGCTCTGGGACGGACCCGAGCCCGGCGCCGCCCCCGAGGACCGGCCCGACCCGGTCCAGTGGCCGGAACTGCGCGAGGCCCGGCAGGACGCGCTGGCCGACCGGCTGGCCACCGAGGTCCGCACCGGGCGGATGAACGACGTCGACTACGCCCGGATCAAGCGCGCCTGGTCCGTGGTCCAGGCCCAGCCGGGACGTCTCGACGCCTTCGCCGACGCCGTGCTGCGGCACGGCGCCGAGGCGTGCGCCCACCCCTCGGGCGCGCGGGACCTGCCGCACCGCGGCGCGCGGCACGACCTCTTCGCCGGCCAGGTGCGAATCGGCCGCGGCGCCGACGACGACCGGAACCCGTACCAGCACCGGGGCTCCGGCATCGGCCTGGACGCCACGCTGCTGGGTACCGGGCTGCTCGTGGTCGGACCGCCAGGATCGGGCAAGACCCGGCATGTGGTGCGCCCGGTGGTGGAGTCGCTGTGCCTCCAGGCACTCGCCGGTCAGGCGGCGGTGGTGGCGGTCGGCGCCGGCGGCGCCGACCTCGGCCCGGCCGGGAGCTTCGACGTGGTCATCTCGCTGGCCGACCCGGCCTCCCGCTACGACCTCGACCTCTACGGCGGCGGCACCGACCCGGACGCCGCCGCCGGGGCGCTCGCCGAGGCGCTCCTCGACCCGGACACCGGGGAGGAGGGCGACCAGCGCCGCGCCGCCACCGCGCTCAGCCAACTCCTCGGCCCCTTCGCCGCCGCGCACCGCCGCTTCCCCTCGGTCACCGAACTGCGGGAACTCCTGGACGGGGTGCCGCACGCCCACGCCGCGCTGCGCGACGCGCTGGACGCCGCCGGGGCCATGGCCATGGCCCGGGAGCTGGAGGCCCGGATGCGGCAGGCGGGCCTGCCCGGCCACATCGGACCCCGGCTGGCGGACCGGGTCGCGCTGCTCGACCGGCCCGCGTTCGCCGGGTTCTTCGACGTGACGGGCCACTCCCGGCCGTTCTCGATGTACGCGCTGGAGCACCCGCTGCGGGTCCGCATCGACCTGCCGGAGCGCGGCCACGCCGAGGCGTCGCGCATCCTCGCCCGGCTGGTCGTCGCCCAGTTCACCGCGGCCGTCACCGCCCGCCGCGACCGGTCCCTGTTCGCCTGCCTGGTGATGGACGACGCCGCGCACACGATCACCGCCGACGCGGTGCGGGGACTGTCCCGGCTGCGATCCGCCAACGCGGGCGCGCTGCTGGCCCTGCGGACCCTGGACGACGCTCCCGAGCACCTGCGCACCGCGCTGCTCGGCGCCGTCGGCTGCCGGATGGCGCTGGCGGGGATCACCACGTGGGACGGCCGGCGGTTCGCCGAGGCGTGGGGCACGACCTGGGTCGAGACCCGCGACGTGACGCGGACGCCCGACCAGTCCGGCGGCGTGCTGCGCCGCGCCGGCCGCGGAGTGCGCAAACTCTTCACGGGCGAGGCGGTGACCACCGAGTCGGTCACGGTGCGGAAGGTCGAGCGGGAGCGGTGGTCCGCTTCGGATCTCGCGCACGGGGTGCCGGCGGGGCACGCGGTGCTGTCGCTCACCACGACCGGCGGCGAGCACGCGCCGCCGATCCTGCTGGACCTGCGGGCGTGAGCGGCGCGGCGGCCGGGGCCGCGGGTACGAGGGGGGCCCGGGGCGGGGGCCAGGCGGTGGCCGCGGGCGGGGGCGGGCGTGCGGCAGTATGGGAGGCGCCGGACCCGTACAGGAAGCTGACAGCACCGCCGGCCCGCCCATCCGCCCGCACAACCGGGGACCAGGTCCGCATGCCCCTCACCCTCGCGTCCCTCGCCCACCACTCGGCGCTCAGGCTGTCCGTCCTCGCCGGCGCCGACCGGCTGGACGCGGAGGTCCGCTGGGTGCACACCAGCGAACTGGACGACCCGGGCCCGTATCTGGAGGGCGGCGAGCTGCTGCTGACCACGGGCCTGAAGCTGGCCGTCGACGACCCCGACGCGATGCGCAGCTACGTGCGCCGGCTGGCCGCCGCGAAGGTCGTGGCGCTCGGCTTCGGCGTCGGCGTGGGCCACGACGCGGTGCCGCGGGCCCTGGTCGACGCCGCGGCCGCCGCCCGGCTGCCGCTGCTGGAGGTGCCCCGCCGCACCCCGTTCATCGCGATCAGCAAGGCCGTCTCCGCCGCCCTGGCCAAGGACCAGTACCGCGCGGTGACCGCCGGCTTCGAGGCGCAGCGCGAGCTGACCCGCGCCGCCCTCGCCCCCGACGGCACCACCGCGCTGCTCGCCCGGCTGGCCGCCCACCTCGACGGCTGGGCCGCGCTCTACGACGCCTCGGGCGCCGTGCTCGCCGCCGCGCCGGAGTGGGCCGGCCGCCGCGCCGCCCGGCTGGCCGGCGAGATCGACCGGCTGCGCGACACCCCGGCTCCCGCCAGCGCCGCCGTCGCCAGCCGGCCGGCACCGAGGACCGGGTGGAGCTGCAGTCGCTGGGCAGCGGCCGCCGCCCCCGCGGCTTCCTCGCGGTCGGCACCGAGGAGCGCCTCGACACCTCCGCCCGCTACGTCGTGCACGCCGCTGTCGCACTGCTCACCCTGTCCCTTGAGCAGTCCCGCACCCTCCAGGACGCGCAGGCCAGGCTCGCCGCCGCGCTGCTGCGGATGCTGCTGGCCGGCGAGCCCGAGCACGCCCGCGCGGTGGCCGGGCGGATGTACGGCACGCTGCTCGACCACCCCGTGCGGGTGCTGATCGCCGAGCCCTCCGACCCGCGCACCGGCCCCGACGCGCTGGCCCTGCTCGCCGAGCGCGCCGAGGCCGCCGCGGCGCGCGCCGGCGAACCGCTGCTCGCGGTCCGCGACGGCGGGCGGCTGGTCCTGCTCGCCGCCGAGGACGCCGGGACGCTCGCCGCGGCCGCCGACCTCGCCGACGCCGAGGACGCCCTCGCCTCGGGCCTGTCCGCCCCCGCCGACGCCGCCGACGTCCCGCAGGCCCACCTCCAGGCCGAACGCGCGCTGGCCGTCGCGCTGCGGCGCGGCCGCAACCTCGTCGAGCACGAGGAGGTCGGCGCCGGCTCGGTCATGCCGCTGCTCGCGGACGACGCGGTACGGGCCTTCGCCGAGGGGCTGCTGCGGCCGCTGCGCGAACACGACGCGACCTCGCGCGGCGACCTCGTCGCGTCGCTCGCGGCGTGGCTCGCCCACCACGGGCAGTGGGACTCCGCCGCCGCCGACCTCGGCGTCCACCGGCACACACTGCGCTACCGGATGCGCCGCGTCGAGGAGATCCTGGCGCGTTCCCTGGACGACCCCGACGTCCGCATGGAGCTGTGGCTCGCGCTCAAGGCGTGCGACGCGGGGGAGCAGGGCGGAAGCTGAGCCGGCGGCCCTGGTGGGCTCGGCCGGCCTGGTGGGCTCGACGGGCTCGGCCGGCCCGGTGGTCTCGGTGGGCTCGGTGGGCTCGACAGGGTCGGTGGGCCCGCGCCCCGCCGGGCGAAGGTCAGGGCGCGTCCCGGCCGGCGCCGGCGTCGGCATCGGCGCCGGCGGCCAGGGCCTCGGCCATCGCGTCGGCCGTGCCGGACAGCCGGTCCGCGGTCGCACGGTCGCGTTCGAGCGCGGCCCAGGCCCGCAGCAGGGCGACTCGGTCCTGGTGCGGGGTGTCGCCGTGCAGGTCGTACAGCAGATCGCCGACCTTCCGCAGCCGGTCGGCGGCCGCGGACGGCGCGCCCTCGCGGTACAGCGCCCCGGCCTGGAGCAGGCCGATGCGCGGGAGCAGCGGGCAGCGCGGTCCGTAGGCCTCCTCGGCCGCCAGGCGCGCCTTCTCCAGGTGGTCCCGCGCCCGCGCGGGGACGGGGCCGGCCAGCTCGATCTCGCCGAGCGTCGCCGTGTGGGAGACGAACATCAGCGGGCGCTGACGCGTCACATGGGGTTCCGCCTCGTACAGCGCGGTGCGCGCGGAGTCGTACGCCCGTGGCCGGTCCTCCGGCGACCGCGGCGACCCGTCCCACGGCGAGACCGCGTCCTGACGCACCAGCAGCAGCCCGTACTGCTGCGTGAGCGTGAGATAGAGGGTGAGGTGCACGTCGGGCACCGCGATGCCGACGCCGTGGATCACCGCGGGGTGCCGCGGGCGCGGGCTGGGCAGGGTGTACGGCCACAGCCGCAGCCGCGGCGCGTCGAGGAAGGACGGCTCGGCGGCCGCCGGAAGGCGCCGTCCGCCGGGCCCGCCGGCCGCGCCCAGCTCCGCGTGGATCAACGCGTACTCGACCGCCAGCACGTCGACCGCGCCCGAGGCCAGCCACACGGGACGGAAAGCGGGGTCGTCGGCCAGGGAGGCGGAGGAGGCGGCGGAACCGGGGGAGCCCGCGGGGATGTCCGCACGGTCTGCCGTACGCCTCTCTGTGCCCCCCGTGCCCGCCGTGCCCGCCATGCCCGCCGGCCTCGCCGCCCCCGCCGCGCGTTCCGCCAACTCGGCCGCCGCGCGCGCCTCCTCCTCCGCGCGCCGCTCCATCCGGACCGCCGTCGCCCGCGCCAGGTCCAGCCACCGCGCGGCCTCGCCGAGCCGGCCGCGGAACATCGCCGCGCGGGCGAGCAGCAGCCGCCTGCGCTGCTCCAGCTGGTCGTCCGAGCCCGCGGTCGCCTCCCGCTCGGGCGGCCCCGGCGGACTGCCGCGCAGGCCGGCCGCGGCGGACAGCGCCGGGGCGTCGAACTCGCCCCGCCACACGGCGATCTCGGCCTCCGCGAGCAGCCCCTCCAGCACGTCGTCGCCGCCGTGCGGCGCCGCCGCGCCGATCGCCCGCGCGCGGTGCGTGACGCCCGGCCCGTCGCCCAGGGCCAGCCGGGCGCGCAACGAGATCCGGTTCAGCTGCGCCGACAGGTCCGTGAGCGCGGCGGAGCTGTCGCCGTGACCGTCGTCGCCGTCCGCCGTGCCCGCGCGGTCCGTGCCGCCGCGGCGGCGCAGCACGTCCTCGACCTGTGCCGCCACGCGCTCGGCCACCGACGCGACCGTGGAGTACCGCCCGCGCAGCAGCAGGTACCAGGCCCACCGGGTGAGCAGGCCGAGCACGTCGGCGGGACCGACCCCGCCGGCGGCCATCCCCTCGGCGGACAGCAGGTACGGGAACAGCCTTTCCAGCACCGGCCGCATCGTGTCGTAGGGGCGCCAGGTGGCGACGTCCGAGGTGGGCATCGGCAGGCTGCGCGTGAGCATGGCGACCAGCACCTCGGTACGCCGCCGCTCGCCGCGCCTCACCGCGACGACCTCGGGGAGCCGGGCCGGCGCCACCGCGACCCGGTCACGGCCCTCCCGCCTCAGCGTGCCCGCCTCGACCGCGGAGTCCACCAGCGCGGCGCCGCCGAGCACCAGCGCGAGCACATCGGAGGACATCGCGCCGGTGCCGCTCACCTCGTGCACCACCCAGGCCGCGAACAGCACGCCGTCCGAGGCGGCGCCGCCACGCTCACGGTCCGCGCCGGCGGTGCCCGCGGGCTCGGCGTCCGCGCCGGCGGGGACGGAGGACGTGGGCGACGCGTCGCGGGCGGGCGCTGCGGCGTACGGGTCGGGGGGCTCCACGAACGCGCCGAGATCCCAGACCTGGACGGTCCCGTCCGCCGTCGCCGTGACGAGGCGCGAGTCGCCGCGCGCACTGCCGAGGACGCCGAGCGCGACGAGCGCGGAGAGGCCGCCGGTGTGCAGCTCGCCGGCGGACTCGCCGGTCGCGGTGTCCCACAGGCGCACCATCGGTCCGCCGTCGATCGCCGCGAGCAGCTCGGGCCGCCCGGCCAGGCGGACGGAGACGATCGAGGTCGCCCCCCGCAGCCGTTCGGTCAGCGGGGACGTGAGGCGCCGCGCCTCGCGCACGTCCCACAGCTGCGCGGCCCCGGCCCTGGTCACGACGGCGAGCACCGGATCGCCGCCCGGTCCGGTGAATGCGGCCATGGCCCTGATCGACCGCACCCGCTCGGTCAGTCCGGTGGGGATCGCCGCGCCGGTGACGGCGTCCCACAGCCGCAACGGAAGGGGGCCGCCGGCGGCGAGCGCGGACCGCCCGTCGCCGAGCGGCACGGCGGTCAGCAGCGTGACGGAGGAGCGGATGGTGACGATCCGCCCGTCGGCGCGCTCCACCGGGACCCCGTACGCCTCGGTCCAGCGGTCGTCGGCGGCCGGTCCCTGGTCGGCCGGTCCCCGGTCGGCCGGTCCCCGGGCGGGCGCTCCCTCAGCGCGCGGGTCCTCAGCGCGCGGGCCCTGGGCGCGCGGGCCCTGGGCGGGCGGGACCGCGTCGGCGCGGAGGGTGGCCGTCCGCGTGCCGTAGGGGAAGCCGAGCAGCTCGACCGTGGGCCCGCCGTCGCTGACGGCCAGCCCCGTGCCGATCCCGCGGCCCGGCAGCGCGGCCAGCGCCGTGGCGGTCGCGCCGGAGTCGTTCAGCAGTCTGGACGTCACGGCGCCGCCGGCCAGTTCGTACACGGTGACGGGGCGCCCGGCCGTGGCCACCGCGAGGACGTCGCGCTGCATCCCCGCGAGGGAGAGCACGGCGCTGCCGGTCTGCCACCGGTAAAGGGGGCTGGGACCGGCCCGCCGGGACAGCTCCAGCTCGCGGGTGAACTCCGCCCGCACGTCCACGCGCGCCAGCTCGCCCGGCAGCGAGGAGAGGCGGGCGACCAGGCGGTTGAGGACGTGCGGGCGCCGCTCGTCCCGTGCCAGCAGGTCCGGGCCGACCTCGCGGCGCACGTGGTCGGCGATCTCGGCGCGGCTGAGCGGCTCCAGCGTGATCACGGCGTCCGCGCGTCCGCGTCCGTCGTACAGCCGGGTCGTCGTCACCAGAACGACGCCGCGGCCCACCGCCGGCAGCACGCCGGGGGCGCCGAGGTCGTAGGCCGGACCGAGGTCGTCCAGGACGACCAGCCAGCCCTCGTACCGGGTGAGCCGCCGCCATGCCTCGGGGACCACGGGGGAGTCGCCGCGCGGGGCGGACGGGTCGGCTCGCGGGGGTACGGGCCCGGGCGCGGGGTCCTGGCCGGGGCCGAGGGCCGCGGCGAGCAGCCCCAGTCCGGCGTGGAGCGACTCGGGACGGCCGGCGTCCACCCAGTGCACGAAGCTGTGCCGGTCGCCGTAGCGGCGCGCGTACTCCTGCACCAGGCGGCGCGCGCCCATGCCGAGCCGCCCCTCGACCACGACGACGCGCGGCCGCGTCCCGGAGGCCGCCTCGGGGTCCGACAGCTCGCGCAGCCGCGCGAGTTCCGGCGCGCGGCCGATCAGCTCCTCCCGGTCCGGCGGCACCCGCAGGCGGGGCACGGCCACGAGACGATGCGGATACGCCACGCCGGGCGTCGACGCGCGCCCACCACCGCTTCCGGCTAGGCCGCCGCGGCGCGCCCGGTCGGCCCGGCCCGCTCGGTCGGCCCGGTCCGTTCGGTCGGCCCGGTTGCTTTCGTCGCGCGGGTCCGGCGGGTCCGGCGGGTCCGCGCCTTTCGCGGCGGCGGGTGACGATCCCGTGCCCGGTGCCGACTCGCCTTCGGCGGCGGGGCGTCGGGACACTTCCGCATCCCGCGCGGTGACCGGTTCCGCCGCCCGCGCGACGTCCGCTTCGGGCGCCGACCGCGTCCCGGCGGCGGGGAGCTCGGCGACATCCCGGCCCGGCTCGGGAGTCGACGGCGCGCCGGGGGCGGCGTTTGCGGCGGGCGGCGGAACCGGGGCCGTGGCGGAGCTGTCGGCGCGGAGGCGGGCGTCGTCGGGGCGCGTCGCGGACGCGGGAGCCGGCGGCGTCACGGTGGCCTCGACGGCTGCCGCGAGGCGTCGGGCGAGCGCGCGGTGGCGTCCGCCGGCGCCGTTCAGCACGGCGACCGCGACCTCCGCGAACGGCAGGCTCGCCTCGGGCAGCACCCGCATGGGCGGGGCCGTGCCGGCGCCGGGAACCCCGGCGGAGCCCTCCGCGGACGCGCTCCCGGCCGCGGCAGCCTCAGCCGCGGGCCCACCGCGCCCGGCGCCGCCGCCCGCGGAGGCGGCCGCAGCGTAGGCGCGCGCGTCGCCCGTCGCGCCGGTGGCCTCCGCCCGCGCCGCCTGGTCGGCGGCGTCCGCGTCAGCGGTGCCGCGGCCTTCGGCGACCTTCTCGTCCCGCCGGACGCGCCGCGCGTCCGCGGGCGCGGCTTCCCCGGCCGGGGCGGCGGACTCCCCGTCCACGTCCCCCGCGTTCCGGGCCGCCAGGTCCCCGTGCGGGCTCGGCGCAGACGGGGGCGCGGGCGGAGTGGCCGCGAGAGCCCCGTCCAGGGCGACTGCCAGAGCACGGAAGTCGAGGGTGCCGCCGAAGGCCGCGGCGATACGGCCGGAGACCTTGGCCAGGACGTCGTCGAGCACCCGCAGGGACTCCGAGCGGGTCAGCTCCGCGAGCAGTTCGGCGCGCACGCCCGGGACGAAGTCGTAGACCACCTCGTCCGGGTCGACTTCGGGACCCGGCCCCGCGTCGCGGCGGGTGATCAGGCCGGACACGAACAGCTCGGCCAGATCCGTCTGCGCGGAGCCCGGCATCGTCGCCTGCTGGACCAGCCGCATCACCGGCAGGCTCAACGGCGCCGCCGCGAGGTGGCACGCGAGCCGGAAGGCGTCCGGGGAAGCGCCGGAGCGGAACCGCGCGACGCGTTCCGCCGGGTCCGGGGAGGGGCCTCGGGCGTCGCCCCGGCCACCGCGCGGCGCCGCACGGGGACGCCGCGCACCGGCGCGGCCAGCATCGGCGACCAGCCGGGCGCGCGCCCCGCCACCAGCTCCGCCCACGGCGCCAGCCACGCGCCGTCCACCTCCATCACCGGCAGCCACCGCACCGACCGCGGCGCCGGCCGCCCCGGCAGCGCGGCGTCGGTGCGCACCGCGGGCACGGGCCGCGCGGGGTCCGGCATCCGCAGCTCGACCGGCACGGTCCGCAGCGCGGTGCGGTGCCACAGCCGCCTGGGCAGCACCTGGAGGGCCGCGGCCGGCCGCTCCCCGGCCACCCGGGCGAGGAACTCCGGCAGCGCGGACCCGTACCACGCGGGCCCCACCCCGTCGGTCAGCACCAGCAGCACCCGCCGGCCCGCCGCGTCCTCCAGCGCCCCCGCCCACCGCGCGCCGCGCCCGCCGGGGCGAGGACTCCTCTGTGCGCCCGGCGCGGTGGCGCGCCGGTGCGCGCGGCGGAACGGGGCGAGCCGGGGCACGGCGGCGTCCGTGTCCAGCGACCAGCAGCGCACGTCCGCGAAGGCGCCGTGGCGTTCGAGCAGCGTGCACAGCTCGGCGCCGAGCCGGTGCCAGACGGCCATCGTGGCGCCGGTGTCCACCAGCAGGTCGACGGAGAAGCGGCGGCGGACCGGCGGGCGCCACACGGGTACCAGCCGGCCGCGGCCGGCCTCGCCGCTGGCCTGCGCGGTGGCGTCCTCGTCCAGCAACGGCGCGCCAGGGGCCTCCACGGACTGCCGCAGCGGGCGCAGCGCGCGGGCGAGGTCGAGCGCGCCGGACAGGGCGGGCGGCTGGGGGACCCGCACCGCGTGGACGGCGGCCCCCGCGCCGCCCCCCGCGCCGCCCCCCGCCGCGCTCCCGGTCGCGCCGCGCCCCGCGGTGCCGCCGAGGTGCGGGCCGGCCGGGAGCGCGGCGGCGTACGGATGCAGGCCGACGCGCGGCTCCGCGGCGTCCGGCGGCGGCGCGACGGGCTCCGGGCCGGCTCCCGGCCGCGCCTGCGAGCCGGTGCCCGGGGAACGGGACGGGGCCGGCGCGTCCCCCGCCGCGTCCTCCGGCGCCTCGCCGCCCGGGCGCGGCGCCGACCCCGGCGGAACCTCCGCGCCGGCCGTCCCGGCCTCGGCCCCCGAGCCCGTCCCGGCGCCGCCCGGGCCGCGGTCCAGGCCCGCGAGGCGCGCCACCCACAGCACATCCGCCAGGTCCTCGGCCGTGACCGCGCCGTCGCTCGCGCTCCCGCGCAACAACCCGCTCAGCGCGTCCCGCAGCCCCTCCACAGTGCCGCGCCGCGTCCCACCGGCCGGGCCGTCATCCGCGCCCGCGTCGGGAGCCGCGTCGCCCGCCCGCGCGTCGCTCCGCGCCGCGGCGTCCGCCTCCGCGCCGGCCTCTGGGCCGGCCTCCGCGGGAGCGGGGCTGCCGGGGGACGCGGGCGGCCCGGGGCGGTCGGGGCCGGGGAGCGGGGGCACGGGCGGGAGCCTTCAGGACTCGTTCAGCGGGCGAAGGAGGACGTCCTCGATCACCGCGCGGTCGGCGGGGCGGGACCACAGGCCGCGGCCGGCCATCAGGAGGGCGTTGAGGAGCTGGTCGTTGGCGAGTTCGGCGCCCTCCTCCTCCCGGCGGCGCAGGAACTCGGCGATCAGGGTGGTGCGGACGGCCGCGGCGTCCGGATCGGCGTCCGCGGCGTCGTCGCCGAGGTGCGCCGCGACCATCGCGGCCAGCCGGCCGGCGTCCGGCGGCCGGATCTCCAGCCGGACGCAGCGGCGCAGGAAGGCCGGCGGGAACTCGCGCTCGGCGTTGCTGGTCAGCACGGTCAGCGGGAACTGCGCGCAGCGCACCGTGCCGCCGACGACGGTCGCGGTGCGGGTGCCGTCCGCGGTCATCACCCGCTGCGGGCCGTCGCCGAGCCGGGCCAGCTCCGGGATGGTGAACTCGCCCTCCTCGAAGACGTTCAGCAGGTCGTTCGGCAGGTCCAGATCGCTCTTGTCGATCTCGTCGATGAGCAGGACCCGCGGGTGGCGCCACGGCAGCAGCGCGGTGCCGAGCGGGCCGAGCCGCAGGTAGCGGCCGATGTCGGCGACGTCGGGCCGCCCGGCGGCACGGGAGGCGCCGCCGTTCCGGGCCTGTTCGCCGCCGGCCGTGTCCCCGGCCGCCTCCGCCGTCCCGGTGCGCGGTCCCGCCGGGGCGCCGCCGCCGAGGCCCGAGTCGTGCAGCCGGCCGATCGCGTCGTACGCGTACAGCCCGTCGCGCAGCGTCGTGCGGCTGGTGACCGGCCAGCGCAGCACCGGGCCGAGCCGCAACTCGTGCGCGACCGCGTAGGCCAGCGTCGACTTGCCGACCCCCGGCTTGCCGGTGATCAGCAGCGGCCTGCGCAGGTGCAGCGCGAGGTTGACGAGCTGCACCTCGCGCTCGTCGGCCCGGTACGCGCCGGCCCTGCGGCCGCTGCCGAGCCTGCGCGCGGTCGCGCCGCCCTCCGCGTCGTCCGGCGGCAACGGCAGCTCCGGCGCGCCGCCGTCCGGGCCGCCGCCGGCCGCACCGGACACCGCCGCACCGGGCATTGCCGCACCGGCCACCGCCGCACCGGGCATTGCCCCGCCGAACGCCCGCCACGACGGCGCCTCGGGCAGCCGCTCGATGCCGTCGTGCGGGACGCCTTCGCCGCGGTAGATCCACCAGTCGGCGGGGACGCCGCCGCCTGTGCCGGCTGTTCCCCCACGCCGCCCGTGCCGTCCGCGACACCGCCCGCCGTCCGGGCCGTCCGGTCCGCCGCCGCGCCGTCCGCCTGCCCCGCCGCCTCGTTCGCCGTCACCGCGGCACCCTCCTCGTTCCTCGTCGGTACGGGCGCCGGACGCGCGTTCCGCTCACACCCACCCCTGTCCCGCCATCCCCGCGAACGGCAGGTCCTGATCGGCGTCCACGCAGTCCGGGTCGTCCCACAGCAGCGTGATGTTGTTGCGGACGTCCGTCTCGCCCGCGGTCCTGCCGTGCTTGCGGCAGCGGTGCACCGCGTCCGGCAGGTCGCGCAGCCGGGCCGGGGCGAACGGCCGCAGCGCGCTCACGATCTCCCGTGGGTCGCCCGGGCCGCGCCGCCAGACCATCACCGGGACGCCCTCCAGGAACAGCGCGTCACGGACCGCGTCGCGGGCGGTCGCCGACAGGTCGTCGTAGGAGGTGGCCAGGCCCACCGCCGCAGACTCCGGTTCGCGCAGCAGCCACGCGGTGAGATCGGTCAGCGGCGGCCAGGCGATCCGGGCCAGCGGCTCGGCGCGCGGCGGGTCCCAGCGCAGCCGGTCCCAACGGCGGCGCCACGGCTCGGGGTTGATCCACGGATCGCTGTAGCGCTCCAACGACCGCACCACCACGGGGTGGTGCAGGCCCAGCGGGGTGCGCGAGGCGCCGGCCGACCAGACCTCGGCGCGGTGCCCGAGCAGCGCGGTCGGCAGCAGGAACTCCACCCGTACGCCCCCGGACGCGCCGCGCACCGCCCGCGCCAGGTCGGCCCACGCGGCCAGCCGGGCGCTGCCCGTGCCGGTCAGCTCGCTGCGCGGGATCGGCTCGCTCGGCGGCAGGGCGCCCAGCCGCACCAGCGGCCCGCCCTCCGGCGGTTGGCGGTAGTACGCGCCGCGCAGCTCGTACCGGCCGTCCTCGACGTGCTCGGGGTCCACCGCCTCGACCCGGATCTGCACGATCAGCCGGCCCTCGGGCGCCGGCGGCGCGGCGGGCACGCCGCCGGCGCCTGGCGGTCGAGCAGGTCCCGCAACAGCGCGCGCAGCGGCTCCAGTTCGCGGTGCGCGGCCAGCTCGCGGTCGGCGGCGAGGCCGCGGAGGAAGCCGAGCAGCGGGCGCGGACCGTGCGGCCCGCGCAGGTCGGACAGCCGCAGCAGGATCTCCGGCAGCGTCTCGGCGCCGGTCAGCAGCCGGGTGCCGGGCGCGTCGCGCGGTACGTGCCGGGCCAGTTCGTACGTCGTCGGCACGCGGTCGGCCGGCAGCGCGGCGACCGGGTGCAGCACCTCCACCAGGTCCACCACGGTCCGCGCGTCGACCGGCGCGGCGCCGGTCAGGCCGAGCACCGTCAACTCCAGCCAGGGCAGCGTCCGGTCGTGCGGCGCGAGCGCCCGCAGCGCGCCGCGCAGCGCCTCCAGCGCGCGGCCGGCGTCGGCCCGCGCGGCGATCGCGCCGACCAGCGCCTGCAGATGCGTGCGGGCGTCCGGGCTCTCCGGCACGCCGACCGCGAACCCGCCCTCGCCGAGCCGGTACGGACCGCCGTCGCGGTCCATCAGCTGCAGCAGGTCGAACCGCGCGTCCAACCGCGCCAGCCGCGGCACCTGGAGCAGCAGATCCACCAGCAGCCCCGCGCCACCGGCCGGCCAGCCGCCGGGCCGACCGCGCCCCGACGCGGAGCGGCCGTACGGCCGCGGGTCCGGATACGGCCGCGGGTCCGGATACGGCCGCGGGTCCGGTGCAAGGTCCGGGTTCAGGCGCGGCTCCGGGTCCGGGCGATGTCGCGGATACGGGTCGTGCCGCACCGCGTACGCCGCCGGCGCGCCGGCCGCTCCGGGGCCGTGAACGGTGTACGCGCCGCCGCCGTACGGGTCAGCGATCCGTGCGCCGTCGGAGGCGTGCGGCGACCCGGCCGGCGGACCGTCCGGCTCGCACGCGGCCTCGGCGGCCGGTCCGGGGGCCGGCCCGGGCGGGGGGCCGGAGGACGCCACCGGGACGTCCGCGCCGGCCGGGGCGGGAGCGGACGGAGCGGGGCGGCGGGCGTCGTGGTCCTCGGACGTACCCATGCGCTACGCGTCCTCCCGGCTCCCGGCCGCGCGTCCGACGAGGGCGCGCAGCCGGTCGAGCGCCTTGTCGTACGGCGCCGTCTCCTCCATCGCGGTATACAGCGAGCGTAACGCGGCGCGCTCGTCGCGGTACTGACGGCAGCTCAGCACCAGCCGGTACAGGTGCTCACGGCGGCCCGAGCGCTCCTCGACCTCGAACGAGTGCGGCAGGCCGAGGAGTTGCCCCATCCGGTCGAGCAGGTCGTAGCGGTGGTCGGCGCGGGCCAGGGCGGGGAAGGCGAGCAGCGCGTCCACCAACTCGGCGTCCGTCGGCGGGACCTGAGCCGATGCGGACTGCGCCGGGACGCGGGCGGCGGCCCCGGACCCGGCGGCGGGCACGGATGCTGCGGCGATCCCGGACCCGGCGGCGATCCCGGCCCCAGGCGGTGCGTCGTCCTGCCCGGCGGCCGGCAACCGGGGGCCCAGGAAGTCCCGCAGCGCGGTGACCGGTGTGAACCAGCCGCCCCGCACGTCGCGGTAGGACCTGCTGGCCTTCAGCACGCCCACCACGAGCCCGGTGCGGTCCGCGACGAGCATGCTGCCGCTGAACCCCTCGCGCACGCCGTCGCCCAGCACCCGCAGGTACGCGCCGGAGACGCCGCCGACACGCAGCGAGAGGGTGTCCGGCTGGATGCCGGGGGAGGGGGTGTCGGGCGCGTAGCCGAGCGCGGTGACCGCGGTCCCGGGCGCGGGGTCGTCGGCGGCCGGGCGGGCCGCGGGCAGGCCGGCGCAGCCGGGGACCGTCAGCAGCGCGAGATCCGGGAACGGGTGGAACCGGGCGGCCTCGCCGGGCGCCGCGGCCGGGGTCGCCCACACGTCCGCGACCGGGTGCGCGGCGCCGTCCGCGGCCACGACGCTCAGCGGCTCCCCGCCCAGCACCACGTGCGCCGCGCTGACCACCAGCCCGCCGCCCAGATGGAAGGCGCTGCCCCGGAACCGCCCGGCCCCGGCGACCCACAGCGCGGCGGCGGGCGTCCCGCCTGACCCCTCGCTCATCCAGCAGCGTCCGCCCCGCCGCCGGCCGGGCCCGTACCGCTCGCACCGTCCGGGCCCGTACCGCTCGCACCGTCCGGGCCCGTACCGTCCGCACCGGTCGGGCCCGCGCCTGCGCTCGCTGCCGTGCCGTCCGCGTCCTGCGCCTGCGCGGCGGCCGAGTCGCCCGGACCGCCCGCCCGCGCCGCCGCGCGGCGGCTCGCGAGGTCCCAGGACATCCGGACCGTCAGGCCCGCCTCACTGCCTGCCTCGGCGATCACGCCCAGGAGGTGGCCGGACTTCACGGCGAGCTTGATGCCGAACTCGACCTCGAAGGAGTCGGGGGAGCCCGCGGACTCGGTGACGGTCTGCGCCGCCCACCGGCCGACGCTGCGGACGGTGCCGCGCACCTGCTCCATGGTCAGCGCGACCGCGGTGCCCAGCTCGCCGACGCGGTCGCGCACGCCCACGTCCCCGTAGACGGCGTCACCGGTGCCGCCGGCGTCGGGGCCCTGGAACGGCAGGTCGCCGATCACCTCGGCGTCCACGGTCGTCCCGTCGCCCAGGTCGATCGTCACGGTCTGCGTCACAGCGTCTTCCTCCCCCTCGCCGCAGCAGGATAAAGGCCCGCGCCCCGGCCGCGCCGCCTCTTCACCGGGCCCGCACACCCGCAGCCCGCACACTGCGGTCCGCACCCCGCGCGCCCACGCACGTGCGCCCCCGCCCGTACCCTCACGCCCGCGCGCCTGCTCCCGCATCCCCGCCGCGTCCCGCCCCGCGCCCGAGCGCACCGCGCTGGCCAATCCGTAGCGCCCGGCCGCCGCCGTACTCCGCCGTGGACAACGGGCCGCGTCCGTCGCCGTGCCTACCGTTGAGACAATCTGCGCACACCAGAAGGGCGGACCCACCGTGACAAGCACTGCCGCAGCCCCCACCGCGTTCTGGCTCGCGGGGCGTCCGGCCACCGGCGCCGACAGCTTCGACGTGACCAGTCCCTGGGACGGCGCCCCGGTGGGCCGGGTGAGCGTGCCCGACCCGGGGCAGGTCGAGGAGGCCGTGGCCGCCGCGGCCGGCGCGCGGCGCGCGCTGGGCGCCACGCCCGCGCACGTCAGGGCCGGGGTGCTCGACCACGTCTCGCGCCGGCTGGCGGAGCGGGCCGAGGAGGTCGCGCGGCTGATCACCGCCGAGAACGGCAAGCCGCTGAAGTGGTCGCGCGGCGAGGTGGGTCGCGCGGTCTCGGTCTTCCGCTGGGCCGCGGAGGAGGCGCGCCGCTTCAACGGCGGGCAGGCGCAGCGGCTGGACACCGACCCCGGCGGCACCGGACGCCTCGCGCTGACCCGGCGGTTCGGCCGCGGCCCGGTGCTGGGCATCGCGCCGTTCAACTTCCCGCTGAACCTGGTCGCGCACAAGGTCGCGCCGGCGATCGCGGCCGGCGTGCCGATCGTGCTCAAGCCCGCCCCGGCCACCCCGCTGTCCGCGCTGCTGCTCGGCGAGCTGCTCGCCGAGGCCGACGCGGCGGGCGGCGGCGAGGGCCCCGCGCTGCCGGCCTCGTGGAGCGTGCTGCCGGTGCCCAACGACCGGATGCCCGCGCTGGTCCAGGACCCGCGGCTGCCGGTGATCTCCTTCACCGGCTCCGACACCGTCGGCCACCAGATCGCCGACTCGGTGCCGCGCAAGCACGTCACGCTGGAGCTGGGCGGCAACGCCGCCGCCGTCGTCCTCGCCGACTACGCCTCGGAGCAGGACCTGGACTGGGCGGCCTCGCGCATCGCCACCTTCGCCAACTACCAGGGCGGCCAGTCCTGCATCTCGGTGCAGCGGGTGATCGCCGACGCCGCGGTCTACGACGCGCTCGCGGAGAAGGTCGTGGAGAAGGTGCGCGCCCAGGTCACCGGCGACCCGCGCGACGAGGCCACCGACGTCGGCCCGCTGATCAGCCGTGCGGCGGCCGAGCGGGTCGAGGAGTGGGTGCGGGACGCGGTCGACAAGGGCGCCAAGGTCCTCACCGGCGGCACCCGGGAGGGCGCCGCATACGCGCCGACGGTGCTGGCCGACCTGCCGGCGGACGCGATCCTGGCCGGCGCGGAGGCGTTCGGCCCGGTGCTGTCACTGCACCGGGTGAACGGCCCGGACGAGGCGTTCGCCGCGGTCAACGACTCCCGGTTCGGTCTGCAGGCCGGCGTCTTCACCCACGACCTGCAGCTGGCCTTCCGCGCGCACCGCGAGCTGGAGGTCGGCGGCGTGGTCATCGGCGACGCGCCCTCCTACCGCGCGGACCAGATGCCGTACGGCGGGGTCAAGGACTCCGGCAGCGGGCGCGAGGGCGTGAAGTTCGCGATGGACGACTACACCTACGAGCGGGTGCTCGTCCTGACCGGCCTGGACCTCTAGGCAGTCAGGCGCCCGCCGCCCGGCCCGCACCACCGCACCCCGAACGCCTCGGGCCGGAACATGACGCCCGGTCAGCGACGGCGGCCCCCCTTCACCGGGGAGGCCGCCGCCGCCCTGGCTGGGGCACCGGAATTCGGGTAGTACGGACTGGTAGCACCCGTACGGACCGGTAACCGGTCCGAGCCGGCTACCCGGAGGTGACGCAACCGTGTCCGCACCCGCCGCAGCACGCAAGGTCTCCGAGCGCGAAGCCCGCCAGGTCGCGGAGGAGGCCAGGGAACAGGACTGGCGCAAGCCCAGCTTCGCCAAGGAGCTGTTCCTCGGCCGCTTCCGGCTCGACCTCGTCCACCCCCACCCGCAGCCCACCCCCGAGGCGGTGGCCAAGGGCGAGGCGTTCCTGGAGAAGCTGCGCGCGTTCTGCCAGACGCGGGTCGACGCGGCGCGGATCGAGCGCGAGGCCCGCATCCCGGACGAGACCATCACCGGGCTGGCCGAGCTGGGCGCGCTCGGCATGAAGATCCCCGAGGAGTACGGCGGGCTCGGCCTCACCCAGGTGTACTACAACAAGGCGCTCGCGCTGGTCGGCTCCGCCAGCCCCGCGATCGGCGCGCTGCTGTCGGCGCACCAGTCGATCGGCGTACCGCAGCCGCTGAAGCTCTTCGGCACCGAGGAGCAGAAGAAGCGCTTTCTGCCGCGCTGCGCGACCACCGACGTCTCCGCCTTCCTGCTCACCGAGCCCGACGTCGGCTCCGATCCGGCCCGGCTGGCCACCGCGGCCGTCCCGGACGGCGACGACTACGTGCTGGACGGCGTGAAGCTGTGGACCACCAACGGCGTCATCGCCGACCTGCTGGTGGTGATGGCCCGGGTGCCGACGTCCGAGGGGCACAAGGGCGGCATCACCGCCTTCGTCGTCGAGGCCGGCTCCGAGGGCGTCACGGTGGAGAACCGCAACGCCTTCATGGGCCTGCGCGGCATCGAGAACGGCGTCACCCGCTTCCACCGGGTGCGGGTCCCCGCGGCCAACCGGATCGGCCCCGAGGGCGCCGGCCTCAAGATCGCCCTGACCACGCTCAACACCGGCCGCCTGTCGCTGCCGCCGGCTGCGTCGGCGCCGGCAAGTGGTGTCTGAAGCAGGCCCGCGAGTGGGCCGCGGAGCGCGAGCAGTGGGGCAAGCCGGTCGGCGAGCACGAGGCGGTCGGCGCCAAGATCTCCTACATCGCGGCCACCACCTTCGCCCTGGAGGCGATGCTCGACCTGTCCTCCCAGATGGCCGACGAGGACCGCAACGACATCCGGATCGAGGCCGCCCTCGCCAAGCTCTACGGCTCCGAGGCGGCCTGGCGGATCGCCGACGAGCTGGTGCAGATCCGCGGCGGCCGCGGCTTCGAGACCGCCGACTCGCTGGCCGCCCGCGGCGAGCGCGCCGTGCCCGCCGAGCAGATGCTGCGCGACCTGCGGATCAACCGGATCTTCGAGGGCTCCACCGAGATCATGCACCTGCTGATCGCCCGAGAGGCCGTCGACGCCCACCTGTCGGTGGCCGGCGACCTCATCGACCCCGACAAGGGCCTGGCCGACAAGGCCAGGGCCGGCGCCAGGGCCGGCGGCTTCTACGCCCGCTGGCTGCCCAAGCTCGTCGCGGGACCCGGCCAGCTGCCCAGCTCCTACGCGGAGTTCGGCCCGCTCGCCACTCACCTGCGGTACGTCGAGCGCAGCGCCCGCAAGCTCGCCCGCAGCACCTTCTACGCCATGTCGCGCTGGCAGGGCCGGATGGAGCTGAAGCAGAACTTCCTGGCCAGGATCGTCGACATCGGCGCCGAGCTGTTCGCGATGAGCGCCGCCTGCGTGCGCGCCCAGCACCTGGCGGCGGCCGGCGACGGCGGCCGGCAGGCCGCGCGGCTCGCCGACGTCTTCTGCCGCCAGGCCAGGGTCCGCGCCGACGAGCTGTTCGCCCGGCTGTGGACCAACACCGACGACGCCGACCGCGCGCTCGCCCGCTCGGTGCTGGCCGGCGAGGCCGGCTGGCTGGAGGCCGGCATCGTCGACCTCACCCGCGACGGCGCCTGGATCGCCGAGGCCGCCCCCGGCCCGTCCCGGAAGGACAACGTCCACCGGCCGGTGCACTGACGGCGCCGCGGCAGGACAGAATGAGGCCATGACCGACGCTCTCGCAGACCCGCACTACCGCCCCCACGTCTCCCCGGAGCCCGGCGGCGGCCCGCGCGACATCGTGATCCTCGGCTCCACCGGCTCGGTCGGCACCCAGGCCGTCGACGTGGTGCTGCGCAACCCCGACCGGTTCCGGGTGGTCGCGCTGTCCGCCGCGGGCAGCCGCGTCGGCCTGCTCGCCGAGCAGGCGCACCGGCTGGGCGTGTCCACCGTCGCGGTCGCGGACGAGAGCGCCGTCACCCCGCTGCGCGCCGCGCTCGCCGCCGTGTACGGCGCCGCGCCGCTGCCGCGGATCCTGGCCGGCCCCGGCGCGGCCACCGAGGCCGCCGCGCTGCCCTGCCACTCGGTGCTCAACGGCATCACCGGCTCCATCGGGCTGCGCCCCACGCTGGCCGCCCTGGAGGCCGGCCGGGTGCTCATCCTGGCCAACAAGGAGTCGCTGATCGTCGGCGGGCCGCTGGTCAAGGCGATCGCCAAGCCCGGCCAGATCGTGCCCGTCGACTCCGAGCACTCCGCGCTCTTCCAGGCGCTGATGGGCGGCGACCGCTCCGAGGTCCGCAAGCTGATCGTCACCGCCTCCGGCGGCCCGTTCCGCGGCCGCACCCTGGCCGAGATGGCCGACGTCACACCCGAGCAGGCGATGGCCCACCCCACCTGGGACATGGGCCCGGTCATCACGATCAACTCCGCCAACCTCGTCAACAAAGGGCTGGAGGTCATCGAGGCACACCTGCTCTACGACATCCCGTTCGAGCGGATCGAGGTCGTCGTCCACCCGCAGTCCGCGATTCACTCGATGGTGGAATTCACCGACGGCTCCACCCTGGCCCAGGCCGGGCCGCCGGACATGCGGGTGCCGATCGCGCTGGGCCTGGGCTGGCCGCAGCGGGTGCCGGACGCCGCGCCGGCCTTCGACTGGACGAAGGCGGCCACCTGGGAGTTCTTCCCGCTGGACGAGGAGGCCTTCCCCGCGGTGGCGCTGGCCCGCCATGTGGGTAGCCTCGGGGGCACCGCCCCGGCGGTGTTCAACGCGGCCAACGAGGAGTGCGTCGACGCGTTCCGTGCGGGCCGGCTGTCCTTCACGGGCATCATGGACACCGTCGCCCGGGTCGTCGCGGAGCACGGGACCCCCGCGGCGGGAACTTCCCTCACCGTCGAGGACGTCCTCGAAGCGGAGGGCTGGGCCCGCGCACGGGCCCGGGAACTGGCACAGGCATCGGAGGCAGCACGCGTATGACCGCATGGATGACGGTCCTCGGCATAGTGGTCTTCGCCGTGGGCCTGATGGTCTCCATCGCCTGGCACGAGCTCGGCCACCTGTCGACCGCCAAGCTCTTCAAGATCCGCGTGCCGCAGTACATGGTCGGCTTCGGGCCCACCCTGTTCTCCCGGCACAAGGGGGAGACCGAGTACGGCTTCAAGGCCATCCCGCTCGGCGGCTACATCCGGATGATCGGCATGTTCCCGCCCGGCGAGGACGGCCGCATCACCGCGCGCTCCACCTCGCCGTGGCGCAGCATGATCGAGGACGCCCGCTCGGCGGCCTTCGAGGAGCTGCGCCCCGGCGACGAGGACCGGCTCTTCTACACCCGCAAGCCGTGGAAGCGCGTCATCGTGATGTTCGCCGGCCCGTTCATGAACCTGATCCTGGCGGTCGCGCTCTTCCTGACCGTCTTCATGGGCTTCGGCATCACCGCCCGCACCACCGTCATCGGCCAGGTCAGCGACTGCGTGATCTCCCAGTCCGACACCACCAAGCGCAACCCCGACAACCCGTGCCTGCCCACCGACCCGGTCGCACCGGCCAAGACCGCCGGCTTCAAGGCCGGCGACCGGTTCCTGGAGTTCAACGGCGCGCCGGTGAAGAACTGGGCGCAGCTGTCCGACGACATCCGCGACCACCCGGGCCGCGCCACCATCGTGGTGCTGCGCGACGGCCACCGGGTCACCCTGCACCCGGTGATCACCACCAACACCGTCGCCAAGACCAACGGCGACGGCGACTACGTCGACGGCACCGTCAAGGCCGGCTTCCTCGGCTTCAGCCCGGCCACCCACATAGAGCAACTGGGCTTCGCCGCGTCCTTCTCGCACATGGAGGACATGGCCCGGCAGGGCGTGGACTCCCTGGTGTCGCTGCCCAAGCGGATTCCCGACCTGTGGAACTCCGCCTTCAACGGCGCCCCGCGCAAGGCCGACTCCCCGATGGGCGTGGTCGGCGCGGCCCGCGTCGGCGGCGAGGTCTTCGCGCTGAAGGAGCCCGCCATCGACCGCATCGCCACCATGGTGCTGCTGGTGGCCGGATTCAACCTGTCGCTGTTCCTGTTCAACATGCTCCCGCTGCTGCCGCTGGACGGCGGGCACATCGCCGGGGCGCTCTGGGAGTCGCTGCGCCTGGCACACCGCCCGCGCGTTCCGCAAACCCGACCCCGGGCCCTTCGACGTCGCCAAGCTGATGCCGATCGCCTATGTCGTCGCCGGTATCTTCGTGTCCTTCACGCTGCTGGTGCTGATCGCCGACGTGGTCAACCCGGTCAAACTCAATTCGTGACATCCGCGATGCCCCGAGCCGGGTGATGACCGCGGGCGCGGTGCCGTAATCTCGATCCCGGAGCCCGCCGACGACGGGACCTCGTACAACCTTGGGGATGCCACGCAGATGACCGCGATTTCGCTCGGTATGCCGGATGTTCCGACCAAACTCGCCGACCGCCGCAAAAGCCGTCAGATCCAGGTCGGAAGCGTCGCGGTGGGCGGCGACGCACCGGTCTCCGTCCAGTCGATGACCACCACCCGGACCTCCGACATCGGCGCCACCCTGCAGCAGATCGCCGAGCTGACCGCCTCCGGATGCCAGATCGTCCGGGTCGCCTGCCCGACCCAGGACGACGCCGACGCGCTCCCCGTGATCGCCCGCAAGTCGCAGATCCCCGTCATCGCCGACATCCACTTCCAGCCGAAGTACGTCTTCGCCGCCATCGACGCCGGCTGCGCCGCGGTGCGCGTCAACCCGGGCAACATCAAGCAGTTCGACGACAAGGTCAAGGAGATCGCCAAGGCGGCCTCCGCGGCCGGCGTCCCCATCCGCATCGGCGTCAACGCCGGCTCGCTGGACCGGCGGCTGCTGGAGAAGTACGGCAAGGCCACCCCCGAGGCGCTGGTGGAGTCCGCGCTGTGGGAGGCGTCGCTGTTCGAGGAGCACGACTTCCGCGACATCAAGATCTCGGTCAAGCACAACGACCCGGTCGTGATGGTCAACGCCTACCGGCTGCTGGCCCAGAAGTGCGACTACCCGCTGCACCTGGGCGTCACCGAGGCCGGCCCGGCCTTCCAGGGCACCATCAAGTCCGCGGTCGCCTTCGGCGCGCTGCTCTCGGAGGGCATCGGCGACACCATCCGGGTCTCGCTGTCCGCGCCGCCGGCCGAGGAGGTCAAGGTCGGCATCCAGATCCTGGAGTCGCTGAACCTGCGCCAGCGCCGGCTGGAGATCGTCTCCTGCCCGTCCTGCGGCCGCGCCCAGGTCGACGTCTACAAGCTCGCCGACCAGGTCTCCGCGGGCCTGGAGGGCATGGAGGTGCCGCTGCGCGTCGCCGTCATGGGCTGCGTCGTCAACGGCCCCGGCGAGGCCCGCGAGGCCGACCTCGGCGTCGCCTCCGGCAACGGCAAGGGCCAGATCTTCGTCAAGGGCGAGGTCATCAAGACCGTGCCCGAGTCCAAGATCGTGGAGACGCTGATCGAGGAGGCGATGAAGATCGCCGCCGAGATGGAGACCGCCGGCATCGGCTCGGGCGAGCCGCAGGTGAGCGTCTCCTGACCGCAGCACCGCGCCCCCGCGGACGCCGCCGCGCGGCACGTTCCGGACGTTTCCGGCCGTGCCCTGGCCGCCCTTTCCCGGGCGCCGGGCACGGCCCCGCCCTGCGAGGTAAGGTGCGGGAACCGTCTTCCGCCGGCGTTCACGGCCCGTACGGTGAGGTGTCCCCGTGTTGACGCATTCGACAGCCCGAGTCCTGGAGCCAGGCGACCTCGACGCCGCGCTCGCGGTGCTGGGCCGCGACCCGGTGGCCAACGCGTTCGTGACCTCGCGCGTCAACGTCGCGGGCCTGGACCCGTGGCGGCTCGGCGGCGAGATGTGGGGCTGGTACTCCGGCGGCCGGCTCACCTCGCTGTGCTACGCCGGTGCCAACCTGGTGCCGCTGTGCGCCACCCCCGAGGCGATCCGCGCCTTCGCCGAGCGGGCCCGCAGGGCCGGCCGCCGCTGCTCGTCCATCGTCGGCCCGGCCGAGGCCACCGCCGACCTGTGGTCCCAGCTGGAGCCGCACTGGGGCCCGGCCCGCGAGGTGCGCGCCCACCAGCCGCTGATGACCACCCGCTCGCTGCCCGCCGACATCGCCCCCGACCCCGGGGTGCGGCGGGTCCGGCGCGACGAGATGGACGTCATCATGCCCGCGTGCGTCGCCATGTTCACCGAGGAGGTCGGCGTCTCCCCGCTGGCCGGCGACGGCGGCCTGCTCTACCAGGCGCGGGTGGCCGAACTCGTCTCCACCGGCCGCGCGTTCGCCCGGATCGAGGACGGCGAGGTGGTCTTCAAGGCCGAGATCGGCGCGGTCACCCGGCACACCTGCCAGATCCAGGGCGTGTGGGTGGCGCCCTCGCACCGCGGCCGCGGCCTGTCCGAGACCGGCATGGCCGCCGTGCTGCACTACGCGCTGCGCGACGTGGCCCCCGTCGTCAGCCTCTACGTCAACGACTTCAACACCCCCGCGCGCGCCGCCTACCGCAGGGTCGGCTTCACCGAGGTCGGCGCGTTCATGAGCGTGCTGTTCTAGGGCGTGTCCGCAAGGTCGTGTCGTCGCCCGCGGGGCAGGCACGACCTTGCGGACACGCCCTGGGCACCGCCCGGCGCGGGCGCCCGCGGTCGCGCCGCGCGGGCAGGCCCGCGTACCGGCGCGCGCGGCGGGCGCCGCCACCGGTAGGGTCCCGGCATGGAGCATGTGGTGGTCGCGCCGGTCGACCTGGCCGCCAGGGTGGACGAGGCCCTCGCCGTACAGGCCGTCGCCTTCGGACTCGGGCCCGAGGAGGTGGCCATCCGCCGGCAGATCGTGCTGCGCCACCTCGCCTCCCCCGGAGCCCGCGCGCTCGGCGCCCGCACCCCCGACGACCGGCTCGTCGGCTTCGTCTACGGGCAGCCCAACGACCGCGGCCACTGGTGGTCCAGCGTCGTGCAGCCCTACCTGCGCCGCGAGGGCAACGACGACTGGCTCGACGACTCCTTCGTGATCACCGAACTGCACGTGCTGCCCGCCTACCAGGGCCGCGGCATCGGCCGCAGCCTCATCACCGCGATCACCGACCACGCCGAGCAGCCGCGCAGCATCCTGTCCGCCATCGACGGCGACAGCCCGGCCCGGCGGCTCTACCACACCCTCGGCTACCGCGACCTGGCCCGGCCGGTGCACTTCCCCAGCGCCGCCCGCCCGTACGCGGTGATGGGCGCGCCGCTGCCGCTGCCCCGCCCGCCGGCCGCGGCGGATAAAACGGTTTCCTGAGCCGTCCCGGCGCTGTCTATCCTCGCCGCACCCCGGCAACCCCAGGAGACGCCGATGCCCCAGCAGGCCAGCACCCAGGTCCAGCGCATGTCCCGGCTGACGGTCAGGACGCTGCGCGACGACCCGGCCGACGCCGACAGCCCCGGTCACCGGCTGCTGGTGCGCGCCGGGTACGTCCGCCGCTCCTCGGCCGGCATGTGGAGCTGGCTGCCGCTGGGCAAGCGGGTGCTGGACAACGTGGCCCGCGTGGTGCGCGAGGAGATGGACGCCATCGGCGGCCAGGAGGTGCTGCTGCCCGCGCTGGTCCCCGCCGAGACGTACGAGGCGACCGGCCGCGCCGGCGAGTACGGTGACCTGCTCTTCCGGCTCACCGACCGCAAGGGCGCCCGCTACGTCCTCGGGCCCACCCACGAAGAGGTCTTCACCCACCTGGTCAAGGACCAGGTCACCTCGTACCGGGACCTGCCGGTGATCCTCTACCAGGTGCAGACGAAGTACCGCGACGAGGCGCGGCCCCGCGCCGGGGTGCTGCGCGGGCGCGAGTTCCTGATGAAGGACGCTTACTCCTTCGACACCGGCGACGACGGCCTCGACGAGGCGTACCGGCTGCACCGCGAGGCGTACCTGCGGATCTTCCGCCGGCTCGGCCTGGACGTCCGGGTGGTCTCCGCGGTGTCCGGCGCGATGGGCGGCTCGCGCTCCGAGGAGTTCCTCGCGCCCGCCGCGGCCGGCGAGGACACCTTCGCCGCGTGCGCCGGCTGCGGCTACGCCGCCAACACCGAGGCGGTCGCCTTCACCGCGAAGGTCCCCGCGGCCGACGCGCCCGGCCCGCTGCGGGAGATCGACACCCCCGGCACCGCGACGGTCGCCGAGCTGTGCGAGCGGCACGGCGTGCCCGCGTCCGCGGTGCTGAAGAACGTCCTGGTCACCGTCGACGGCGAGATCACCGCGGTGGGCGTGCCCGGCGACCGCGAGGTCGACCTCGGCAAGCTCGCCGAGCACCTGGCGCCGGCCGTCGTCTCGCTGGTCACCGCCGAGGACTTCGCCGCCCGGCCCGACCTGGTCCGCGGCTACATCGGCCCGCAGGGACTGGCCGTCCGCTACCTCGCCGACCCCCGGGTCGCGCCCGGCACCGCCTGGGTCACCGGCGCCAACCACGCCGGCCGGCACGCCTGGGACGTCGTCTGCGGACGCGACTTCGAGGTCGACCGCTACCTGGACGTCGCAGTGGTGGAGCCCGGCGACCCCTGCCCGCGCTGCGGGGCCGGCCTCGCGCTGGATCGGGCGATCGAGGTGGGCCACATCTTCCGGCTGGGCCGGAAGTACACCGACGCCTTCCGGCTCGACGTCCTCGGCCCCGACGGCAAGCCCGTCCGGGTCACCATGGGCTCCTACGGCATCGGCGTGTCCCGCGCGGTCGGCGCCCTCGCCGAGCAGACCGCCGACGCGCGCGGACTGTGCTGGCCGGCCGAGGTCGCCCCCGCGGACGTCCACGTCGTCGCGGCGGGCAAGGGCGGGCCGCTCGCGCTCGCCGAGGAGGCCGCGGAGGCCCTCGCCGCGGCGGGACTGCGGGTGCTGCTCGACGACCGCGCGCTGTCGCCCGGGGTGAAGTTCGCCGACGCCGACCTCATCGGCGTCCCCCGGCACCTCGTCGCCGGCCGCCGCGCCGCCGAGCGCGTCCTGGAGCTGAAGGACCGCGCCACGGGGGAGCGGCAGGACCTCGCCTTCGCGGAGGCGGTCGCGCGCCTGACCGGCGGGACGGCGGGCTGAGGCACGCGCAGGCCCCGCGGCGGCCGGGAGGCATACGTCCGAGCGGGGCGGCGCCTCGGCCGGCGCGGCGCCGGTCCCGCGCCGGGCGGGGGCTCGCCGTGAGGCGGACTTCCTCCCGGCATGGGCCCCCGGGCCGGTGCTTCGCGGCCCCGATGCCTCCGGGGCGGCCGGTGTTTGCGGGCCGGGCAGGATTGCGGGCCGAGCGGTGCCGCGGGCCGGGCGGGGATTCCGGTCCGGGCGGGGGTTCCGGTCCGCCCGGCGCCTTCCCGGCCGGGCGCGCCCCGGCTCAGAGCCAGCTGGCGAACTCCAGCAGCAGTTCGCCGTCCGTGCGACCGCCGACCGACAGGTACCAGACGCCCGCCTCGACCGCGCGGAAGACCGCCCAGCCGCGCAGCCTGTCGGCGTCGACCTCCAGGGAGTCGGCGAGCCGGGCGAGCCTGCGGCGGGCGGCGGCGCGGGAGCCGGGCTCGGCGGCGAGGGTGGACAGCCGGTCCCTGGCCAGCCACGCCAGGTCGAAGGCCGGTTCGCCGACCAGCGGCTTGGGGTCGATCGCCAGCCACGGCACCCGGTCGCCGGACAGCACGTTGCCGTGGTGGAAGTCCCCGTGCAGCAGCACCGGCTCCGGCGCCGAGCCGACCAGCTCCTCGCGGACCGCCAGCGCCTCGTCGATCAGCTCCCGCGCGTCCGCCGCGAAGTCCCGCGCGCGGCGCACGCGCAGCAGCGCCGCCAGGTCCGCGGTCCGGTCGGCGACCGAGGTGAACGGGTGGCCGTCGGCCGGCGGCACCCACAGCCGCCGCAGCACCCCCGCCGCCTCCAGCATCGCCTTGGGCTCGGCCAGCGAGCGCAGCGAGACGTCCGCGTGCAGCCGCTCCTCCAGCAGCGCGCCCTCCTCGGGCTCCGCGCGCAGCAGGCGCACCGCGCCGTGCCCGTCCCAGTGCGCGAGCGCCGCGTGCTCCTGCGCGCTCTCCCGCGTCACCATGCCGACCTTGAGCACCGCGGGCGTCCCGTCGGCCGTCCTGACCAGCACGATCATGCTGATCTGGCCGCCCGCCTCGAACACCCGCTCCGGCGTCAGCTGCCACCGATCCAGGTAGCCCGCCACCTGCCCCGGCAGCCGGGCCAGCCATTCCCGGCCCGCCTCGCCCTCCCAGGCCACGACGGTACGGGCCAGGCGTTCCGGCGGTTGCAGCTCCACTGCGGTGCGTTCCCTCCGTGACGAGTACGGGCGGCGGTGGCGGGTGCGCCCCCGCGCGGGCGGCGTCGGCGACGGCCGCGCGCCTCGGCGCCGGGCCGCACCGGGCGGGTCCGCCGGGACCGGGGCTCAGCGGCGTTCCGCCAACCCCGGGAAGGCTACGCTGCCGCCGCTCCACCGCACCGCGCGCACCGCCGAGGCCCGCAGCGCGGCCGCCGCGTCACGGCGTACGGTCCCGGTCGCGGCCCTGGTCAGATCGCCGTACGCGCCGGCCACCCGCTCCTCCAGATAGGCCGCCAGCCGTACCGCCGCGGCCCGGTCCGGCACGGCGAACGGCAGCGCGTAGGCCGCCGCGGCGGCGACCGGGGTCCCGCCGAGCCCGGTCACCGTGCGCACCAGCGCGTCCCTGGCCGCCCGGTGCGCGTCGTACGCCGCCCGGGCCTCTCGCGCCCGCCCGGCCCCGACCCGCCCGCCGACCGCGCCGTACCCGTAGACCGCGGCGTGCTCCGCGGCGAGCGCGGCCTGCGCTGCGGCCAGCACGGGGGACGCCTCGCGGCGGACGGTCGCGGCGCCCGGGGACGCGCCCGTGCCCTTACCGCCTGCGCCTGTATCACCTGCGCCCGCGCCGTCTCCGCCCGTACCACCTGCGCCCGCGCCTCCGCCCGCATCGTCGGCCGTGCGCGGACCGGCACCGGCGGACGTCCCGGCGCCCGAGTCGCCGCCTGCGGACGTGCCGGTACCCGAGTCGCCGCCTGCGGAGGTACCCGCGCCCGCGCTTCCGGGTCCGCCCGTGCTGCCGCTCGCGGACGGACCCGCGGACGTACCGCTGCCCGGGGAGGCGTCCGCGCCGGCGGCCGGCGCGGCGCCCGCGTCCGATGACGTAACGGAACGCGCGCCCGTGCCGTCGCCCGCCGTGGCGCCGGACGCGGCCGACGGCCCCGATCCGGTCACCGGGCGGGCGTCGGAGGCCGGCGTGGCGTTCGTTTCCGCGCCGGCGGCGGGAACCGCCGCAGGGGCGCTCGGGCCCGACGCGAGGTCGGCGTCGGGGGAGACGCCGGTCCTGGCGGGCGGGGTGCGGGCCAGCAGGACCACGTGGCCCGCGTCCGCGGCGGCGATCGAGGCCAGCAGCCGCGCGAGGTCGCCCGGCACCGTGAGCAGCGCCGCCGCCCGGCGGTCGGCGAGCGCCCGCTCGGCCGCGGCGAGCCACGCCAGCGTGGCCGGAGAGCCGGCCGGGACGGCCGGGGCCGTCGTGGCCGGCGTGCCCGAGGCGCCCGGCGAGGCCGCACCGCCCGGCGGGCGCGCGGACGTCGGAGCTGTCGCGGGCGGCGTCGGCGCGCCGTCGCGCGCCCCGGCGGACGGGGGCGCGGTCGCCGCGGCGTCCGCGGCCGGAGCCCGCGTCGTGGCGGACGGCCCCGAGCCGGCCGGACTCGCCGGGCGCGCGGAAGGCGCCGAGCCGCCCGGGGGCGCCGCGGCGGGCGGCTTCGCCCCGAGCGCCGACGCGTGCCGCGCCACCTCCGACCGCAGCGGCGCGAGCCGCACCGCCAGGTCCGGGTGGGCGGCGACCGCCGCGTCGTACCGCCGCAGCAGGCCGAGGCTGTCGGCCGCGGCACGGGCGCGCTCGGCCGCGCCGGGAACGGGCGCCGACCGCGCCGCCCCGGCGGACGCACCGCCCGACGAACAGCCGGTCAGCACCCCGGCCGCCGCCACGCCCAGCACCGTGCGCCGGCTCGGCCGGACCACCTCGGGGATCATGCCGCGCAGTCTAGGGCCGTCGCGCGAGTCGCCGCGGCGTCGCGTCGCCCGGGACGCGCGCCGACCCGCGCGACAGCGCCCGAGGGCGGCGGAAACGCCGGTGCGAACTCGGGTAGCCTTGGCCTTGCACGCTGAGAGCACGCGAGAGCACGCTGATCACGCGGCCTTCCATGACAACAGCAGACGCGGCCGAGGAGTCACCCGGATGAGCACCACCCAGAAAGAGAGGCTGCGCGCACTGCTGGAGCCGCTCGTCGTGCAGGCGGGCCTGGACCTGGAAGAGGTCAAGGTGACCGCCGCGGGCAAGCGCCGGCAGCTCCTGGTCGTCGTGGACAGCGACGAGGGCGTGAATCTGGACGAGGTCGCCGAGCTGAGCCGCGCGCTGTCCAAGGAACTGGACGCCTCCGACGTGATGGGCGACGGCGAGTACGTCCTGGACGTCAGCTCGCCCGGCGCCGACCGCCCGCTGACCGAGCCCCGGCACTTCCGCCGCAACGCCTGCGGCTGGTCAAGCTCCAGCTCAAGGAGCGCGGCGAGCTGATCGCGCGGATCATGACGGTGGACGACACCGGCCTCGACCTGGAGGTCCCGGGCGTCAAGGGCCGCAAGCCCAAGCCCGCCCGCGCGGACTTCGCGCAGATCGCGCGGGCCCGGGTCGAGATCGAGTTCAACCGCCCGGCCGACGGCTCGGCGGACAGCGGTTCCGGCGACGCGGCGGACGACGGCGCCGAGCCGGCCGACGGCGTCGAGAGCACTGAGGAGGCGTAGCCGTGGACATCGACATGAAGGCCCTGCGGGGTCTGGTCACCGAGCGGCAGATCTCGTTCGACCTGCTGGTCGAGGCCATCGAGTCGGCACTCCTCATCGCCTACCACCGTGAGCCGGGCAGCCACCGCCGGGCCCGCGTGGAGCTGGACAAGCACTCCGGCCACGTCACCGTCTGGGCCACCGAGGACCAGGAGGAGGCCGGCGAGGGCGCCGAGCCGCGCGAGTTCGACGACACGCCCTCCGGCTTCGGCCGGATCGCCGCGTCGACCGCCAAGCAGGTGATCCTGCAGCGGCTGCGCGACGCCGAGGACGACGTGACCTTCGGCGAGTACGCCGGCCGCGAGGGCGACATCGTCACCGGCATCGTCCAGCAGGGCAAGGACCCGAAGAACGTCCTGGTCGACATCGGCAAGCTGGAGGCCATCCTGCCGGTGCAGGAGCAGGTCCCCGGCGAGGACTACGGCCACGGCACCCGGCTGCGCTCCTACGTCGTCCGGGTCGCCAAGGGCGTCCGCGGCCCGTCGGTGACGCTGTCGCGGACCCACCCCAACCTGGTGAAGAAGCTGTTCGCGCTGGAGGTCCCGGAGATCGCCGACGGCTCGGTGGTCATCGAGGCGATCGCCCGCGAGGCCGGCCACCGCACCAAGATCGCGGTCAGGTCGGCCCGCTCCGGGCTGAACGCCAAGGGCGCCTGCATCGGCCCGGTGGGCGCGCGGGTGCGCGCGGTGATGGCCGAGCTGAACGGTGAGAAGATCGACATCGTCGACTGGTCGGACGACCCCGCGGAGATGGTCGCCAACGCGCTGTCCCCGGCCCGGGTGACCAAGGTCGACGTGGTCGACCTGGCCGCCAGGTCCGCCCGGGTGACCGTGCCGGACTACCAGCTGTCGCTGGCCATCGGCAAGGAGGGCCAGAACGCCCGGCTCGCCGCCCGGCTCACCGGATGGCGGATCGACATCCGCCCGGACACCGAGGACACCGGGGACAGCGGCGAGTAGGCCGCACGACGGGGGCTCCTCGCAGCCGGCGGCCCGCGGCCGGCGGCCCGTACGGCGGCCGCGGTCCGCACGGCGGCAGTGGTGCGCACGGCGGATTCCGGCCATCCGCCGGGCATATGGCAGACGAACAACCGTGCGTCGGCCCACTCGAAGGAGTGAGGTCGGCGCGGGGAGGTAGACTTGAACGTGTCTGGTCGGACGCTGAACCCAGCATGCCCGGAGCGAACCTGCATCGGCTGCCGGCAGCGAGCGGCCAAGAGCGATCTGCTGCGTGTGGCGGCGGTCGGGGGCGCATGCGTTCCCGATCATCGCGGTACGCTGCCCGGTCGGGGTGCTTATCTGCATCCCGCCCTTGCCTGCCTCGACCTGGCGGTCCGCCGCCGGGCGTTCGCACGGGCCTTCCGGGGCCCGGTGGCGCCCGACGACGCGGAACTGCGCCGGTACGTCGAGCGGGCAGCCCCGTAAGAAGAAGTACGGCACGGGCGACACCGTGCGGTCAGGTACCTCGCGAGATGGAAGTAGGTCGAGATTGCGATGAGCACTCGATGAGTACGCGATGAGTACGCCCATGAAGTAGCGACGGTCCGGCGGACGACCACCCCGGACCTAGAAGGAGCGAAGTGGCTAAGGTCCGGGTATACGAACTCGCCAAGGAGATGGGAGTCGAGAGCAAGGTCGTCATGGCCAAGCTCCAGGAACTCGGCGAATTCGTCCGTTCGGCGTCCTCGACGATCGAGGCGCCGGTCGTCCGCAAACTGACTGACGCTTTCCAGGGACCCGGCGGTGGCGCCGGCAAGTCCGCTGCGAAGCCCTCGGCGCCCCGCAAGGCGCCCACCCCCGCGGCGCAGCGCCCCGGGGCGCCTCCACGCCGGCCCCACCCCGGGTGCGTCGGCCCGTCCGGCTGCCCCGGCGCCCAAGCCGGGCGGCCCGGTGACCCCGGCCGCCCCCGGCGGGCAGAACGGCAGCGCCCCGGCCCCCGGCCCGCGCCCCGGCCCGAAGCCGGCGCCGCGCCCGGCCCCCTCGGCCCCGGTGCCCGCGGCCGAGTTCCAGGCGCCGCCCGCCGCGCCGTCCGGCCCGTCCGGACCGTCCGGATCCGGCGGCTCCGCCCCCGCGGCCCCCTCCGGCCCGCGTCCCGGCGCCACCCCCGGCCCGCGTCCGGCCCGTCCGGCCGGCGGCCAGGGCGGCCACGGCGAAGGCCGTCCGCAGCGCGACGGCGCGCCGCGTCCCGGCGGCCGTCCCGCAGGCCAGGGCGGCGCACCGCGTCCCGGCGGCGGCCGTCCGGCCGGCCCGCGTCCGGGCAACAACCCCTTCACCTCGTCCGGCTCCACGGGCATGCCCCGTCCCGGCGGCGCACCGCGTCCCGGCGGCGGCCAGGGCGGCGCTCCGCGGCCGACCGGTCCCGGCGGCGGCGCACCGCGTCCCGGCGGCGCCCCCCGTCCTGGCGCCCCCGGCGGCCAGAGCGGTCCCGGCGCGGGCCGTCCGTCGCCCGGCGGCATGCCCCGCCCGCAGTCCTCGGGCCCGCGCCCGAACCCCGGCATGATGCCGCAGCGCCCGTCCTCCACCGGCGGCCCCGGCGGCCGTCCCGGCGGTCCGGGCGGTCGTCCCGGCGGCCCCGGCGGTCGCTCCGGCGGCCCCGGCGGACGTCCGGGCGGCGGCGGCTTCGCCGGCCGTCCCGCCGGTCCCGGCGGCGGCGGTCGTCCCGGCGGTGGCGGTGGCTTCGGCGGTCGTCCCGGCGGCGGCGCCCCCGGCGGCGGCGGTGGCTTCGGCCCGCGTCCCGGCGGCTTCGGCGGCCGTCCCGGCGGTCCGGGCGGACGCGGCGGCACGCAGGGCGCGTTCGGTCGCGGCCCCGGCGGCCGTCCGGCGCGCGGACGCAAGAGCAAGCGCCAGCGGCGCCAGGAGTACGAGGCCATGCAGGCCCCGTCCGTGGGCGGCGTGCTGCTGCCCCGCGGCAACGGCCAGACCGTGCGGCTGTCGCGCGGCGCCTCCCTCACCGACTTCGCCGAGAAGATCAACGCCAACCCGGCGTCGCTCGTCCAGGTGATGCTGAACCTCGGCGAGATGGTCACGGCCACCCAGTCGGTGTCGGACTCCACCCTGGAGCTGCTCGCCGGCGAGATGAACTACGTGCTGGAGATCGTCAGCCCGGAGGAGGAGGACCGCGAGCTGCTGGAGTCCTTCGACATCGAGTTCGGCGAGGACGAGGGCGGCGACGAGGCCCTGCAGCCGCGTCCGCCGGTGGTCACCGTGATGGGTCACGTCGACCACGGCAAGACCCGCCTGCTCGACGCGATCCGCAAGACCAACGTGGTCGCGGGCGAGGCCGGCGGCATCACCCAGCACATCGGCGCCTACCAGGTCGCCACCGACGTCAACGGTGAAGAGCGCAGGATCACCTTCATCGACACCCCGGGCCACGAGGCGTTCACCGCCATGCGTGCCCGCGGCGCGAAGTCCACCGACATCGCGATCCTCGTGGTCGCGGCCAACGACGGTGTGATGCCGCAGACGATCGAGGCGCTGAACCACGCCAAGGCGGCCGACGTGCCGATCGTGGTGGCGGTCAACAAGATCGACGTCGAGGGCGCGGACCCGACCAAGGTGCGCGGCCAGCTCACCGAGTTCGGCCTGGTGGCCGAGGAGTACGGCGGCGACACCATGTTCGTCGACATCTCCGCCAAGCAGGGCCTGCACATCGACGAGCTGCTGGAGGCCGTGGTGCTCACCGCGGACGCCTCGCTCGACCTGCGGGCCAACCCGGAGCAGGACGCGCAGGGCATCGCGATCGAGGCCCACCTCGACCGGGGCCGCGGCGCCGTGGCGACCGTCCTGGTCCAGCGCGGTACGCTGCGGGTCGGCGACACGATGGTGGTGGGCGACGCCTACGGCCGCGTGCGCGCCATGCTCGACGACAAGGGCGACAACGTGGAGGAGGCGACCCCGTCGACCCCCGTCCTCGTGCTCGGTCTGACCAACGTGCCCGGCGCCGGCGACAACTTCCTGGTCGTCGACGAGGACCGCACGGCCCGCCAGATCGCCGAGAAGCGCGCCGCCCGCGAGCGGAACGCGGCGTTCGCCCGCAAGGGCCGCAGGTTCTCGCTGGAGAATCTGGACGAGGCGCTCAAGGCCGGTGAGGTGCAGGAACTCAACCTCATCATCAAGGGCGACGCGTCCGGTTCGGTCGAGGCCCTGGAGTCCTCGCTCATGCAGCTCGACGTCGGCGAGGAGGTCGACATCCGCGTGCTGCACCGCGGCGTGGGCGCGGTCACCGAGTCGGACATCGACCTGGCGACCGGCTCCGACGCCATCGTCATCGGCTTCAACGTGCGCGCCGCTGGGCGTGCCACCCAGATGGCCGAGCGCGAGGGCGTGGACGTCCGGTACTACTCGGTGATCTACCAGGCCATCGAGGAGATCGAGGCGGCCCTGAAGGGCATGCTGAAGCCGGAGTACGAAGAGGTGGAGCTCGGCACCGCCGAGATCCGCGAGGTCTTCCGCTCCTCCAAGCTCGGCAACATCGCCGGTGTGCTGGTCCGCTCCGGCGAGGTCAGGCGGAACACCAAGGCCCGCCTGCTGCGCGACGGCAAGGTCATCGCGGAGAACCTCACCATCGAGGGCCTGCGCCGCTTCAAGGACGACGTCACCGAGATTCGTGAGGGTTACGAGGGCGGTATCAACCTCGGCAACTACAACGACATCAAGATCGACGACGTCATCGCGACGTACGAGATGCGCGAGAAGCCGCGCGGCTGACACGCGGCACCGGGCCGAAGGGCCCCGGCCGGGGCCGGTCGGTGGGTGGAAATCCCGTCGATCGGCCCCGGCCGTCGCCTGTACCGTCGTACCCATGTATGCGGGCACTGCGCGTTTCGACCTGCTCCTGGGGGACGTACGGTCATTGAAGGAGAAGCGGTCGGTGATCCGGCCGATCGTGGCCGAGCTGCACCGCAAGTTCGCGGTCAGCGCGGCCGAGACCGGGGAGCAGGACCTCTACCGGCGGGCCGAGATCGGCCTCGCGGTGGTGTCCGGGGACCTCGGGCACGTGAAGGACGTGCTGGACCGGTGCGAGCGGTGGATGGTCGCCCGTCCCGAGGTGGACCTGCTGTCGGCCAGGCAGCGCATCCACGGGGACGACGACTGACCGCCGGCCGCGACGGCCGGCGGCGTGGCCGGGCGCACCGGGGGATACCGGGCGCACCGGTCGCGCCGACAGATCGACTGAGAGAGAAGAAGACGATGACCGACACCGCGCGGGCGCGAAAGCTGGCTGACCGCATCCGGGTCGTGGTCGCGGAGACGCTGCAGCGCCGCATCAAGGACCCGCGGCTCGGCTACGTGACGATCACCGACACCCGGGTGACCGGCGACCTGCGGGAGGCGACGGTCTTCTACACGGTCTACGGCGACGACGAGGAGCGCGCCGCCTCGGCCGCCGCGCTGGAGAGCGCCAAGGGCGTGCTCCGCTCGGAGGTCGGGCGGCAGACCGGCGTGCGCTTCACGCCGACGCTGGCCTTCGTCGCCGACGCCCTGCCCGACAACGCCCGCACCATCGACGACCTGCTCGCCAAGGCCCGCGCAGCCGACGAGGAGGTCCGCAAGACCGCGACGGACGCGCAGTACGCGGGCGACGCCGATCCGTACCGCAAGCCGGCCGCGGACGACGAGGACGCCCTGGACGACGAGGACGGCGGGGACGCCGCCGACGCCGCCGACGTTGGGGACGCGGGGGACGCCGACGACGGCGGGGAGGGGGCGCGGGGCGAGGAGGGCGCCGGGGCCGGTTCCGGGTCCGCGTCCCGCGAAGAGGGCGGTTCCGCACAGGCATGAGCCGCCGTACGGACGGCCGGACGCGGCAGGTCAGCGCGTCCGGCCTGGTGATCGTGGACAAGCCCGGCGGACTGACCTCGCACGGCGTGGTGGCGCGGATGCGGCGGCTGGCCGGAACCCGGCGGGTCGGCCACGCCGGCACGCTGGACCCGATGGCCACCGGCGTCCTGGTGATCGGCGTCGAGAAGGCCACCCGGCTGCTCGGTCACCTCGCCCTCACCGAGAAGGAGTACGAGGCGACCATCCGGCTCGGCCAGAGCACCGTCACCGACGACGCCGAGGGCGAGGTGACCGCCACCGCCCCGGCGACGGACGTCACCCGGGAGGCCGTGGACGCCGGCGTCGCCGCCCTCACCGGCCCGATCCAGCAGGTGCCGTCCAAGGTCAGCGCGATCAAGGTGAACGGCGTGCGGTCCTACACCCGGGTACGGGAGGGCGAGCAGTTCGAGCTGGCCGCCCGGCCGGTGACCGTGCACTCCTTCACCGTCGCCGGACTGCGCAGGCCGCGGGACCCGGCCGGGGTGCTCGATCTCGACGTGACGGTGGTCTGCTCCTCCGGCACCTACATCAGGGCGCTCGCCCGCGACCTCGGCGCCGCGCTCGGCACCGGCGGCCACCTCACCGCGCTCCGGCGCACCCGGGTCGGCCCGTACCGGGTCGAGGCCGCGCGCACGCTGGAGCAGTTGGAGGAGTCCTACGCGGTCCTGCCCATCGAGGAGGCCGCCGCGGCCGCCTTCCCCCGCTGGGACGTCGACGCGGACCAGGCACGGCTGCTCGGCCACGGCGTACGGATCGCCGCGCCCCCGCTGGCCGCCGGCCCGCACGCGACCTTCGGCCCGGACGGCCGCTTCCTCGCACTGGTGGAGGAGAAGGACGGGCAGGCGCGGATCGTGGCGGGCTTCGCGCAGTGAGCGGGGCGCGGCGGGCTTCGCGCGTGGGCCTTCGCGCGGTCACCTCGCGCGGGGTGACGCCGCGGGTCCTGGTCCGTTCGCGGGGGTGCGGCCGGGCCGCGCCGCGGTGACGGCGCGGTCCGGCCGCCGTGCGGCGCGGTCGCCTGTCCCCTGAACGGCCCGCGCCGCACGCATCGTTGGCCCCGGGCCTCCCCGGGGTCGTCTCCCGCCCGTCCCGGCCCGCCTCCTCACATGGTTCGTCCGGCTCCTCCGGCCCCCGACCAGTGCTTCCTATCCATTCCGCACCCGGAAATCACCCGGTCGGACGGGCGCTCGGAGTGAACCGGGGGAGCGCAGGGGGGCGCGTTCGCACCGCGATCTAGGCGGGAGATCATCTCCGTCCTACCGTCGAAGCGGGATGAAACGGGGCGCTTCCGTATGAGCGGGGGCAGTTCGGGGGAGGTGCCGTGATGACGGCACGCCGGAGCGCGACGGGGCGCGAGGCCCCGCAGGCCGGGTGCGGTGCGCCGCGCCCGGGACAGCGCGGCGCACACTGGGCGGCACCGCCCGCGGCAGGGACGGCGGGAGCGTCGGTCGTGCCCGCGGCAGGGGCGCCGGGAGCGTCGGTCGTGCCCGCGGCTGACGCGTCGATGGCACTGTCGGCTGACTGGCCGGCCGACTCGCCTACCGACTCGTCGGTCGGCCGGTGTGCCGGCGGGGCCTGCGGAGGCCGGTGGGCGGACGTGCCGGGACGCCCGGCAAGCGATCGGCCCGCCGATCCGTCGGCCTACTCGCCGGCTGACCCGCGGGCGGGCGGGAATCCCGCCCGGTGGGCGGACGCGCCGGGCTGCCCGCTGGCTGACCCGCTTGCCGACCTGTCGGCTGACTCGCCGGTCGGCCGGTGTGCTGGCGTGGCCGGTGGGGCCTGCGGAGGCCGGTGGGCGGACGTGCCGGGACGCCCGGCGGGCGATCCGTCGGCCGTTCCGTCAGCCGACCCGCCGGCTGATCCGCCGGCCGACTCGCCGGTCTCTCTGTCAGCCGACCCACTCGCCGACTCGTCGGCCGACCCGCGGGCGGGCGGGGATTCCGGCCGGTGGGGGCAGGTGCCGGGGCGTCCGCCGGGGGACGCGGCGGGCGACGTGCGCGCGGGGCAGGGCGGGCGCCGGGGCGGGCACGGGGCGGGGGACTCCGTCGCCGCAGCGTCCGCGGGGCGCCGCGTGGTTGCGCAGGGAAGCCGCCGGGCGGGCGACGCGCGGAACGCTGACGCGCTGATGCGCGTCTGCGACCTGGCCGGCCGCCCCCGAGGCACCGGCTTCATGGCCGACGCGGCCGGCACGATGATCACCAGCCACGAGGCCGTCGACGGCCTGGCCCGGCTGGTCCTGCACGCCCCCGGCGGCCAGGTCTGCCTGGTCGAGGCGGCGGCCGTCACCCCGCTGCCCGAGACCGGGCTCGCGCTGGTCGCCACCGAGGGCCTCGACGTGCCGCCGCTGCCGATCGCCCCCGAGCCTGCCGCCGCCGCGGGTACGACCGGCCCCCGGCGGCGGGTACGGCTGCGGCTGCCGCACCCCGCACAGGGAGCCATCGTCGGCGCCACCGCGGCCACGTACACCGCGACCGACCGCTTCCACCTGCTGGACGAGGTCTACGAGATCGCGGTCGACGGCGCCGCGCCGGGCGGCCCGCCCGGAGTGCCCCCGCAGGCGTCCGGCGCGCCGGTGACCGACATCGAGACCGGCGCGGTGCTGGGCGTGGTGGTCTCGGCCCTGGCCCTGCACTCCGGCCACCGCGCCGGCGGGTTCGCGCTGCCGCTGCGCGCCCCCGGCGGCGTGCCCGCGCCCCTGGCCGCCCTGCTCGCGCGCAACGCGGCCACCGTCCCCGCGCACGGCCCGCACCTCAACCTCGCCGGGGCGCTGCAGCTCACCGCCACGTCCGTGGGCGCGGCGGCGGGAGCGGCGAGCCGGTGCGAACCCGTCGAACGGCCCGAGATCGCCGAGGCGGTACGGGACTTCCTGGCCGCGCCCGGACCGTGTCCGCCGCTGGTCCTCGGCCTGGTGGGGGAGCCCGGCACCGGCCGCAGCACCGAGCTGGCCAGGATCGCCGCACGCCGCGCCCACGGCGCCGAACCGGCCCCCACACTGTGGCTGCGCGGCGCCGACCTGCGGCCCGGCGACGGCGGCGTCAAGGACGCCGCCGAGCGCGCGCTGCGCACCGCCGCCCGCATCGTGCACGCCGCCACGGCCCGCCCGGCTCCGGGCGAGCCGCCGTACGCCTCGCCCGACGCGGTGGCCGGCGTGGCCCACGCCGCCGGGCGCCCCCTGCTCGTGCTGCTCGACGCGCCCGAGGAGATGCCGCCCGCACTGGCCCACGCGCTCGGCGACTGGTGCGCCGGCACGGCCCGCTGGCTCCGCGCGGGAACCGTGCGGCTGGTCGTCGCCTGCCGGCCCGAGTTCTGGGAACAGGCCGGCGCGCTCCTGCCGCCGCCGCTGCTCCACCTCCCGCGCGACGCCCGCAGCCCCGGGCCGGGCGCGCGCCTGCGCGACCTCCCGCCCTGCCTGCCCATCGGCGACCTCCCAGCGCCCCAGGCCGCCCGTGCCCGCGCCCGCTACGCGCTCCCCCCGGGCACGCCGGCCACGCCCGACGCGGCCCACCCCCTGACGCTGCGTCTGCTGTCCGAGGTCTACGCGGCCTTTCCAGCGACCCCGCTCCCAGGACCCGCGCCCGACGCCGCGCCCCAAGGCCCGCCGACTGCCGGCGGCCACTCCGGCACGGGGACCGGCCCCGTTTCCGGCCCGGCCCCCGGCGCGGACCGGGACGCGACTTCCGTGCCGGGCACGCGGGGACGCGCGGGCGCGGGGCCGGGCGCGGGGCCGGGTTCTTGGCTGGGCTCGGGGCCGGGCGGTAAGGCGGGCGGTGTGCCTCCTGCGCGGCAGACGGATGCGCACGGGCGCCCGGACGCGTGCGCGGGCCTCGGCGGGGCGGCTCTCGCGGCCGGGACGGACGCTCGTGCGGGAGCGGAGCGCGGCCCGGCCCCGGGCCCGGCGGTCGCGGGCGGCGGTCGCGGACCCGCTTCGGGCACGGGCTCGGGCGGCGCGCGGGCGGGGACGGTTTCCGCAGCGGCAAGGACGGTTTCCGCAGCGGGTGCGGGACGGGCGGCGGACTCCGGAGGCGCGCCCGGCCGGGGCGAGGTCTTCTCGGCGTGGCTGGACCTGGTGTGCCTGCGGATCGCCGTGCGACTGGCGGTCGGCGCCGAGCCCGCCGTCGTGGGGACGGCGCTGCGGCGGCTGGCGGTCCGCGTCGCCGGCCAGGTGCACGAAGCGGCGCGGCGCTGCCTGGGCCCGGGCCAGGGCGAGCTGGACCGGGAGGCGTTCGAGGACCTGTTCCCGTGGCGCACCGGGTGGGCCTCCGCGGTGCTCGCCGAGGGGCTGCTGGCGCCGGCGGGAGCCGGGTACCGATTCGTCCACGAGGAGTTCGGCGACTGGCTGCAGGCCCTCCACCTGGACCTGGACGCGGCGCTGCACGCGCTGGTCCACCGCTGGTTCGCGCCGCCCGCCGGGCCGGCCGAGGCCCCCGTGCGCCTTCCGTCGCGCCCGGCCGCACGCGCCGCCGCGTCGCCGCCGGTGCCGCCCGCGCCGGCGGTCGCGCCGCTGCTGCCGCGTTCCCTGCCGGTGCCGCGGCACCGCGCCGGCCCGGTCGTCCAGGCGCTTCTGCTCGCGACGCCGGCCGCGCGCGCCGCCCACCTGGAACGGCTCGTCCAGGTCCTGGACCGCCACACCCCGCCGCCCACGCGGGTGGTCCCCGCACCGCCGTCCGCGGAACCGCCCCCGGACGACCTGGACACGGACACCGTGCCCAACCCCCGCAGGCAGCGCGCCGCCCGGCCCGACCGGGCGGGCTGGCTCGGCGCGCTGCCGGGCGCGGGGACGTCCGCCGACGCCTCCTGGCGGCCGGCTCCCGAGTCGGCCCCTGGGCCGACCCCCGGGCCGGCCCCGAGTCGGCTCCAAAGCGTGCCGCGTTCGCCGCGGCCACGGCCGGGGGTCCGGGCGTGACGCGCGAGGTGGCCGGCGCCCCGGGCGGGGAAGGGGACGCGGTCGCCGGCCCGGTCGCCGGCCCGTCGCCGGCGCGGTCGTCGTCGCTCGGGGTTCGGGACCCGGGTCGGCGCAGGGGCCGTCGGCGCCGGGTGCGGACACGAACCCGGCCGCGCCGGCACGCTCGGGCCCGGACCCGTACCGCCTGACGCTCGGGCTCGGCGCACGCCGCGCGGACGCCGTCTGGTGGGCCACCCACCTGCTGCGCGAGGCGGTGCTGCGCGCGCCGGACGCGGCGCCGTACCGCGACCTGCTCCGGGACCTCGCGGGCCGCGTGGTCGTCCGCGCCGTGGAAGCGGGCGGGTTCAGCGCCACCGGGCTCGGCGGGCTCGGCGGTTTCGGGCCGTGGTTCTGGCGCGCCCTCCCGCTGCCGCTGCCGGAGCGCCTCGAACTCCTCCGCGTCCTGCTCCCGGCCGACCCGCCCTTCGTCCGCCCCGGGCCCCGCCAGGACCCGGACGGCGGCGGGGACGGCACGGCGACCGGCGGACGTATCGCCACCGGCGGACGTACGGCGACCGGCGGACCTGGCGCGGGCGGCCCCACGGCGGTCCCCGACCCCGGCACGGGCAGCGCCGCCGGCACCCCAGGCAGCCCGCGGGCGGAACGCTTCCTGGACGCCGCCGCCGAACTCCTCGGCGAGGACCCCGCGCGGGCCTTCCCCGCCGTCTGCGGGTGGTTCCACGACGACCGTCCGCTCCAGGCCACCGGCCCCGGCGCGCCCGGCGCCCGCGGCGCGAACTCCCGCGCCGGGGACTCCCGTACGGGCGGTCCCGGTCGGATCACGGTCGCGGACGCGGCGCAGGCGCTGCTGCACACCCACCGCGGCCTCGGTGCGGACGACCTCGCCGAGGCCCTGGTCGCAGCCGGCCATCCCCGCGCGGACGAGGTGCTGGAGGCGCTGGCCGAGGACGAGACCTCCGCGATGTGCCGGGCGGTCGACCGCTGGGCCCACGACGCGCGGCCGGACCGCCATGCCGCGGCAGCCGCGTACGGCAGGCGGGTCGCGCCCCGCGTCCGATCCGAGCCCGACCGCGAGCTGCTGCGGTACGCCGCGCTCGCCCTCCTGGCCAGGACCGGCGACGCCGCGGTGCACGGCGCCGCGCTCGGGCTGCTGGTCCGCGACCCCGTGACGCGGTCCCACCACCTGCCCGCCGCGCTACGGCACTTCACCGCCTTCGGCGCGGCGAGCGGGTCCGCGAGCGAGGGAGGCGCCGCGGACGTCGGCTGCGGCCTGGACCCCGGCGCGTTGACGCCCGCGCTCGACAGCCACCCGGAGCCCGTGCTCGCCGCGTTCGCCACGGTGCTGCGGGCCGCCGACGAGGCCGTGGCGGACGCGGTGCTCGCCGAACTCGCCGTGCCCGACCCCCCGTCCGTCGCCCGCCGCACCGCCGCGCTCGTACGGGACCACCTGCGGCAGCGGCCGGAGCACGCCGCGGCCGTCGCGCGCCACCTGGACCTGCGACTCGAACAAGGGCCCGCGGCCCGCGCGGTGCTGCTCCCCCTGACCGCGGAGCTGCTGCGCGACCACCCCGCGTCCGTACGGCGGGTGCTGGCGCCGGTGTTCGCCGCGCCCGGCACGCGTCGGTCCCGGCCGCTGCGCCAGGAACTGCTGGAAACCGTGCTGGAGTCCGAGCGCGACCACGCCGTCCTCGACGCGCTGCTCACCGCGGCGGCGGACGGCGCCCGCCGCAGGCACCCGCTCCTCACCCGCGACCTCGTGCACCGGCTCGGCCTGCTGATGGGCCGCACCCCGGAGGGTGCCGCCCGATTCGACCGGGGCATCGTCCGACTCGTGGCGTCCAGGCCGGAGTTCGCCGCACAGGTCCGCCGATGGCTCGCGGACGGCGGCAGCTGGGACGCGCTCATCGGCCCGAGCGCCCGCCGCCGCATCGACGCCGTCGCGTGAGGCCCACCGCCGGGCGACCGCGACATGACGGGCGGCGACGCCGCGTGAGATCCGGTGACGCGGCGTGGCGGAAATCCGCCTGACGAGCCGTCGATCCACTCGCGCTCGCCGAACCGGACGCGGCACTCTGGTGACGCCGGAAGGTCTCGGGGGTGAAGGAGCGTTATACGGAGGGGCCGTCCGGTTGGGGCGCGCACGGTGCGATCCACCGCCCGCTCCCCGCGGCCAGGGGACGCCGACCGGGCGTCCGGTACGGACGGCGTTCGCGAGAAGGAGCGCGCGATGGAGTCCGAGCCTTTTACGCCTGACACGCCTGACACGCCCTACGCGGCCTACGGGGCCTACACGTTCACGGCCCTGCGGCTGGACGACCCGGTCGCCCGCGAGCCCGCGCTCACCGGGGCGAAAGCGGCCAACCTCGCCCGCGCCGCCGCACGCGGCCTCCCGGTGCTCCCCGGATTCGTCGTCCTCGCCTCCCCACCGGGCGACGGCCCGGACGCCGACGCGGACTCGCGCCTGGCCGCCGACGCGGGCCCCGGCTCGGACTCCCACACGGTCGCGGGCTCCCCTCCCGGTCGCGATGCCGGCGCCGCGTCCGGACCGGGCGGGCCCGCCGCGGGGTTCGGCGCACTGCAGGCGCTGTGGCGGGAGTTGGCCGGGCCCACGGGCGACCGGCCGCTGGTCGTCCGCTCCTCCTCGGCGCACGAGGACACCGCGGAGTCGTCCATGGCGGGCCGTTTCGCGTCCGTCCTCGACGTACGCGGCTGGGACGCCTTCACCGCGGCCGTCGCCCGGGTCCTGCGATCCGCGGAGGCCGTCGCCCTGCCGACCGTGCCCCGCGCGCGCCGCCCCGAACCGGCCGCCGCCGCGGCCCGCACGTCCGTAGCGCCGAGCGGCCCCGGGGCGCGGGACGCTCCGGCGCACGGCATGGCCGTCCTCGTCCAGCCGATGCTGCGCGCCGCGGCGGGCGGTGTGATGTTCGGCGCGGACCCGGTGCAGGGCCGCTACGACCGCATCCTCGTCAGCGCCGTCACCGGCGGCCCCGACAAGCTGGTCGACGGCAGCACCCAGGGCGTCCGCTACCAGCTGACCCGCCGCGGCCGCGTGCGCGACATCGAGCCCGGCCTGCCGCGCCACGAGCGACCGCTCGGCCGGCGGCGGCTGGCGCGGCTCGCCCGGCTGGCCCGCCGCACCGAGAAGGTCTACGGCGCGCCGCAGGACGTCGAGTTCGGCTTCGACGGCGAGGGCCGGCTGTGGCTGTTCCAGGCCCAAGCCGATCACCGCGATGGCGGCCAGGCCCGCGCGCGGCGCCCGGCTGCTGGGCCCGGGCCCGGTCGCCGAGACGCTGCCGGGCGTGCTGCAGCCGCTGGAGGAGGATCTGTGGCTGGCCCCGATGGACAAGGGGCTCGCGCTCGCCTTGGACATCGCGGGCGCCGCGCCGCGCCGCCAGTTGCGCCGGCTGCCGGTCGTCCGGGCCGTCGGCGGGCGCGCCGCCGCCGACCTGCGCCTGCTCGGCGCGGTGCCGCCCGCCCACCCGGTGCTGGCCTTCGTCAACCCCGCGCCCGGTGCCCGCCGCGCCGCCGCGGCCTGGCGGGTCGGCCGGCTGCGGGCGGCGCTGCCGCTGCTGGCCCGCGACCTGATGGCCGACGTCGACCGGCAGTTGCACGACCTGGCCGCACCGCACGACCTGCTCGGCGGCGAACTCCTCGACGCCATCGCCTGGGGCCGTACCGTCCTGGTCTCGCTGCACGCGCAGGAGTCGCTGGCCGGCACGCTGCTCGACGCGTCCGGCGGCGGCCCCGGCCGCGCCGACGCCGGGCACGTCGGCGCGGACCACGTCGGCGCGGACCACGGCACCACCGCGGCCGGCGAGGCGCTGGCCGTGCTCGCCGAGGGCCGGGCGGCCGGCCACGGCGACGAGGAGCTGATCGCCCAGCACCCGGTGCTGCTCACCCTGCTGCCGCCGACGCTCGGCGCCCGCCCGCACCTGCCGGCCCGGGTCGGCTGGAACGGCGTGCCGCGCGGCGTCGGCTTCCTGTCGGTGCGTGAGGGGCTGCGGCTGCGCATCCGCTGGGTGCAGGAGATGCAGGCGGCGATGGTCGCCGAGGTCGGCGCGCGGATGGACAGCCGCTGCCGGGCGGGCGAGCGGCGCAAGATCGCGCTGCTGCGCTGGCACGAGGTGACGGCGACGGGCACCGGAGGCGACCGGCCCGCCGACCTCGCCGAGCGCTCGCCGCGGCCCGAGACGCCGCCGCTGCCCGCGGCCTTCCGGCTCGCCGACGGGCAGCCGGTCGCGGTGCCGCTCCGCCGTGAGCCCGGGGTCGTGGGGCGACTCCTCGGGGGGCGGGTCGGCGGGTGGCTCGCAAACCGGCTGGGTGGGTGGCTGGGTGATCGGCTCGGCGGCCGGCTCGGCGGGCGACTCGGCGCCGGGCTCGGCGGCAGGTCCGCCGGGCGGCTCGGCGGCGGGTCGGCCGGGCGGCTCGGCGGAGGGTCCTCGGGGCAGGGCGCGGGCGGCGGACAGGGCAGCGGCACCGCCTGGGACGGCGTGGACGTGCCGCCGGCGCGGCCGGTGCTCGTCGTACGGTCCCTCGACCCGGCACTGGCACCGCTGTTGCCCGAGCTGTCCGGGCTGGTCGCCGAGACCGGCAGCGTGCTGTCGCACATGGCCGTACTGGCCAGGGAGTACCGCGTGCCGACGGTGGTCGGCGTGCCCGACGCGGTCCACCGCTTCCCGCCCGGCACCACGCTGACGCTGGACGGCGGCACCGGGGCGATCACCGTCGAGCAGGCCCGGGACGCGGACGGAGCCGGACCCGACGCCGCCGACGAGCGGTCCGCGCCTGCGGCCGGGCGCGACGGGCGCGGCGGGGCGGGCTCGGGACGCGGCGAGGCGGGCCCCGGGCCCGCAGACGCCCGCGCCGAGTACGCCGACGCTGGTCCCAGGCACGGCGCTACGGGCGGCGGGGGACAAGACGGGCGTTCCGAGCGCGGGGACCTGCCGACCGGGGAGCGCGGCGCACCGGCCGGCGACGTGGCCGGAGCGCACAAGGGGGCGGCGGCGTGAAGTACGTGAGCTATCTCTTCGGCGGACTGTCGACCATCGCCGCCGCCGTCTACCTGGTGATCTATCTCTACCGCTGGGAATGGCAGCGCGCGGTGATCTGCGGCGTGCTGCTGCTGGCCGTCGAGGGCTTCCTGGTCTGCGTGCTGCTGCTGGGCCGCATGGGCCGGCTGGAACGCCGGATCGCCGACGCCGACACCCGCGTGGAGGAGGTCAAACGCCGCCTGGAGCACAGCCGTGAGCAGTCCGCCGGGCACCCCTTCCGCTGGCTCGGCGCAGACGGCGGCGGTGGCGGAGGCGTCGACGGCGGCGGCCGGACGTATGTCTTCGTGCCGATCCTGATGGTGACCGGGGCCGCCCTGTCGGGGATCGCCTGGGTGATCCAGCGGATCGCCGCGGTCACCGTCAGGCCGGGTGCGGAACGCCGGCTGGCCGGCCGGCTCGCTCCCCTGGCCGCGCCCGCGGGCGGCATCCGCAGCGGGTCGTTCCAGGCGGGGGACCGTCCGGCGGTGCCGCCGGCCCGGCCGTTGCGGGTGCTGCTCGCGGGGGTCGGGTCGGCCGCCGCGGTCGCGCTGCTGGTGTTCGGGGTGTCCACGCTCGCCGACGCCACCGAGACCCGCGAGGAAGCCAGGCCCGACGCCGCCGCGACCACCGTCGTCTTCGAGGTCGAGGTGCACGGCACCTCCAGCGACACCGCGCGCGAGCTGGCCGCCCGCGACCTCTGGGAGCAGTGCCGCCGCGCGACGTCCACCGAGAACCCGGGCGCGGGCCTGAGCCGGCTGACCCCGGGCGTCTACGCCGGCGTCATCCGGCCCGCGCTGAGCGACCACGACGTGATGCGGCTGCGCGGCTGCCTGTCCGACGCCGTCGCGAACCGCGCCACCGCGAAAGTCCTCGGCGACGGCCAGGCGGCCCGCCCGCACTGACCGCGCCCGAGCCCGCTCCGGCCGTCGGCAGCCTGCCACCGCAGGCGGCGCGCGGCGGCGCGCTCCTGGGCTCATGACCGGGCCGCGCGTCCGTGCGACCGGGCTCCGTGCTGGCCCGGCGTCCGTGCGGCCGGGCGGCCGGCGGCCGGGCTCCGGGCGCCTGGCCTCCGGGCTGCCCGTGGCCTCCGCGCGGGCGCCGGCGGACGAACCGCCCGCCGCGGGACGCACGGTAGCCTTCAGGGACGGACCCGCCCTCGCAGAGGACCGCGTCCCCGTCCCCGAGTCCACCCAGGCGGTGACCCACACCGTGTCCCAGTCCCTGACGCCTCCGACCGACGCCGCGCCCGCGCTGCCCGGGGCGGGATCCCGGCTGCCGGGGCGCGCACTGGCCCGCCGGGTGGCCAAGATCCTGCTCGGCTGCCTCGTCGGCTACGGCGTGCTGTGGGCCTGCTCGGCCGGCGGCATGCTCGCGCTGTCCGCGTGGGCCCGGCACGACGCCTCCAGCAGCAGGCGCACCTCGGCGGGCATCAACCACTTCCTGCGCGTCGACGCCAAGGTGTGGCGCGGCTCCGCGCCCGGCGCCGACGGGTACCGCGAACTCGCCGCCGAGGGCGTGCGGACGGTCGTCGACCTGCGCGCGGAGAACCTGTCGGCCGCGGAGCTGCGACTGCCGGCCGCCGCGGGCCTGCACGCCGTACGGCTGCCGATCCGCGACGGGCAGACGCCCACCGAGGCGCAGGTCGACCGCTTCATCCGGATCGTCCACGACTCCGACGGCCCGGTCTTCGTGCACTGCGGTGCGGGCGTCGGGCGCACCGGGGCGATGACCGCCGCGTATCTCGTCCGCACCGGGCAGGCCACCGCCCGCCAGGCCGCCGTGCGCACCGTCGCCGTCGGGCCGCCGTCCATCGAGCAGGTCTACTACGTGCTCAACGTCTCGCGCGGCGACAGCGACCAGCCGCCGGACTGGGTGCGCGGCATCAGCCGGCTGCTGGACGCGCCCCGCAGGATCAAGGCGTCCCTGTGACGCCGCGGCCCGTCCGCCTCGCTCCGCCTGTGACCAGCGCCACGGGGAGACGTGCCGAGGGGCGCGGGCGTCCGGCGGCATGGCAGGCTTGTGCTTGCACGTCTGCCTTCTGCCCGCCGACGGTTCCCGCGGCGGCAGACGGGGAGACACAACCAGGAACAGCAGGAATCAGCAGCAGAAGCGGAGCGTCAAGGTGCAGCGCTGGCGGGGCTTGGAAGACGTTCCCGGTGACTGGGGTCGCAGCGTCGTCACCATCGGCTCGTACGACGGGGTGCACCGCGGGCACCAGCTGATCATGGGCCGGGCCGTGCAACGCGCCCGCGAACTCGGCCTCCCCTCGGTCGTGGTGACCTTCGACCCGCACCCCAGCGAAGTGGTGCGCCCCGGCAGCCACCCGCCGCTGCTCGCCGCCCACCACCGGCGCGCGGAGCTGATCGCCGAACTCGGCGTCGACGCCCTGCTGATCCTCCCCTTCACTCGGGAGTTCTCGCAGCTCTCGCCGAGCGAGTTCATCCGCACCGTGCTGGTCGACGGCCTGCACGCCCGGCTCGTCGTCGAGGGCCCCAACTTCCGCTTCGGCCACAAGGCCGCCGGCGACGTCGACTTCCTGTCCGCGCTCGGCCTGAAGTACGACTACGAGCTGGAGGTCGTGGACCTCTTCGTGCGCGGCGCGGCGGGCGGCGGCGAGCCGTTCTCCTCCACCCTCACCCGGCGGCTGGTCGCCGAGGGCGACGTCGAGGGCGCCGCCGAGGTGCTGGGACGGCCGCACCGCGTCGAGGGCGTCGTGGTGCGCGGTGCCCAGCGCGGCCGCGAACTCGGCTACCCCACCGCCAATGTCGAGACCCTCCCGCACACCGCGATCCCCGCCGACGGGGTCTACGCCGGCTGGCTGCACGTCGGCGGCGAGGCCATGCCCGCGGCCATCTCCGTCGGCACCAACCCCACCTTCGACGGCACCGCGCGCACCGTCGAGGCCTACGCCATCGACCGCGTCGGCCTGGACCTCTACGGCCTGCACGTCGCCGTGGACTTCCTCGCCTACCTGCGCGGCATGGAGAAGTTCGACTCCATCGACGCCCTGCTGGAACGCATGTCCGACGACGTCAAGCGCGCCCGCGAACTCGTCGACGTCACCCAGCCCCAGCCCTGAACCCGCCCGCCGGCCGCGCATGAGACGCCCCCGCCGACCCGGCCGCCGCGCGGGCCGACTCCGCTGTCAGGCCGGCCGGACCAGGCGCGTCTCGTAGGCGAACACCACCGCCTGCACCCGGTCGCGCAGTTCCAGCTTCACCAGGATGCGGCTGAGGTGCGTCTTCACGGTCGCCTCGGCCAGGTGCAGCCGGGCCGCGATCTCCGTGTTGGACAGACCCCGGCCCACCTCCACGAGCACCTCCCGCTCCCGCGCGGTCAGCCGGGCCAGCCGCTCGTCCCCGCCGCCCGCGGACACATCCGGTCCGGGCAGCCGGTCGGCGAAGTGCTCCAGCAGCCGCCGGGTGATGCGCGGCGCGACCACCGCGTCCCCCGCCGCCACCGACCGGATCGCGGCCAGCAGCTCCTCCGGCAGCGCATTCTTCAGCAAGAACCCCGACGCGCCCGCCCTCAGCCCCGCGAAGGCGTACTCGTCCAGGTCGAACGTCGTCAGAATCAGCACCCTCGACTGCGGACAGCTCTCCACGATCCGCGCGGTCGCCTCGATCCCGTCCGTCCCCGGCATCCGCACGTCCATCAGCACCACGTCCGGCCGCAGCAGCCGGGCCTTGCGGACCGCCTCCTCGCCGTCCCCCGCCTCCCCGGCCGTCTCCATGTCCGACTGCGCGTCCAGCACCATCGTGAACGCCAGCCGCAGCAGCGGCTCGTCGTCCACCAACAGCACCCGCACGGGTCTGTTCCCCGCCGGCGCCGCCTCCGCCGCCGGTGCGTCCTGCGTCCCGTTCACGGCACCTCCGCTGTCGTCAGGTCCAACTCGGCCGCCACGCGCCAGCCCCCGCCCGGGCGCGGACCGGCGGTCAGCCGGCCGCCGTAGGCGGCGGCCCGCTCCCCCATCCCGTGCAGACCGTGCCCGCCGGCGCCCGACGGCGCGGCCGTCACCGCGCCCGCGCCGTCGTCCGTGACCGACACGCTCACCGCGTCCGCCCGGCACGAGACCGCCACCTCCGCCCGCGTCCCGGCCGGCGCGTGCTTCAGCGTGTTCGTCAACGCCTCCTGCACCAGCCGGAACACCGTCAACTGCGCCGCCCCGCCCACCGCGGCGGGCTCCCCGGTCACCTCCAGCCGCGTCGGCAGACCGGCGGCCCTGACCTGCTCGGCCAGCGCGCCCAACTGGTCGATGCCCGGCATCGGATGCCGCAGCGCGTCCGGCTCGTCCGCCCGCAGCACCCCGAGGAAGCGGCGCATGTCGGTGATCGCCTGCCGCCCCGTGACGCCCACCTGCCGCATCGCCGCCGTCGCCCGCTGCGGCGACGTCTCCTGCGCGAACACCGCGCCGTCCGCCAGCGCGACCATCACCGACAGGTTGTGCGTGACGACGTCGTGCATCTCCCGCGCGATCCTGGCCCGTTCGCCCGCCACCGCCAGTTGCGACTGCTGGTCGCGCTCGCGCTCCAGCCGCACCGCCCGGTCCTCAAGGAACGTCATCCGCTCCCGCCGCCCACGGATGTTGGAGCCGATCACCGCCGCCGCGATCGCCATCGCCGACAGCGAGATGACCGTCGCCACCGCCCGCTCGTGGATCGACCAGCGCACGGCGGCCAGCAGGATGCCGACCTCCAGCACCCCGAACGCCGCCATCGTGCGGGCCCGGTCGCAGCAGACCGCCACGGTGTACAGGGCCAGCAGCAGCGCACCGTCGGCCGGGGTCCGCACATTCGCCAGCCACTGCCCGAACGCCGCCGCGGCCACCACCCCGAACACCAGCAGCGGCGCCTTCCTGCGCCAGGCCAGCGGAGCGATCAGCGCCAGGTGCACCGGCAGGATCACCGGCGTCCGGTCCATCAGCGGCCCGTGCATCAGCGCCGACAGCGCCCCCATCAACGCCCCGGCCAGACAAGCGTCCTGCACCCACGGCGACGCGACCTCCGCGGCCCGCCGCCGCAGCTCGCCGACCGCCCGCCGGGCGGTGCCCGCGAGCCGCGACCGCGGCCCGATCACCGCCCCGCCGGCCCCGCGCCGACCGCCCCACTGCCGACTGCCCCACTGCTGATCGCCGCCGGCCCGGTCCGCGCCGAACCGGCGGCCACCGCCTGCCGCCCCCGCACCGCCCCGGCCCCCGTCAGGCGTCGCGGCGCTTCAGCAGGACCGCCGCGCCCGCCAGCGCCACCACCGCGTAGAGGCAGAAGACCGCGAAACCCGTCCACGGCTGCAGCGTATGCGCCTCGTGGTGCAGGGCGACCACCGATTGCCCGGCATTGCTGGGCAGCCACTGGTTGACGTGGTTGCCCCAGGAGGCCGGAAGCGCCTCGGCCAGCACCGGCACCACCAGCAGCAACCCGAAGACCGTGGCGATGCCGCCCGCGGTGTTCCGGATCAGCGCGCCGATCGCGACCCCGAGCAGCCCCACCACCGTGAGGTAGAGCGACACGCCGAGCACCGAGCGCAGCACCCCGGGGTCCCCGAGGGAGATGCCTATGTGGCGCGAGGACATCAGCGACTGACCGAGCAGGAAGGCGATCACCGACCCGACCGTCGTCACCACCAGCACCACGGCCGCGAACAGGGCGGCCTTCGCCCACAGCACCGGGAGCCTGCGCGGCACCGCGGACAGCGAGGCGCGGATCATCCCGGTGGCGTACTCCCCGCTGATCATCAGCACGCCCAGCACACCGACCGCGAGCTGCGCCAGGAAGAAGCCGCGCAGACTGGTCAGCGCCGGGTCGAACGTCGCCTTCTCATGGGCCGACATGCTCGGCCAGTGGCTCGCGGTGAAGGCCGAGAAGAGCGCCCCCAGACCGATCAGCGCGACCACCGCCGCGAGCAGCGTGTAGAAGGTGGACCGCAGCGAGCGCAGTTTGATCCATTCCGAGTGCAGCACCCGCAGCTGCGTGACTTCCCCGCGGGGCGCCGGGGCGCTGGTCCGCGGCGCGGGCTCCGCCGTCATCGTGGTCGTGGTCATGCCGCCTGAACCTCCGTCGCGCGAGCGGGCGCCTGGTATTCGACGGCGTCCTTGGTCATCTCCATGAAGGCCTGCTCCAACGAGGCCTGCTGCGGGGTCAGTTCCGCCAGGGCGATGCCCGCGTCCGCCGCGATCCGGCCGATCCGGTCGCTGGTCAGCCCGGTCACCTCCAGCACCTGCGCGTCCAGCGAGGCCACCGACACGTCCGGCCCGACCAGCAGCCGGCGCAACTGCTCCGCCGACTCGGTGCGCACCCGCACCGACACCCCGGCCGCCGACCCCACGAACTCCGCCACCGAGGTGTCGGCGATGAGCCGGCCGCGGCCGATCACGATCAGGTGCTCGGCCGTCAGCGCCATCTCCGACATCAGGTGTGAGGACAGCAGCACCGTGCGGCCCTCGGCCGCCAGGTCCTTCAGCAGATTCCTGATCCAGAGGATGCCCTCCGGGTCCAACCCGTTGACCGGCTCGTCCAGCACCAGCGTGGACGGGTCGCCCAGCAGCGCGCTGGCGATGCCGAGCCGCTGGCCCATGCCCAGGGAGAAGCCGCCCACCCGCTTCCTCGCGACCTCGTCCAGACCGACGATCCCGATGACCTCGTCCACCCTGCGCCGCGGTATCCCGGTCGTGGCCGCCAGCGCCAGCAAGTGGTTGTAGGCGCTGCGGCCGGTGTGGACCGCGCGGGCCTCCAGCATCGCGCCCACCTCGTGCAGCGGGGCGCGGTGCTGCGCGTACTCCTTGCCGTTGACGGACACCCGGCCGGACGTGGGGGCGTCCAGACCCAGGATCATCCGCATCGTGGTGGACTTGCCCGCGCCGTTCGGCCCGAGGAAGCCGGTCACCACGCCTGGGCGGACGGTGAAGCTGAGGTCGGTCACGGCAGCGCGCTCGCCGTAGCGCTTGGTCAGGGAATGGGCCTCGATCATGGGGTGGTCCTCAGATGATGCGTTGTCGGACGGTGGATCTCCATCGTCGCCGCCGCATCCCGCCGCCGCGACGGACCACGGGCGGATTCCGCTTCCGCTCCCGTGCCACCCCGGTCTGACGCCGTGTACGACCGGCGTCGTACGGCTCACCCGAACAGCCGCAGGGGCCGCCGCGCCGGATTCGCGCGACGGCCCCTGCCGGAACCCTGCCGGGACGGCCCCGCCGCCCCCGCTGCCCCCTACCCGCCTTACTGCTGCGGGGCGGGCGGCGGATATCCGTAGCCCGGGGGGTCCTGCGGCTGTTGCCCCGCCGCAGGCGGCTGTCCGGGCGCGTCCGCCTGGCCGAACCCGCCCGCCTGCCCGAACCCGCCCGGCTGACCGGACTGGCCCGGCTCGCCGAACTGACCGGGCTGCGGCTGACCCGGCTGCCCCGCCCCGGGACCGCCGGGCTGCGGCCAGCCCTGTTGCGGCTGGGGAGCCTGGGGCTGGAACGACTGCGGCTGGAAGGGCTGCTGCGCGGCGGGGTCCTGCGGCGCCTGCGGGTACGGCTGCGGAGCCTGCGGCGCGCCCCCGTACTGGCCGGGCGGCACCTGCCCCGGCGCCGGTGCGAACTGCTGCGGGACCTGCCCCGCCGGGCCCGGCTGCCCCGCCGGGCCCGGCTGCCCGGACTGCTCCGGCTGCTGGCCCGCCTGTCCCGGATACCCGTACCCGGACTGTCCCGGCTGCCCCTGTCCCGGCTGGGGCTGCCCCGGCTGGGGCTGCCCCGGCTGGGGCTGCCCCGGGTAACCGCCCGGCGCGCCCTGCTGTGGATACCCCGCGGGAGCGCCCTGCGCCGGTGCGCCGTACGGTCCCGGGACCCCTCCGTAGGGGCCGGTCGGCTGGCCCGGCATCGGGGGAGCCTGGACCGGCGGCGGGTTGGAGCCGTCCTGCGTCCACAGGCCCTGCGCCTGCTGAGCGCGGGCGAAGTCCTCGGCGACCATCGCGGACAGGTTGAAGTACGCCTCGCGGGTCTTGGGCCGCATCATGTCGAGGTCGACCTCGGCGCCGGCCGCCAGATGCTCGTCGAACGGCACGACCTGCACGCCGCGGCACCGCGTCCTGAAGTGCGCCACGATGTCCTCGACCTTGATCATCTTGCCGGTCTCGCGGACCCCGGAGATGACCGTGATGCTGCGCGAGACCAGTTCCGCGTAGCCGTGCGCGGACAGCCAGTCGAGCGTGGTGCTCGCGCTGGACGCGCCGTCGACCGAGGGCGTCGAGACGATGATCAGCTGGTCGGCCAGGTCCAGCACGCCGCGCATCGCGCTGTACAGCAGCCCGGTGCCGGAGTCGGTCAGGATCACCGGGTACTGCTTGCCGAGGACGTCGATCGCGCGCCGGTAGTCCTCGTCGTTGAACGCCGTCGAGACGGCGGGGTCCACGTCGTTCGCGATGATCTCCAGGCCGGACGGGGCCTGCGAGGTGAACCGGCGGATGTCCATGTAGCTGTTGAGGTACGGGATGGCCTGCACCAGGTCGCGGATGGTCGCGCCGGTCTCGCGGCGCACCCGGCGGCCGAGGGTGCCCGCGTCCGGGTTGGCGTCGATCGCGAGGATCTTGTCCTGCCGCTCGCTGGCCAGCGTCGAGCCCAGCGCGGTGGTCGTCGTGGTCTTGCCGACGCCGCCCTTGAGGCTGATCACCGCGATGCGGTAGCACGACAGCACAGGGGTGCGGATCAGGTCCAGCTTGCGCTGCCGCTCCGCCTCCTCCTTCTTGCCGCCGAGCCTGAACCGCGACGGCTGGGCGTTGGCCCCCGGCTTCTTCGGCTTCGGCTGGTTGCGCAGCAGCCGGTCGGAGGACAGCTCGACCGCGGCGGTGTAGCCGAGCGGCGCCCCGCCCTGCGACGTGCGCTGGCGCTGGTCGGGAGTGACCGTCGGCCAGCCGCCGGCCCGCGGGTCGACCGGGCCCGCAGGCTGCGGCGCCTGCGGACCGGCCTGCGCGGCGGCGGGGCCGGCCTGCTCCTGCGGGGCAATGGGCAGCCCCTGCGCTCCGGGCTGACCGGGCTGACCGGGCTGGTGGAACTGCCCCGGCTGCTGCGCCGGCTGACCGGCGGCCTGAACGCCGGGCGCACCGGGTTGTGCCGCGACACCCGGTTGTCCCGCCGAGCTCGGCTGCCCCGGCACACCTGACTGCGGTTGCGGGAAGCCGTAACCGCCCTGCGCCGACAGCGGCGGCAGCGGCCCCGGCTCTGCGTGCGGCTGCGCCTGCTGCGGGAAGCCGTAGCCGCCCTGCGCGGGAGCGTCCTGCCCCGGTCCGGCGGCGGCCTGGGGGACCTGGGGGCTCTGGAGCGATTGCGGGGCGTGAGGCGCCCCGAACTCCGCCGCGCTCTGCTGCTGTTGCTGGGGGATGCCGCCGGGCGGCACCGGGTCCTGGCCCTGCGGCGCCGCCGCCCGCGCGTCGACCGGCGGCAGCGCGTACGACGTCGGCGCGGGCAGCCGCTCCGCCCCGGCCGCAGGAGCATCGGACGGAGCGGGCAGGCCCGCACCACCCGCCGGCGGGAAGCCGTAACCCCCCTGCGCGGCCGGCTGCTGCGGCCCGGCCTGCGCGGCCGGCTGCGCCTCCACCGCAGGGGGCTGCGGCGCCGCGGGAGCGGGCGCCACGGGAACGGCCGCCGCGGGCTGCGGCTGCGCCTGCTCGGGTACGGGCGGCTGGGCCTGCGCCTGCTGCGGGAAGCCGTAACCGCCTGGTACGGACGGGGGAACGGGCGCGCCGGGCTGCGCACCGGCGCTCGGGGACGGAGGCTGTGCGGCCGCGGCAGGCGGCGGATAGCCGTACCCCTGCGGCGCGGCGGGCTGCTCGGCGGCGGGCGGCGGCAGGTGCGGCTGAGGCTGTGCCTGTACCGGCGGCTGGGGCTGCGCCTGGGACTGTGTCGGCGCCTGGGACTGCGCCTGCACCGGCGGCTGGGGCTGGGGCTGGGACTGCGACGGGAACGGGAGCTGCGCGGCCGGTCCCGACGGCGGGGGGAAGCCCGCCACCGGCTCCTGGGGGTTCGCCTCGGGCCCGGCGGCGGGCGCGGGCGCCGGCGGGAAGCCGTAGCCGCCCGGGGTCACCGGACGCCCGGTCGGCGGCGGGAAGTCGAGCCCCGCGGCTCCCTGCGGCGCGGGCGCGGGAGCCGCCGGCGGAACCGGTCCCGACGCCTCGGGCGAGGGCACGCCGGGCGCGGCGAAGGCCGAAGCGGCAGGCGGCGCGGGCGGGTTGGGCCCACCCGGGTGCAGCGGCGCCTGGGGCGTCTGCGGAGCCTGGGGAGCGGGCGGCGCGGCCTCGGCCTGCGGCGCGGACGGATTCGCGTCCCTCGACGGCGCGGCGGGGGCGCCGGCCGGCGGGGATAGACGCCGGCGCTCGGTGCGGGCGGGTTGGGGCCGCCGGGGTGCAGCGGCACGTCCGCGCGCTCGTACGACGGCGGCAGCGGCGGCAGCGGACCCTGCGGCGGGGCGGGGGCCCACGGGTTCGCGTTGGGTGTCAGCGGGGTCCACACCAGCGGGCGCTTGGCGGGCTTGGCGTCCTCGCCAGGAGCCTCCTCCGGGGCGTCGTCTCGAGTGCCCCGAGAAGGGTCCTGCGGGGCATCCCGGGCGGCGGGCTCGCGCGGCTCGCGCGCGGGCGGTACGTCCCGGGGCGCGGGCGGCGGGGGTGCGTCCTCGCGCGCGCGGGGCGCGTCGGTCTCGGGCTCGTCCACCGGCTCCGTGTCCTCCACCCGTTCCGGGAGCTTCTCGCCCGCCCGCTCCTCGATCTGGCGGCGCATCGCCGCCGCGGAGAAGCGCAGCGTGGCGTCCGGGCGCGGCGGCGCGGACACGGCGGGCGTCGCCCCGTCCTCGGAGCCGTCCGCGGAACTGTCCGGGGAAATGTCGGCGGAACCAGTGGCGTAGGAAGTGTCGGCCGCGTCTCCCGCGGCGCCGCCCGAACCCGATCCCGAACCCGATGCCGACCCTGATCCCGAACCCGACCGCGACCCCGAACTCGACCACGGGTCCGAGCCCGTACGCGCGCCGGAGCCGGCATCGGCCCCCCACCCAGGCCGCGCGGCCGGTGCCGTCGGCGCGACCGGGGGCGCCGGCGGCAACGACGAGGCCGACCACGACGGCTCCGCGTCGCGCTCCGAACCCCCGCCGTACGCCGGACGGTCCGCGGAGTCGCTGGAGCCCCGGGCGCCCGAGGCGTCCGAGGCGCGCGAGGAGTCCGCCCCGGCGCCGCCCGAAGCGTCTCCGTCCCCGTCCCCGTCCCCGTCGTCGCCCGCGTCCCCGGACGCGTCCGGCACGGTCAGCGACGAGGGGACCGAGGCCGCGGACCAGGACCCCGCGGAGGCGGAGGCAGCGGGGGACCACGCGGTGGGCGAGGTGGAGGGACGCGCGTCCCTCGCCGTCGACGCTGAGGGACGCTCCCCCTCGCGTACGTCCGCCTCCCTGGCGTCCCGCGCGCCGGCGCCCCCGGGCTCCTGCGCGTCCTCTGCGCCTTGTGCCTCGTGGCCTTGTGCCTCGTGCGCCGCCTCTTCCGCGTCGTCCGCTTCGCGCGACGCCGTCGCACCACGGCTGGAGGCATCCTGCATGTACCAGGCGGGCAGCCGCGGCCCGAGGTCGAACTCGCCCGTGTAGTCCGACTCGGACGCGTCCTCGACAGGGGCGGCCCCGGCCACGCCGTTCTCGTCCCGATCGCTGCTCACTATGCCTCCTGGTGACTTGCGGTCAACCGCCGCTGCGGGCCTTCTCACAGCACCCGGCGACCGGTTCACCCTCCCCGTTCAGCCCAAGACTAATCGCCGGTAGCCTTCCGGCGTCAGGCCACTCCGGGCTGCGTTCTCCACGGCGATCGGCCGTCGGGGGGTCCGCCGGCGGGGCGGCCCACCGGCCGTCGACGCGCCCGCGCGGCACCGTCCCGCCACCGGCTCCCGGACCCCCGGACGACCGCGTGACCCGCGGCGGGGAGCCACATGATCTGCGGCGGGGAGCCACATGACCCGCGGGTAGGAACGCCCCCGCGGACTGGTACCCTGGGTGACGGCACACATGTGTTCACGCGCGTTCACATGCGCCTTCGGCGCACCCACGCGTCCGCACCGTGCGGCCGAGCCTCGCGAGTTCCGTGAGATACCCCCGAGACGAAGACCGGGGGCGCTCGCAGGCCCCATCACACCCAAGGAGTCCGTATGTCGCTCGACGTCGAGACGAAGAAGCAGATCATCGCCGAGTTCGGCACCAAGGAGGGCGACACCGGCTCCCCCGAGGTCCAGGTCGCCCTGCTGTCGCGCCGGATCTCGGACCTGACCGAGCACCTCAAGACCCACAAGCACGACCACCACAGCCGTCGTGGTCTGCTGATCCTGGTCGGCCAGCGCCGCCGTCTGCTGCAGTACCTGGCCAAGAAGGACATCACCCGCTTCCGCGAGCTCCGCGAGCGCCTCGGCATCCGTGCCGGCGCGGCGGGCGTTCGCTAGGACGCCGTGGAGGGAGCGGTTCCCGTCTCGACGGGGCCGCTCCCTTCGGCATATGTGCCGGATGAACCGGTCCCGTATGCACCCGGCGACGGGCTGTGCACAGGACGTGCGCGATCCACGCGTCGTCTGGTGCAATGGTGCCGTTGACAACGAATGAGGAGGAGCGTCCTCCTATCCGCCGCATACGCCGGTCCTCGGTAGTGGCCCCCGGATGGCACCCCCACCCGGCGGCTTCGATCGAAGACCGGCCCCGGCGGGACGCCCCTCCACCGATGGCCCGCAGGGAGACGCCCTGCGGGCGAGGACGAGGAGAAACCCGAGAGTGGAGAACGAGACCCACTACGCCGAGGCCGTGATCGACAACGGCGCCTTCGGCACCCGCACCATCCGCTTCGAGACCGGCCGGCTGGCCCGCCAGGCCGCCGGTTCCGCGGTCGCCTACCTGGACGACGACACCATGGTGCTGTCGGCCACCAGCGCCTCGAAGCAGCCCAAGGAGCACTTCGACTTCTTCCCCCTCACGGTGGACGTCGAGGAGCGCATGTACGCGGCCGGCCGGATCCCCGGCTCCTTCTTCCGCCGCGAGGGCCGTCCCTCCGAGGACGCCATCCTGACCTGCCGGCTGATCGACCGCCCGCTGCGCCCGTCCTTCGTCAAGGGCCTGCGCAACGAGATCCAGATCGTCGCCACCGTCATGGCGCTCAACCCCGACCACCTCTACGACGTGGTCGCCATCAACGCCGCCTCCTGCTCCACGCAGCTGGCCGGCCTGCCCTTCTCCGGCCCGATCGGCGGCGTCCGCGTCGCCCTGATCCGGAACCAGTGGGTGGCCTTCCCGACCCACACCGAGCTGGAGGAGGCCGTCTTCGACATGGTCGTGGCCGGCCGGGTGCTCGACGACGGCGACGTCGCGATCATGATGGTCGAGGCCGAGGCCACCGACAAGACGATCAAGCTGATCGAGGCCGGCGTCGAGGCGCCCACCGAGGAGGTCGTCGCGGCCGGCCTGGAGGCGTCCAAGCCGTTCATCAAGGTGCTGTGCAAGGCGCAGTCGGAGCTGGCCGCCAAGGCCGCCAAGCCGACCGCCGAGTTCCCGATTTTCCTGGACTACCAGGACGACGTGTTCGAGGCGCTGGAGTCCGCGGTCACCGACGAGCTGGCGCAGGCGCTGACCATCGCCGGCAAGCAGGCCCGCGAGGCCGAGCTGGACCGGGTCAAGGGCCTGGCCGCCGAGAAGCTGCTGCCGCAGTTCGAGGGCCGCGAGAAGGAGATCTCCGCTGCCTACCGCTCGCTGACCAAGAAGCTGGTCCGCCAGCGCGTCATCCGCGACCGGGTGCGCATCGACGGCCGCGGCGTGACCGACATCCGCACCCTGGCCGCCGAGGTCGAGGCGATCCCGCGGGTGCACGGCTCGGCGCTGTTCGAGCGCGGCGAGACCCAGATCCTGGGCGTCACCACGCTCAACATGCTCCGGATGGAGCAGCAGCTGGACACGCTGGCGCCCGAGACGCGCAAGCGCTACATGCACAACTACAACTTCCCGCCGTACTCCGTCGGCGAGACCGGTCGCGTCGGCTCGCCCAAGCGGCGCGAGATCGGCCACGGCGCGCTCGCCGAGCGCGCCCTGATCCCGGTGCTGCCGACCCGCGAGGAGTTCCCCTACGCGATCCGGCAGGTCTCCGAGGCGCTCGGCTCCAACGGCTCCACGTCGATGGGCTCGGTCTGCGCCTCCACCATGTCGCTGCTGAACGCGGGCGTGCCGCTCAAGGCCCCCGTCGCCGGCATCGCCATGGGCCTGATCTCGCAGGAGATCGAGGGCGAGACGCACTACGTGGCGCTGACCGACATCCTCGGCGCCGAGGACGCCTTCGGCGACATGGACTTCAAGGTCGCCGGCACCAAGAACTTCGTGACCGCGCTCCAGCTGGACACCAAGCTCGACGGCATCCCGGCGTCCGTGCTCGCCGCGGCCCTCAAGCAGGCCCGCGACGCGCGGCTGCACATCCTCGACGTGATGATGGAGGCCATCGACTCCCCGGACGAGATGTCCCCGAACGCGCCGCGGATCATCAGCATCAAGATCCCGGTGGACAAGATCGGCGAGGTCATCGGCCCCAAGGGCAAGATGATCAACCAGATCCAGGAGGACACCGGCGCCGACATCTCCATCGAGGACGACGGCACGGTCCTGATCGGCGCGACCGAGGGCTCCCAGGCCGAGGCCGCGCGCACGATGATCAACCAGATCGCCAACCCGACCATGCCCGAGGTCGGCGAGCGCTACCTGGGCACGGTCGTGAAGACCACCACCTTCGGCGCCTTCGTGTCGCTGATGCCGGGCAAGGACGGGCTGCTGCACATCTCGCAGATCCGCAAGCTGGCCGGCGGCAAGCGCGTGGAGAACGTCGAGGACGTCCTCGGCGTCGGCACCAAGGTGCAGGTCGAGATCGCCGAGATCGACCAGCGCGGCAAGCTCTCGCTGATCCCCGTCATCGACGGCGAGGACGAGGCGGACGGCGCCCAGGACGGCGCGAAGGACGAGTCGGCCAAGTGACCAGCCGCTCCACCGCTGCGACGGCCCGCCCCTCCACCGAGGGGCGGGCCGTCCGCACGCGGGCCACCAGGACCCGCACGCTGCTGCCCGGCTCCGACGGCGTCGGCACCGTGCGGCGCAGCGTCCTGCCCGGCGGCCTGCGGGTCGTCACCGAGACCCTGCCCACCGTCCGCTCCGCGACCTTCGGCATCTGGGCGGGCGTCGGCTCCCGCGACGAGACCCCGGTGCTCAGCGGCGCCACCCACTACCTGGAGCACCTGCTCTTCAAGGGCACCGAGCGGCGCAGCGCCCTGGAGATCTCCGCGGCCGTCGAGGCCGTCGGCGGCGAGATGAACGCCTTCACCGCCAAGGAGTACACGTGCTACTACGCGCGGGTGCTCGACACCGACCTGCCGCTGGCCATCGACGTGGTCAGCGACATGCTCACCTCCTCCCTGATCCGCCAGGAGGACCTCGACGCCGAGCGCGGCGTGGTCCTGGAGGAGATCGCGATGACCGAGGACGACCCGGGCGACCAGGTCCACGACCTGTTCACCACCGCGCTGCTCGGCGACTCGCCGCTGGGCCGCCCGGTCCTCGGCACCGTGGAGAGCGTCAACGCGCTCACCCGCGACCAGGTCGCCCGCTTCTACCGCAAGCACTACGACCCCACCCGGCTCGTGGTGGCCGCCGCGGGCAACCTCGACCACGCCAGCGTGGTCCGCCAGGTCCGCCGCGCCTTCGACCGGGCCGGCGCGCTGCGGGACGCCGACGCACAGCCGCGGCCGCCGCGCGGCGGCGCCCGCGCCCTGCGCACCGCCGGCCGCGTGGAGGTGCTGGACCGGCGCACCGAGCAGGCCCACCTGGTGCTCGGCATGCCCGGCCTGTCCCGCACCGACCCGCGGCGCTGGGCGCTCAGCGTGCTCAACGCCGCGCTCGGCGGCGGGATGAGCTCCCGCCTGTTCCAGGAGGTCAGGGAGAAGCGCGGCCTGGCGTACAGCGTGTACTCGTACACCTCCTCCTACGCCGACTGCGGCATGTTCGGCGTCTACGCGGGCTGCCAGCCGCGCCGGGTGCAGGAGGTGCTCAAGATCTGCCGCGACGAACTGCACCAGGTCGCCGAGCACGGCCTGTCCGACGAGGAGCTGCAGCGGGCCGTCGGCCAGCTGTCCGGCTCCACCGTGCTGGGCCTGGAGGACACCGGCGCGCTGATGAACCGCATCGGCAAGAGCGAACTGTGCTGGGGCGAGCAGCTGTCGGTGGACGACCTGCTGGCCAAGATCGCGGCGGTCACTCCACAGGAGGTGCGCGACGTGGCGCGCGACGTGCTGGGGCAGCGGCCCTCGCTGGCCGTCATAGGGCCGGTGAAGGACAAACAGGCCGCGCGGCTGCACGAGGCCGTCGCGTAAGGTGCGCGTGGCCGCCCGTGCGCCCGGCGGCCGTAAGGTGCGGGTCGCCGCCCCTCCCCGGGGCGGCGCCTTCTGGACGAACCGGAGGACCGGGAAACGATGAGCAAGCTCCGTGTGGCCGTCATCGGCGCCAAGGGGCGGATCGGCTCGGAGGCGGTACGCGCCGTCGAGGCCGCCGACGACCTGGACCTGGTGGCCGCGCTCGGCCGCGGTGACGACCTCGGCGCGCTCACCGAGGCGGGTGCGCAGGTCGCCGTGGAGCTGACGCACCCGGACGCGGTCATGGACAACGTCGAGTTCTGCGTCGGCCACGGCATCCACGCCGTGGTCGGCACCACGGGCTGGACCCCGGAGCGGATCGCCGCGGTCGAGGGCTGGCTCGCCGGCTCGCCCGGCACCGGTGTGCTCATCGCCCCGAACTTCTCCATCGGCGCGGTGCTGACCATGCGGTTCGCCCAGCAGGCGGCCCGCTGGTTCGAGTCCGTCGAGATCATCGAGCTGCACCACGACAAGAAGGCCGACGCGCCCAGCGGCACCGCCACCCGCACCGCGCAGCTGGTCGCCGCGGCCCGCGCGGCGGCCGGACGCGGCCCGCAGCACGACCCGACCACCCACGCCCTCGACGGCGCCCGCGGCGCCCGTGTCGACGACGTCCCGGTGCACTCGGTACGGCTGCGCGGGCTCCTGGCGCACCAGGAGGTCCTCTTCGGCGGCACCGGCGAGACGCTCACCATCCGGCACGACTCCCTACACCACAGCAGCTTCATGCCGGGCATCCTGCTGGCCGCGCGCACGGTCCCGGGCGTGCCGGGCCTCACCTTCGGCCTGGAGCACTTCCTGGGCGACGACGCGGGCGCGGCCACAGGTGCGGATGCGGGCACGGATGCCGGCGTGGGTGCGGACACGGACGCGGGCGCGGGTGTCGGCCGTGGCGCCGTCTCCGAGGGGGCCTGACCGCCATGGGCGCCCGGCTCAGCTACGCGGCCTCCGCGGTCGCACTGGTCTTCTACTTCGTCCTGGTGGGCGACCGCGGCGTGCTGCTCATCGCCGACGGCCGCCCGGTCACCGTGGCCTTCGGCGTGGCCGTCCTGGTGCTGCCGCTGATCGGCGCGTGGTTCCTGTGGCACACCACCCAGTTCGCCCGGCACGCCGGCCGGCTCGGCCGCGAACTGGAGGCGGAGGGCGGCCTGCCGGTCGACGAGCTGAAGCGCACCCCCAGCGGCCGTATCGACCGCGACTCGGCCGACGAGGTCTTCGCCAAGCGCCGCGCCGAGACCGAGGCCGCCCCCGACGACTGGCGCAACTGGTTCCGGCTGGCCATCGCGTACTTCGACGCCCGCGACACGCCGCGCGCCCGCAAGGCGATGCAACGGGCCATCGCGCTGCACGACGGCAAGGACGTGCCGCAGGACGTGACGGTCTGACGGGCGAGCGGCGGGCGGCTTCGGGGCGGCTCGCCCGTGAGCCGGGGCCGTGCGGCCCGGCGCCGGCCGTGCTCAGCGCAGCTCGGCCGACCAGCCCTCGATGGCGTCGGCGGCGATGTCGAAGGCCTCCACCCGGCCGAGGAAGTCCGCGTTGTGGTCGGTCAGCATGGGCCGCAGCGGCCCGCCGCCCTTGCGGGTGATGACCAGCGCCTGCCCCATCACGGTCCGCGGCAGCCCGAGGACCTTCACCGGCTGCTGGGCGGTGCGCACGCCGGCGACCTTCGACCACGGCACCGTCACCGTGCCGAAGAAGCCCACCTGACGCAGCCCCTTGCCGCTCAGCCACACACCCGTGCGCAGCAGCCGCAGCGTCGCGGCGATCACCACGACCGCGCAGACCAGGCACGTCACGGCGCCGTCGACGCTGCTCGCGGCGACCATGATCACCGCGGCGAACATCAGATAAGCGGCCAGCATCAGGGCGAGCGCGGCGACGGCCACCCGCCAGGGGCCCGGACGGTAGGGCCGCAGCCAGCGGTCGTGGACGGCGTGCGGCAGCGGCCGACCGGTCGCGAACTCGTCGTCGACGGCGGCCGGGGAGTCGTAGGGCAGGGACACGCGGAGGATCCTCTGGTTCCGGCAAGGCATTGCGGCAGGGCTTCGTCGGGTGAGGCTAGCCGTGAACGCGGCGACGGCCAACATCCGGGCCGCGCCTGCCGGGTACGCCCCACTGTCGGACCCACCGCTTAGGCTGGGCGGCGCACTGCAGCCAAACAGGAAGGCCCCCTCGGTGTCCACTGACCAGCCATCCGCAGCCGAGGTCCGCGACGCGCCCGACAGCCCCGAGACGCCCGAAGCGCCAGAGGCGCCCGACGCCGGCGTCCGGTTCCGTGACGACGTGAGCGTCGAGCTCGTCAAGCACAGCGCCTCGGACTCCGACGTCCTGTGGGCGGCCCGGGTCTCCACCGCGGGCGAGCAGTCCCTGGCCGAGTTGACCAAGGACCCCGAGCGCTCCAAGGGCCTGATCAACTTCCTCATGCGGGACCGCCACGGCAGCCCCTTCGAGCACAACTCCATGACCTTCTTCGTCAGCGCCCCGATCTTCGTCTTCCGCGAGTTCATGCGCCACAGGGTGGGCTGGTCGTACAACGAGGAGTCCGGGCGCTACCGCGAGCTGCAGCCGGTGTTCTACGTGCCGGGGGCCGACCGCAAGCTCGTGCAGCAGGGGCGTCCGGGGAAGTACGAGTTCGTGCACGGCACGCCCGAGCAGCACAAGGCGACCGTCGCCGCGATGGAGGAGTCGTACGCGCAGTCGTACGCCGCGTACCAGGACATGCTGGCGGCGGGGGTGGCGCGGGAGGTGGCCAGGGCCACTCTCCCGGTGGGACTGTTCTCGTCGATGTACGCGACGTGCAACGCGCGCTCGCTCATGCACTTCCTCGGGTTGCGCACGCAGCACGAACTGGCCCGGGTCCCGTCCTTCCCGCAGCGCGAGATCGAGATGGTGGGGGAGCGCATGGAGGCCCTGTGGGCGGAGCTGATGCCGCTGACCCATGCCGCGTTCAACGCGAATGGCCGAGTCGCCCCCTGATACATGTCCGAAGTGTTCGGATTGCAGGCATTCGTGAAGTTCATCTAGGCTGCAGAAACGGACCCCGGCGCTGCTTGAACCCCCGAGCAGGCAGCGCCGGAGTCCTTTCCGCAGGTCCCACGGCTGCGTCCTGACACACCCACCCAGTACCGTGGGGACCATGGCTCCGACCTCCACCCCCCAGGCCCCCTTCGGCCGGGTGCTGACCGCAATGGTCACGCCGTTCACCGCCGACGGCGCCCTCGATCTCGACGGCGCCCAGCGCCTCGCCGCCCACCTCGTCGACGCCGGCAACGACGGGCTCGTCCTCAACGGCACCACCGGGGAGTCGCCGACCACGAGCGACCAGGAGAAGGAGCACCTCGTCAAGGCGGTGCTCGAAGCCGTCGGCGACCGCGCCCACATCGTCACCGGCGTCGGCACCAACGACACCGCGCACAGCGTGGAGCTCGCGCGCCGGGCCGAGCGCGCCGGCGCCCACGGCCTGCTCGCCGTCACGCCGTACTACAGCAAGCCCCCCCAGGAGGGCCTGCACCGGCACTTCACCGCCATCGCCGACGCCACCGGTCTGCCCGTGATGCTCTACGACATCCCCGGCCGCAGCGGCGTCCCCATCGAGACCGAGACCCTGGTCCGGCTGGGCGAGCACCCGAGGATCGTCGCCAACAAGGACGCCAAGGGCGACCTCGCCGCCGCCGGCTGGGCCCTCTCCCGCAGCGGCCTGGCCTGGTACTCCGGCGACGACATGCTGAACCTGCCGCTGCTGTCGATCGGCGCCGTCGGCTTCGTCTCCGTCGTCAGCCACATCGTCACCCCCGAGCTGCGCGCCCTGCTGGACGCGTACACCGGTGGCGACGTCGCCAAGGCCGCCGAGATCCACCAGCGCCTGCTGCCCGTCTACACCGGCATGTTCCGTACCCAGGGCGTCATCACCGCCAAGAGCGCCCTCGCGCTGCGCGGACTGCCCGCAGGACCCCTCCGGCTGCCCCTGGTGGAACTCACCGGGGAACAGGCCGACCAGCTCAGGAAGGATCTCGCCGCGGGCGGGGTACACCTGTGACACACAGACTTCACAACTGAATACGCACCACACGAACGCCGAATATGGAGAGATCGACCTTTGAGCCATCCGCATCCTGAACTCGGGCCGCCGCCGCCTCTCGCCGACGGGGGTCTGCGCATCAC